>NZ_CP054836.1:1588541-1906250 GCF_013358405.1 Oricola thermophila
CGGCAATCGTTTCGGCCCTGCAGGAAATCCTCCGATTCAAATCGACGCCACGCAACGGCGGCAACATCGTGGACAGCCTCGCCAAGCTGGAACGTTGCGCGCGCGATGCAGACGACCCCGCAGCCAGGCAAATGGCCGAACACGCCCGCGCCGCAACCATGACCCGCAAGTCGATCCTGGACGAGATGCGGAGCGGCGAATGGCTCAGGCGCGGCGACCGGGCCGAACGCGAAGCCAATATCCGAATGGTCGAGGCGATGCGCAGCGGTTCGGCCAGCGTGCTCGACCTGGAGGACATCGGGCTGCGATCCCGCGGCATCTACACCATCCATTTCACGGCGACCGGCACATTCGCCGGCGTGTCATCGGAGATCGTGGCCGATTTCGATGCGATCGCCCGCTTCCAGGAGCGGAGCTTCCTGCGCAGCGGCGACGGCTCGATGACCGACAAGGCGACCGGGCGAAACGCCAACTTCATTCAGGACGGGCACAAGTTCCTGTACGTGGTGTGGCCGTAACGGACCGGTCATCCTGCCGCCCGAACCAGTCATCGAGGAAATCCGAATACCAGGCCTTCAGTGCCGCATCGTGCGCGGCAAAGCCGGCATCCTGCTGCTCCACCGACTGCGTCCCCGGCCTGCCGACAAGCGACGCGAACTCTTCCTGCCACTGGTCGAGGATCGGCCGCGTCACCTCCGGGTGAAACTGCAACGCCACCGCGGTGCCATCCGCAACGAAGGCCTGGTTGGGGAAAAGATCGCCCCGGGCAAGCGGCGTGACGCCGGACGGCATCTCCCAGCCCTGGGAATTGCCGGCGAGAACCTTCATGCCCTCCAGGAACCACGCCCTGCCCTGCTCGGTGGGCAGCAGGTCGTAGAAACCGAGGGCGGTGCAGCCCTCGGGGTGGAAACCGACCCGCGCGCCGAGCACGTGGGCCAGGATCTGAGAACCGAGACAGATGCCGACGGTCCTCACGCCCTTCGCCATCGCCGCCTCGGCGAATCGAAACTCGTCCAGTAGGTAGGGCGCCTCGTCGGTTCGGGTGACGTACTGCGGGCCGCCCATCACCATGACGCCCGCCTCATCGCCGGTCAGCTCGGGCAGTCTCTCTCCCCGCCAGGGCTCGACCACCTGCACATCGAAGCCGCGCGCGGCGAGATGCCGCCGGCCGAAATCGGGCTCGGCCAGATCCCAGTGTTCAATAACGATAATCTTGTGTTTCAACGCACGCGCCGACTCAACCATTCATGCCAGTCGCGTTCCGTACCATTGAAAACATTCAGGTCAATATGGGTGGACACGCCTTTTGCGCGACCGGTGCCGGAGTATTGCCAGAACACCCAGTCGCGGCCCGGATAGACCTTTTGCGGATGCTCGGCGACGGCGCGCAGCCAGAAGGGATAGTCGCGGAACCGGCCCTGCAGGTTGTCGCGGTAGAAGTCCGGCGAGGTGTAGATGATCGGGCGCTGGCCGTAGTGACGCTCCAGCGCGTCGAGGAAGACCTGCATCTTCTCGAGAATGTCCGACTTGTCCGGCCGGTGCTTGCAGGTGCGCGAGTGGGAGTTCCATTCCACGTCGAGAACCGGCGGCAGGGCACCCGCCTCCTTCGGCACGTTGCGGATGAACCATTTCGCCTGGTCGCGCGCGGTGCGGCACCAGTAGAAGAAGTGATAGGCGCCGCGCGGCACGCCGGCCCGCTTCGCCTCGATCCAGTTGCGCCTGAAGGCGTCGTCGACGTGATCTACGCCTTCGGTCGCCTTGATCCATGCGAAGTTGGCGCCCTGCTTGCGCAGGGTGTGCCAGTCGATGTCGCCCTGCCAGCGCGAGACATCGACGCCGTGAACCGCGAAATGCCTCGGAGTGACCCGGCCGAAACTGACCGGCTTGGCATCGGAGAATCTTGGCGGATGGATCCTGCTCACCGCGGAACGGATCGCCCCGGACGGCGCGACGAAGGCGACTTCCTCCTTCGGCAGGACCTCGGGCGGAAACAGGGCGGAGCGCGCCGGCGATTCCGGCGTGCTGCCAGCCAGCGCGGTAACGGGTGCCCCCTCACCGACCGGTGCCGGGGGCGCGGGCGCAGTGATGGAACTCACCGTCTCGCCGGAGGGCGCGATGTCGAGCACATCCATCTTTGAGGACGCCGTGCAGCCGCCGAGCGCGGCGGCAAGGACGGCCGGAAGGAGAAAACGCATGTTCACCCGATACGCGAAACTGTTTGAGGTCCTTCGCCATTCGCGGCGCAACCCTCAGCGTTAACGGAACTTTACTAAGGCCGAGTCAATTCGAATGATTAACGAACGGTAAAGCCCGAATGCCCCTCGCCTGCCCCGCTCGGGAGACAGTGACGCGCGCCACCATTCCCGCGTCCCGTCTCCGGAAGCGGGTTCACCCGTCCGCGCGCAGCTTCTCCGCCGTCAGGGATCGCCGTTCTCGGCCCAGACCGCCACGCGGTGGCATTCCCTCAGAACCTCGTCGATGGCGTGGCGGTTCCGCTTCCGGTGCCCCGGCGGCGGGCCGGGGCGCAGCGCGGTGTAGATCACCCGGCGGCTGTCCGGCGGGCGGTGGCGGACGCGCGCCTCGTGGCGGGCAAGGCGTCGCGCCTCGTTCTGGATGTTGTCCAGCGCCATGCGCGCCGAAACCAGGCGGCGCAGCAGGGTCGCGGCCGGGACGTCATCGCCCGGCAGGCGCATTTCGGGTTCCGGCTCCGGCGGGCGGCGCATGTAGACCGGGAACGGGTTGTCGCCCAGCAGGCGGATGCGCGGGCGCGTGCGTGCGTAACGGCGCCGGGGGCGGGTGAAATCGAAGCGCTTGCGCGGATCGACCAGCGGGAAGGCCGGGATGGGGCCGAGCGGCACCGGCCCTTCCGGCTCTTCCTCCGGTTCCGGCTCGGGATCGGGGATGATGCGGATGTTGGCCAGCCCAAGGTTCACCGGTACGCGGACGAGCTGCGGGGCCGATGCCGCGGCCTCTTCCGGCAGCGGCGGCTCGGGGCGGATGGTGACGGTGACGGGGGTGGCGGGTTCGCTCCTCCCCTCTCCCCTCGCGGGAGAGGGTGGCGCGCGCAGCGCGTCGGGTGAGGGGGAAACGGCGTTTGCCGGTTTCACCGGCCCTCCGCCATCGCGCCCCGTCTTCGGCTTCAAGGCAGGCGCATGGCGGACCTGCACCTCGATGTCGCGCGCGGCGATCACGATCAGGCGACGCACGGCGGCCTCGGCGGAGCGCAGGATGCGGCGGACGTGGAGAACGGCGTAGCGCGGCAGGGTGGCCGGGAGGACCGATGGAGGGGCGAACGAGCCGGCGTCGGCCTCGGGGGCGGCAACGGGACCGGACGCGGGTTCGGCAGCCGTCTCGAAATCCAGCCCGGCGAGCACGAACAACTCACGCAGGATGCGCAGCAGGTCCCTGCGGTTCCTTTCTATCGCCAGTGCCCAGTCGAACTGCATCGCCTGCCTCCACGCCGCACCATGCGGCGCGAACAAGGATAGATGCGTGGCGGGAACGGTGGACCAACCGGGTGCCCCGAAAATGGAGAGTCTTTCGGGAACAATGTGTTAGCGGCGAAAACGAACAGATTTCATCCACCGCGGACGGGTTCCCTTCCTGCCCGCCCGGCGCCCACCGCCCTTTCCGTGCCATGTCCGGCGGACATACCGGGCAGCCGGGAACTGCCGGATCCGAAAAGATTCCCGGACTCCTTTACTTCAGACGGGCGGGCGCGCAGGCGCGAAACCTGCTACACCGGACGCTCGTCCGGACGCCTTTCCTGCAATTTCCCGTTCCCGATGATGCACCGAGCGCATGAATATGGCTGCGCATAATGCATTGGACAGCATAGATCGGGATGCTCCAAGGTTACGCGGTACGAGACCTGCAGCTTGCGATGACCAAGGAGAACCCGATGAAACTCTCGCTTTTCAACATGGTGGCCGGGATCGGCGCCGCCCTGATCGCCTCCTCCGGGGCGGCGGTAGCCGAGTATCCCGAGAAGGAAGTCACCATCACCGTCGGGTTCGGCCCGGGCGGCGGTGTCGACACGATCACCCGCGCGGCGGCCGACGCGCTATCGACGGCGCTCGGTCAGTCCCTCGTGGTCGAGAACCAGCCCGGCGCGGGCGGCGGACTGGCACTGACGGCGCTGATGTCCAAGCCGGCCGACGGCTACAACCTGGCGGCGGCGATCACCACGACCGTGTCGTTCGACCCGCACACGTCCGACCTCGCCTACAATATCGACAATTTCGACTATATCGGCGCGTTCGGCGTCTTCCCCGAGGCGATCGTCGCCCTGCCGGCCAAGGGCTGGAAGGACTTCTCGGACGTCATCGCCGCGGCCAAGGAAAGCGACAGCGGCCTGACATACGCCTCCACCACCTCGCTCGACCGCGTCGTCATGGCGGCGATCGCCGAGCAGGAAGGCGTGATGCTGAAGCCGGTTCCGACCAAGGGCGGCGCCGAAGCGGTCGCGCAGACGCTCGGCGGCCATGTCGATTTCGCCTACAGCTCCGGCACCTACTACGCCCAGGCGAAGGCGGGCGAACTGGCCGTAATGGCCGGCCTCGGCACCAACCCGATCCCCGGCTTCGAGGACGTGCCGACGCTCACCAGCCTCGGCTACGACATGTCGAGCGTGAACATGGTGATCTATGCCGCGCCCGCCGGACTGCCGGACGACGTCAAGGCCAAGCTGGTCGAGGCCTTCGAGGCCGCAGCCAAGTCCGACAAGGTCCTCGAGGTGCTGGCCGGCCGCAACATGGGCAGCTACATCCTGACCGGCGACGCCTTCGACGAGCAGATCCGCGCCCAGAGCGCCCAGTTCAAGGCGGCGATGAAGTAGCGTGCCGGACACCGACACACACAGGAACGAAAGACCCGGCACGAGCGCCGGGCCTTTCGTCGAATGCGGGATCATCCTGGCGCTGTGCGCGATCGCGCTGTTCCTCGTGATCCCCGCGGGCACCCGCGAAAGCGACAATTTCGGCCTGTCGCCGAGAATGCTCCCCGACGTGACCGTCATCGCAATCGCGATCTTCGCGATCGTCGGCCTGCTGACCGACCTGCGCAAGGGTGCGCCAAAGGCCGCCAAGCGCAAGGGGCTCGGCGGCGTTGCGGCCCTGATGGCGGCCACCGCGCTGGGCGTCGCCGCAATCCATTTCGCCGGCCTCACGCCGGGCGGCGCCATTCTCGTGCTGGCATGTTCGCTGGCGCTGGGCGTCCGCCAGCCGCTGCGGCTGGCGACAATGACGTGCGCAGCAGCCGCATTGCTGCTGCTGATCGACTGGTCGGGAATCTGACGCATGGACATCTTTCTCCAGGGCGCCGCCGACGCCCTTCAGCCGCATTCCGTGTTCGCGGTGATCGGCGGCATCCTGCTGGGCTACCTGGTCGGCGTCATTCCCGGACTGAGCCGGCCCGCCGCGCTCTCCGTGGCCGTGCCCATCACCTATTCCATGTCGCCCATCGCGGCGATCGCCTTCCTCGTCGGCGTGACCAAGGCCAGCGCGGCCGGCGGCGCGACCGGCGCCATCCTGCTCAACACGCCCGGCGAGCCGAGTTCCGCCGCGACCACCTTCGACGGCTACCCGCTGGCGCGCAAGGGCGAGGCGACGCGGGCACTGAAGGTGGCGCTCTACGCCTCGGTCTTCGGCGACCTGGTGGCGACCGTGGTGCTGATCCTCATGGCGGCGCCGCTGGCCAGCTTCGCGCTGAAGATGGGGCCGGTGGAAATGACCGCCGTCATGATCTTCGCCCTGACCTTCATCGCCGCGCTGTCCGGACCGTCGCTTGCGCGCGGCATGATCTCCGGCGTGTTCGGACTGTTCCTGGCGACCATCGGCCTCGACCCGGAAAGCGCGACGCCGCGCATGACCTTCGGCATGATCGAGCTGTTCGACGGCATACCGCTGATCGCGGCGACGGTGGGCATGCTGGCCTTCACCGAGATGCTGGTGCAGACGCAGCAGTTCTTCGCCCGCAAAGGCGGCGACGCGGAGGACGTCCGCTACCAGGACGAGGCCAACAAGACGCTGAGCGCGGCGGATGTCAGGCGGGTGTTTCCGGTGACGCTGCGCGCCACCGGCATCGGCATCGGCGCCGGCATCATGCCGGGCCTCGGACCGACCATCGGGGCCTTTCTCTCCTACGCGATCAACAAGCGGATGGCGCGGCCCGGCGACCAATACGGCAAGGGCGACCTGAAGGGCGTCGCGGCGACGGAAGCCGCCGACAACGCCGTGCTGCCGGCCAGCCTGATCCCGCTCTTCGCCATCGGCCTGCCGGGCAGCGTCTCGGCGGCGATCCTGGTGTCGGCCTTCATGCTGCACGGGGTGCAGCCGGGGCCGCTCGTCTTCGAGCAGCATCCGCGCCTGATCTACGGCATCTATGTCTCGATGATCGTCGCCAGCTTGGCGATGCTTGTCGTCGGCCGGGCCGGGCTGACGCTGTTCGCGCGCGCCACGCGCATCCCGCTGCAGGTGATCATTCCCTTCATCATCCTGTTCTGCGTGGTCGGCACATACCTGCAACGCGACACCGCCTTCTCGGTCGTGGTCATGCTGATGCTCGGCGGGCTGGGATTCGTGATGCAGCGCTACGGCTACTCGGTAGTGACGTTCCTGATCGGCTTCGTCATCGGGCCGCTGTTCGAACTGTCGCTGCGCCAGGCGCTGATCGTGACCAACCACTCGGTCTCGGCGGTCGGGCAGCACCCGATCGCGCTGGTGTTCCTCGCCGCCTCAGCGATTGCGCTCGGCGTGTTCCTCAGGCCTGGCCGGTGAGCCGCTCGTTGCAGACCTCGACAAGGATGTCGAGGAAGCGCGACAGGTTCCGCGGGCGGTAGCGGCGCGGGTTCCACAGGGCCGACACCTCGGCCGAAGTCTGGCACAGGCCGGAACGGATGCGCACCGCATGGCCGAAGGGCGGGATATCCTGCGCCGACGAGGAGACGATGGCGACGCCGTGACCGTCGCGGGCCAGCGCGGCGAGCGTGTGGGTGCTCTCGCTTTCCAGCACGACGCGCGGGCGGATGCCGTGCGCGGCCACGGTCTGCTCGAACAGGTGCCGGGTCAGAAAGCCGTTGCGCATCACCAGCATCGGCTCGTCGGCGATGTCGTCGATGGTGATGGCGGAGCGGCCCTGCAGCGCGTGGCCGGGCGGCAGCACCGCATGGAGCCGGGCGTCGAAGAGCTTCTGCGCCGCCAGCACGTTGCTGATGCCGAGATTGGCGACGACGAGATGCGCCGCGCCGTGCTCGACCATCTCGACCAGCGCGTCGTTGTTGCCCTCGCCGACGACCAGATCGACATGGGGAAAATGCTCCCTGAACCGCGCCATGGCCGGCGAGACCAGCCAGGAGATCGTCTGCGGCGATGCGCCGATGCGCAGCTTGCCGCCGTTCTCCAGCTCGTTGCGGGACACCTGGTCGGCCAGATCGGCAGCGCGCTCGAGCAGCTCCGACGCCTGTATCGCGAAGTCCGCGCCCTCGGCGGTCAGCACCAGCCGCTTGCCCACCCGCTCCAGCAGGTCGACACCCAGCTTGCGCTCCAGCGCCTGGATCTGGCGGGAGAGGGCGGGCTGGCTGAGATTGACCTCGCGGGCGGCCGTGGTGATGTTCAGGCGCTCCGCGACGGCGACGAAATTCCGCAATTCCCTGAGTTCCAGCATAAGCCCGCCATCCATGCGCCCGTTGCATGAGGACGGCTATCACAAATGCATTGGACACACAAACACGCGCTCAGCAGTATGCGGCCATCATGGACACCAAGCACCGGAACATCTGCATCGATGCCGACATGGGCGAAGCCCTCGGCCCCTACAATACGGGCCAGGACGAGGCGCTCATGCCGCTGGTCACGTCGGCCAACATAGCCTGCGGATTCCACGCCGGGGACCCGCTGGTCATGGCGCGCTCCGTGGAACTGGCGCAGCAGCACGGGGTCTGCATCGGCGCCCATCCGGGCTTCGACGACCTGCGCGGTTTCGGCCGCCGCCGGATGACGATGCCGGCGCGCGAGGTGGAGTACATGGTCACCTACCAGATCGGCGCGCTGAAGGCGCTGGCCGAGGCGCGCGGCGCGAAGGTCGAATACGTCAAGCCGCACGGCGCGCTCAACAACATGGCGCACGAGGACCCGGAACTGGCCGACGCGATCGCGCGCGGCATACGCGCGGCGGGACGCGACCTGCTGTTCGTCGCGAACTGCCTGTCGGAAATGGTCGCGGCCGGCGAACGGGCCGGGCTGCAGGTGCTGCACGAGGCCTATGCGGACCGCCATTACATGCCCGACGGGCGGCTGATGCCGAGGAGCCGGGCCGACGCGGTCATCCGCGACGCCGAGGAGGCCGCCGAGCGGACATTGCGGATGCTGGAGGCGCAGGAACTCGCCGCCCTCGACGGAACCCGGCTGCCGAGCCGCATCGACACGTTCTGCATCCACGGCGACGAGCCGACGGCCATCGCCATAGCGCGCGTTATCCGCGCCCGGTGCGCGGCGATGGGCGTGATGCCGAAGACGGTGACGGAGCTGGCGGCTTAGCGGACCCGGGCTAGGAGAACCTTCCGTTGCGCGGGAAGCCCTTCGGCACCATGCGGCCGGCGGCGGCGCGCACGCCCATCCACTCCAGAAGCTCTTCCCTGCCCCGGTTGAAGTTGCGGCCCGAGGCATCCTGCCAGGTCAGTCCCTCGTCCAGGGCGAATACGCGCAGATCCGCGATGCCGCCATCCTTGTAGCGCTGCAGGCGCACGCCCTTGCCGCGGCTCATCTCGGGAACCTGCTCAAGCGGGAATACCAGCAGCTTGCGGTTCTCGCCGACGACGGCGACGTGATCGGCGGCGGCATTGCCGTCCTCGTCCACGGGCAGCGGCACGCAGAGCTTGGCCTCGTCCGGCATCTTCACGTTCATCACCTGCTTGCCCTTGCGGGTGTTGGCGACGACATCGGCCTCCGGCACCACGAAGCCGTTGCCGGCGGCGGAGGCCAGCAGCAACCTGCCCTTCGGCCGGTGGACGAAGGCCGAGACGATGTCCTGGTCGTTGTCCATGTCGACCATGATGCGGATCGGCTCGCCGTGACCGCGTCCGCCCGGCAGGCGATCACCGGTGAGAGTGTGGAACTTGCCGCCGGTGGTGAGGACGAGGATCTTGTCGGTGGTCTGGGCGTGGAAGGCCAGCTTGAGCTTGTCGCCCTCCTTGAAGGACAGCGACGAGGTATCGGCCAGATGGCCCTTCATCGCGCGGATCCAGCCCTTCTCGGAGACGACCACGGTGATCGGCTCCTTCTCGATCATCGCCTGCTGGACCGACTCCAGGTCGATCTCGACCGCCTCGGCGAAATCGGTGCGGCGGGCACCCAGCTCGGTATCCTTGGAGAACTTCTTCCTCACGTCGGCGACCTGCCAGGCAACCGTCTTCCACTGAAGCGCCTCGGAGGCCAGAAGCTTCTCGATGCCTTCCTTCTCGGCGGTCAGCTCGTCATGTTCCTTGCGGATCTCGACTTCCTCGAGCTTGTTGAGGGCGCGCAGGCGCAGGTTGAGGATGGCCTCGGCCTGGACCTCGGACAGCTCGAAACGCTCGATCAGCTTCGCCTTGGGCTCGTCCTCGAAGCGGATGATGCGGATCACCTCGTCTATGTTGAGATAGGCGATCAGGAAGCCGGCCAGCACCTCGAGGCGCTTCTCGATATTGGACAGACGGTGCCGGGAGCGGCGGAGCAGGACCTCGCGACGGTGGTCCAGCCACTCGCGCAGGACCTCGCGCAGGTTCATCACCTTCGGCACGATGCCGCCGGACAGCACGTTCATGTTCAACGGGACCCGGTTCTCGAGATCCGTCAGCTTGAACAGCGACTCCATCAGTATCTGCGGGTCGACCGTGCGCGACTTCGGCTCCAGCACGATGCGGATATCCTCGGCGCTCTCGTCGCGGATATCCTCCAGAAGCGGGATCTTGCGGGCCAGCATCAGCTCGGCCACCTTCTCGATCAGGCGCGACTTCTGCACCATGTAGGGAATCTCGGTGACGACGATCACGTAGCCGCCGCGGCCCGTATCCTCCCGGTGCCAGCGGGCGCGCACGCGGAATGCCCCGCGACCGGTGGAATAGGATTCCAGAATGGATTCCCGCGATTCGACGATGGTGCCGCCCGTGGGGAAGTCCGGCCCCGGAACGAACTCCACCAGCTTCTCGATGGATGCGTCCGGGTGATCGATGAGATGCAGCGCGGCATCGCACAGCTCGGCGGCATTGTGCGGCGGGATCGAGGTCGCCATGCCGACGGCGATGCCGGACGATCCGTTGGCCAGCAGGTTCGGGAAGGCGCCCGGAAGGACGACCGGCTCCTCGTCCTCCTCGTTGTAGGTCGGGCGGAAATCGACCGCGTCCTCGTTGATGCCCTCCAGCAGCAGCGTGGCGACCTCGGTCATGCGCGCCTCGGTATAGCGCATGGCCGCCGCGTTATCGCCGTCGATGTTGCCGAAATTGCCCTGCCCGTCGACCAGCGGATAGCGGACCGCGAAATCCTGGCTGAGACGCACCAGCGCATCGTAGATCGCCTGGTCCCCGTGCGGGTGGAACTTACCCATCACGTCACCGACGATGCGGGCGCATTTCTTGTAAGCCTGCTGCGGATCCAGCTTGAGCAGCCGCATCGCGTGCAGGATGCGCCGGTGAACCGGCTTCAGCCCGTCGCGCGCGTCGGGCAGCGCCCGGTGCATGATCGTCGACAGGGCATAGGCCAGATAGCGCTCCTCGAGCGCCGCCTTGAGGTCGATAGGCTCGATTTGCTTGCCGGCGCCGTCGCCGGAGCCGGGCGGAGTGACTTGCTTTGACATGGCTTCCGGTTACCCCCGAAGCCGATTCGCGGCAAGCGCGGTCGGCGATTCGGGCGCCGCATTCCCCGGTTTTCGGCACATTCGCGCCCTCCACGGGAATTTCAATTGCACACGGACCGGCAAACCATCCGTTAACGCAAAGATGCTACGCGGATGTGTACATTCGTCTAAAGGGTAACGTGAATGACCTATGCTGGCTCCGGCCTTGGTCTGCTCCCGGATGAACGGATCGACCTGTCCGAACGGATCATCCGGAACGAGGAAGACAACGGCAAGACCATGACCGATCCGGTGACAGGACTTGGCAACCTGCGCCGGATGAAGGTCAAGACCGAGAAGCTGATCGCAAGCCGCGCGGACGATCCAGCGCCCTTCACTGTCGGCGTGTTCGACATCGACCGGTTCCGCCCGGTCAACGACCTGTTCGGCCGCAAGGCCGGCGACGAGATCCTGTGCCAGGTTGCGCTTCGCATCTCCGCAGCCCTGCCGGAGGACGCGACGCTGGTACGCATCACGGGCGATACATTCGGCATGGTGCTGCCGACCTGCTTTTTCGAGAAGGACGCCGACCGGATGGGCCGCCTGCTCAGCGAGGTGTTCGCCGCCCCGTTCGACCTGGGCGATCGCACCGTGCGGATGTCCGCCTCATTCGGCTTCTGCCAGTATCCGTTTGCCGGAAACGGGTTCGACGAACTTTTCGACAAGTGCGAGTCCGCGCTCTACCAGGCGCGCAAGGGCGGCGTGGGCAGCGTGCAGGTATACACGCACCAAATGGCCGAGGAGATGCGCCGCCGCACGCAGATCGAGCAGGCGCTGCGCAAGGCCATCGCCGCGGAGGAGATCGAGGCACACTTCCAGCCGATCGTCGACATCCGCACGGGAGCCATCCAGGGTTTCGAATGCCTTGCACGATGGACGGACCCGGATTTGGGCCCGATCTCGCCGGGAGTGTTCATACCGCTCGCCGAGCAGGCGAACATCATCGACTCGTTGACGAAGCTGCTGTTCGTCAAGGCGCTGGAGACCGCCAAGGCCTGGCCCAGCGACGTGTTCCTGTCCTTCAACCTGTCGTCGCTGCAGCTCATGGACCCGATGACCGGCCTTGCCGTCCTGGCGATGCTCTCGAAGTCGGATTTCAACCCGCGGCGCGTCGAGATCGAGATCACCGAGACAGGCATCATGTCCGACCCGGAAACGGCGCAGCGCATCATCGACGAAATGCGCGCCGTGGGCATAAAAGTCCTGCTCGACGACTTCGGCACCGGCCAGTCGAGCCTCGGCCGCCTGCGCGACTTCTCCTTCGACAAGCTGAAGATCGACCGGTCCTTCGTTTCCTCGCTCGGCGAGGATCCGCAAGCCGAACACATCATCTCGGCGATCCTGTACATGTGCAAGGCGCTGAAGCTCGACGTGATCGCGGAAGGCATCGAGACGGCCGAACAGGCCGAAAAGCTCGTGGAACTGGGCTGCACGACCGGCCAGGGATTCCATTTCGGCCGGCCGGCCGACGCGCAGACCACGCTGAGCTATTTCCGCGACGCGGCGCCGCAAAGCACCGCGCCCCTTATCTGACGGGCGACCGGGCCGGGCTGTTCAGCCGGCCCAGTTTTTCCTCCCAGGCCAGCGCCGAGGACACGATCCGCTCCAGATCGTCATGCTCCGGTTGCCAGCCGAACTCGGCACGCGCCCGTCCGGGGTTCGCGACGACAGCGACGGCATCGCCGGGCCGACGCGCGCCATAGCTGACGGGAAGCGGCCGACCGGTGACTTTCTGCACGCAATCGAGCACCTCCAGCACCGAGTAGCCACGGCCATAGCCGCAATTGGCGACGATGCTTCCGCCGCCGGAACGCAGGCGCTTCAGAGCCAGCAGGTGGGCGTTGGCGAGATCCGTGACGTGGATGTAGTCGCGGATGCAGGTGCCGTCGGGCGTCGGGTAATCGGTGCCGAACACCTCGATACCGTCCCGCTTGCCGAGCGCGGCCTCGCAGGCGACCTTGATGAGATGGGTCGCGCCCTTCGTCGACTGCCCGGTGCGCCCCTTCGGGTCGGCACCGGCGACGTTGAAATAGCGCAGCGCGGTGTAGGCGAAGTCATGCGCCTTCGCGACATCGCGCAGGATGATCTCGGTCATCAGCTTGGACATGCCGTAGGGCGAGTCCGGGTTCTGCGGCTGCTCCTCGGTGACCGGCTCGTCGCCGACCGAACCATAGACGGCGGCGGTGGAGGAGAAGATGAAATGGCGCACGCCGGTGGCGACCGCCGCGGCGATCAGCGTGCGGGAATTGGCGGTGTTGTTCTCGTAGTAGGAAAGCGGATCGGCGACCGATTCCGGCACCACGACGGAACCGGCGAAGTGGATGATGGAATCGATGCCATGCTCGCGGATGATCTCCTCCACGCGCTCCCGGTCGGCGATGTCGGCGACGACCAGCTTCGCGTCGGGCGCCACGGCCCAGTCGAACCCTGTCGACAGGCGGTCGATCACCACGACCTCCTCGCCCGCCTCCAGCAGCGTCCAGACCATGTGGCTGCCGATATAACCTGCTCCGCCGGTGACAAGTACCGCCATTCGAACCGCTCCTTCTATGCGTCCCTGCCCCGCCATGCTAATTGCACGCAACAGGCTGCCGGACCATCCCCGGCGCAGGAAACGTAACCGCCAAGGCTTAATACTCGATGGACAACACCATGGATGCACGGCCCGAATTCGCCACCCGCTACCCGAATCTCGCCTCCGCCGGCCTCGGCGCCTCGATCGTCTCGGTAACCGACGACTTCTTCGCCGAGGCGCCGCGCATGCTCGCCGACAGCGATCCGGTCTTCATTCCCGACAAGTACGACGACAACGGCAAGTGGATGGATGGCTGGGAATCGCGGCGCAAGCGCGGGTCCGGCCATGACCACGCCGTCATTCGGCTTGCCGCGCCGACCGTGATCCGGGGGTTCGACGTCGACACCAGCCATTTCACCGGCAACTATCCGCCGGCCTGCTCGATCGAGGGCTGCCGGATGCCCGCCGGGAGCGATCCGGACGGCTCGACCGAATGGCACAGGCTGGTGCCGATGACACCGCTCGGTCCCGACTCGCACCACTTTCTCGGCCATGACGGCGACGAGGCCTGGACGCATCTGCGGCTCAACATCTTTCCCGACGGCGGCGTGGCCCGGCTGCGCGTCTACGGCCTCGCACGTCCGGCCGGACCGGTGGAGGGCGAGGAAACCGATCTCGCATCGCTGCTCAACGGCGCGCGGATCGTCGGCTTCTCCGACGCCCATTTCGGCAACTACCACCGGCTGCTGACGCCGACGGTGCCTCAGAACATGGGCGACGGATGGGAAACGCGCCGGCGCCGCGAGCCGGGCAACGACTGGATCATCATCGCGCTGGCCGCGCCCGGGCACATCGAGCGCGCCGTCGTCGACACCGCGTTCTTCAAGGGCAATTTCCCGGAAAGCTGCTCGATCGACGCGGCCTGCCTGCCGGACGCGCTGGCCGCGGGGCCGGATGCCGACGCGATGCTGGTGACGGCGTCGATGTTCTGGGAGCCGCTGATGGGCCGGCAGAAGCTGCAGGCCGACCGGGTGCACGAGTTTGCCGAGCTTGCCGACATCGGGCCGGTGACGCATGTGCGGCTCAACATCCACCCCGACGGCGGAGTCAGCCGGTTCAAGCTGTTCGGCCGCGTGGCCAAGTAGCGGGCCTGTTCAGCCGCGGCGGCCGATATACTCCGCCAGCCGCCCGACCGCGGTCCCGACCTGTCCGAGATCGCGGTTGAAGCATAGCCGGAAGTACCCCTCGCCCGCCGGGCCGAAGGCGCTGCCCGGCGCGAGCCCCACCCCGGTCTCGTCGACGATGCGCTTCGCCTCGGCCATGGTGTCCGAGATGCCGTCGACCGCGAAGAAGAGGTAGAAGGCGCCCTGGGGGCGTGCCACGCGGACGCGCCCCGTCGACCGGAGGCCGTCGAGCACCACGGAAAGCGCCGTGCCGGCGCGCTCGCGCTGCGAGGCGATGAAGCCGTCGCCTTGATCGAGCGCCGCGACGGCGCCGCGCTGCAGGAACTGCGGCACGCCCGAGGTCGAGTACTGGACCAGGTTCTCGAACATCGGCATCAGCGCCGCGGGCGCCTTGATCCAGCCGACCCGCCAGCCGGTCATTGCCCAGTTCTTGGAAAAGGAATTGACGTAGAGTATGCGGTCATCCTCCCGCGCCACGTCGAGGAAGGACGGCGCGCGGTGGCCATCGCCGTACCAGAACAGCGCGTAGATCTCGTCGGCGATGATCCAGATGCCGTGGCGGCGGGCGATGTCGAGGATGGCGGCCAGGGTCTCGCGCGAGGCGGCCCAGCCGGTCGGGTTCGACGGCGTGTTGACGAACAGCGCCTTCGTGCGCGGCGTGATCGCCGCTTCCAGCCTCGCAAGGTCGAGCGTCCAGCCGTCTGCCCCGAAATCGAGCCCGACGGGCACCGCCCGGCCGCCGGCGATCTCGACAGCGGCGGCGATGTTGGGCCAGGCCGGCGCGAGATAGACACACTCGTCGCCCGCGCCGGCAACGGCCTGAAGCGAGAGCTGGATCGCCTGCATGCCGGAACCGGTGACGACATAGTCCGCCAAGCCGGACTCTATGCCGAACTGGCGCCGGTAGTAGCGGGCCAGGGCCTCCCGCAGTTCGGGAATGCCCTGCTGCCACGTGTAGAAGGTCTCGCCGCCCAGCATTGCCTCGGCCGCGGGCCGGGCAATGAATTCCGGCGTCGGCCGGTCGCCCTCGCCCACCCACAGCGGAATCACGCCCTCGCGCGTGCGGGCATGATCGACAACGGCGACGATGCCGCTCGGCGGCGCCTCCACCGCCTCCCGGCGCAGGGCGAAACCGTCGAGCGACGCAGCGAACACGTTCATGGCAAATCCCCGTAGAAAAAAGAAAACCCCGGCGCCCGGCCGGGGTTTCCATCGCAACCTTGCAGGCTGTCTACTTCTTCAACAGATCGCGGATTTCCGTCAACAGGGCAACATCGGCCGGCGGCGCGGCCGGCGCTTCCGGCGCCGGCTCTTCCTTGCGGCGCATGTTGTTCACCGCCTTGACCATCAGGAAGATGACCCAGGCAAGAATCAGGAAGTTGATGACCTGCGTGATGAAGTTGCCGTAGGCGAGTACCGCGCCCTGCTCCCTCGCCGCCTCGAGCGTCGTGGCGGTAACACCGGACGCAAGCGGAATGAAGTAATTCGCGAAATCGAAACCGCCGAAAATTGCTCCCACGATGGGCATGATGACATCGTCGGTCAGGGACGAGACTATCGCCCCGAAGGCCCCGCCGATAATCACGCCGACGGCAAGGTCCATGACATTGCCTTTAGCGATAAATTCCTTGAATTCGTTGAGCATGAACTTTCCTCCGCCGTGCCCGTTGCGCAAATACCCGCCAACCACATGGCGTTACGGAAGTTCTACTTGAAAGCTTCCGCAATGTTAACTCCCGATAAATCGTTTTAAACAGCAAGATGTTGGACAGGCCGTCCGACGTTTGCTTGAATGATGCCGTCGCACGGGAGGAGACATGCAAGGCGGCCTCATCATCATCGTCGCGCTGGGCTACCTGGCCCTGCTGTTCGCCGTCGCGGCCTATGGCGACCGCAAGGCGCATGGCGGCGCGTACAACGTGCCGCGCCCGAACATCTACGCGCTCAGCCTCGCCGTCTACTGCACCTCATGGACCTTCTTCGGTTCGGTCGGCGTCGCCTCGCACAGCGGCATGCTGTTCTTCACGATCTATCTCGGCCCGATCCTCGTCTTCACCTTCGGCTACCGGCTGGTCGAGCGCATGGTGCTGCTGTCCAAGGCGGAAAAGATCACCTCGATCGCCGACTTCATGGCCTCGCGCTACGGCAAGAACGCATGGGTGGCGGCGCTTGCCGCGGTCATCGCCGTGATCGGCACCCTGCCCTACATCGCCCTGCAGCTGAAGGCGATATCGGACTCGGTGACGCTGATGGCCAACCACTACGGCATGTTCGTCGCGGACCAGCACGCCTTCCGCATCGACATCTCGCTGGTCGTGGCGCTCACGCTCAGCGCCTTCGCCATCCTGTTCGGCACGCGCCACGCGGATGCCACGGAGCACCAGGACGGGCTGATCCTCGCCGTCGCGCTGGAGTCGCTGGTCAAGATCACCGTGTTCCTGGTCGTCGGCAGCGCGGTGGTGTTCTTCATGTTCGGCGGTCCCGGCCCGATCCTCGAGGCGATGCGCAGCAACGAGCAGGTCCTCGGCGCGCTGAAGAACGGCAGCAATCCCGCGACATGGCTGGTGATGACGCTGCTCAGCGCATCGGCGATCCTCGCGCTGCCGCGCCAGTTCCACGTGACGGTGGTGGAAAACCGGGCGGAAGTGGAACTGCGCAGGGCGCGCTGGACCTTCCCGCTCTACCTGGTCGTCATCAACCTGCTGGTGCTCCCGATCACGGTGGCCGGCATGCTGTACCTGGATCCCGACGTCGCCGCCGATTCCTACGTGCTCGCCCTGCCGCTCTCGGCCGGACACGATATCCTCGCCTTCCTGACCTTCACCGGCGGACTGTCGGCGGCGACCGCGATGGTGATCGTCGCCTCGGTCGCGCTCGCGGTGATGATCTCCAACGACCTCGTGATCCCGCTGTCGCTGTGGATGTTCGGCAGCCGGCTGCGCACCAGTTTCGGCGACTGGACCCGGGTGATCCTCAACATCCGCCGCGTCGCCATCTTCATCATGCTGGTCGCCGCCTTCGCCTATTACCGCGCCGCGGCGGACACTACGCAGCTCGCCTCCATCGGGCTGTTGTCCTTCGCGGCCGTGGCGCAGTTCGCGCCGGCCCTGGTGATCGGGCTGTTCTGGCGCGGGGCGAACGCGCGCGGGGCCATCCTCGGCATGGGAACCGGGTTCGCCGTCTGGGTCTATACCCTGCTGCTGCCGACGCTGCTCAGCCCCGACACGCCGTTCATCCAGCACGGGATCTTCGGCATCGATGCGCTCAAGCCGCAGGCATTGTTCGGCATGGAGGCGGAACCGCTCAATCACGGCGTGTTCTGGAGCCTTCTGTGCAACATCGTCCTGCTGGTGGCCGGCTCGCTGTCGCGGGAGCAATCGCCGCTGGAGCGGCTGCAGGCGGTGACATTCGTGCCGCGCGACCAGGCACAGGGCGTCAAGATCCGCCGGTTCCGCACGACCATCACCATCAATGACCTCAAGGCGACGCTGAGCCGCTATGTCGGCCGGGCGCGCACCGAGCGCGCCTTCGCGGCCTTCGAGGAACGCGAGGGCCGCGTGCTCGACGGGCGGCAGACCACGGACATCGCCGTGGTGCGCTACGCCGAGCAGATCCTCGCCAGCGCTGTCGGCTCGTCCTCCGCGCGACTGGTGCTGTCGCTCCTGTTTGAGAAGGACGGCGCATCCTCGCGCGAAACCGTGCAACTGCTCGACGACGCATCCGAGGCGCTGCAGCAGAACCGCGACCTGCTGCAGATGGCGCTCAACCAGATGGACGAGGGCCTGTCGGTGTTCGACAAGAACCTGCGGCTGACCAACTGGAACACGCAGTTCCGCGCCCTTCTCGGCCTGCCCAGCAAGATGGGCCAGTTCGGCTTTCCGCTGAAGTCGATCATGGAGCGGCTGGTCGAGGACGGGCAGATCGACGAGGACACGGCGATAAGCGCGGTCGACAACATCGCCACGTTCAAGCGAGGCTGGGAATTGCCGCTGAAACGCAGTGGGCGCATCCTCGAAATCCGTTCCAACCCCATGCCGGACGGCGGCATCGTCATCACCTACACGGACATTACCGGCCGCGTGGAGGCCGACGAGGCCCTGCAGAAGGCAAAGGAAAGCCTGGAGCAACGGGTGGCGGCACGCACGGCCGAACTGACGAAGGTCAACCGGGAACTTGCCAAGGCACGGGCCCAGGCCGAGGAGGCCAACCTCAGCAAGACGCGCTTCCTGGCCGCGGCCGGCCACGACATCACCCAGCCGCTCAACGCCGCCCGGCTCTACACATCGTCGCTCGTCGAACGGACGGCGGGAAAGCGCTCGGCCGAACGCGAGATCGCGCAGAAGATCGACTCATCGCTGCAGGCGGTGGAGAACATCATCGGCGCGGTGCTCGACATCTCCCGCCTCGATGCCGGGGCGATGACGCCAAGCCCGTCCGTGTTCTCGCTCGGCGACCTGCTGGCGCAGATCAAGACCGACTTCCAGCCGCTGGCCGACGAGAAGAAGCTGGAACTCATCGTCGTACCGTCATCGATCATCGTCGAATCCGACCGCAACCTGCTGCGACGCCTGGTGCAGAACCTCGTCTCCAACGCGATCAAGTACACGGAAACCGGCAAGGTGCTGGTCGGCGTGCGCCGCAACGGCGACGACGCCGCGATCTGCGTGTGCGACACGGGTATCGGCATCTCCGCCAAGAAGGCAAAGACCGTGTTCCGCGAATTCGAGCGCCTGTCCGAGGGCGCCCGGATCGCCAGCGGCCTCGGACTCGGCCTGTCCATCGTCGACCGGATCTCGCGGGTGCTCGGCCTGACGATCGAGATGTCTTCGCGGCCGAACAAGGGCACCGTATTCTCGGTACGAATTCCGCGCTCGTCCGCCCTGGAGGTCGACAAGCCGACCCGCGTCAGCCGCCTGCCGAAGGCGCAGAAGATGCTCGCGGGCATGGTGGTCGCCTGCATCGACAACGAGGGCTCGATCCTGTCCGGCATGACCGTGCTGCTGGAAGGCTGGGGCGCCAAGGTCATCTCGGCGGCAACGCAGGCAGAACTGCTGAAAAGAATCGCCGATGCCGGCACGACACCCAAGGTCATCATCGCCGACTATCACCTCGAGGACGGCGAGAACGGTCTCGACGTCATCGCCGCCGTCAGGGCGCGGCTCGACCCGGACATGGAGGCTGTGCTGGTCACTGCGGACCGCTCGACGGAACTGCGCGCGGCCGCGACCAGCAAGGACATTCAGCTGCTCAACAAGCCGCTGAAACCCGCGGCGCTGCGCGCCCTGCTCACAAGCGTGTCGTCCGAGAAGATCGCGGCTGCGGAATAGGTGCGGTCAGTCCTGCTCGTCGCGCAGCATGTCGGCGCCGATCTTCGACAACAGGATCACCGCCTGGGTACGGCTGTCGACATCAAGCTTCTGCAACACGGCCGAAACATGCGCCTTGATGGTCGCTTCCGAAACGCCGAGCTCGTAGGCGATCTGCTTGTTCAGCAATCCCTGGCCGAGCATGCCGAGCACGCGCGCCTGCTGCGGCGTCAGCGTGCGGATGCGACGGATCAGCTCGCCGATCTCCTCGTCGTGCTCGCTGCCGAGATCCATGCCCTCGGGCAAGGCAATCTCGCCGGCCAGCACATCGGCGACTCCCTTGCGGATGGCATCCGTGCGAGCCGACTTGGAGATGAAACCGGACGCCCCGAGCTCGATTGCCCGGCGCACGGTGGATGCATCGTCCGTGCCCGATATGACGATGACCGGCACAGCCGGAAACGCGGCGCGGACCGACATCAGTGCCGAAAGACCGCTGGAGCCGGGCATCGTCAGATCGAGAAGGACGAGGTCCATGTCCGGCCGGTCCTTGAGCGCGGCCATGGCGGAACCGAAATCCCCCGCCTCGGTGATGACGGGCGGCTCGAACTCCTCGCCAAGCGGGATGCTGATGGCGGACCGGATCGCATCCCTGAACAAGGGATGGTCGTCCGCAACCAGTATGTGTACCGCCATTATTGTTCTCCCCCTTTTCGTCCGCGCGCGTCCGCGCGGGCCGGTCAATTATGACGAGGCCAGTGCCCCTGCTGTCAAGGCAGGCGCGCCCGACTTTGCCATTGCGGGCCATCTTTCATCCCCAAAGGGCACGGAATCGCGAGACAGTCCAGACCCATGGCGAAAGGCGGCATGTCATGATACGCCGCACGCGCCGATTTCAGATCCTTTTCGTGCAGGAGCGGACAATGACATTTCCAGGCACCCCGGACTGGCCCGATGCGGCGGTGTTTTCGGAAGCCGCCATCGCGCCCGAGGTCAGGGCCTTCAACGCGCAGATACTCGAAAGACTGACAAGGGCGCCCGACATCTGGAAATACCCGCTGCCGGACGTGCGCAAGGCGAGAGCGGCCGGGCGCGGCTCCTTCCCGCCATCCCCGCCCGACCCGTATGCCGAAATCCACACGGTGGCAGGCCCGGACAGCGAGATTGCGCTGAGGGTGCTGTATCCGCGCAGCCGCCCGGCACGTGGCGCCTACCTGCACTTCCACGGTGGCGGCTGGGTGATGGGCACGCCGGCGGAGAACGACAAGCGATTGCGACGGCTGGCCGAGAACACGGGACTCGTGACCGTGTCGGTGGATTACCGGCTGGCGCCGGAACACCCCTACCCGGCCGCGCCCGACGATTGCGAGGCCGCCGCGCTGTGGCTGACTTCATCGATGGGCCACGACATGCCGCGCGACTTTCTTGCCATAGGCGGCGAATCCGCCGGCGCGCACCTGGCAACGGTCACGCTGCTGCGGCTGCGCGACCGGCACGGGATGACGCCGTTCCAAGCCGCCAACCTGGTCGCCGGCTGCTACGACCTCGGCGGAACGCCATCGGTTCGCAACTGGGGACCGGACAAGCTGATCCTGTCCACGCGCGACATGCTCAAATTCGTCGAGAACTACCTGCAGCACGGCGAGGACACACGCGATCCGGACATCTCGCCGCTCTACGCCAACCTCTCCGGCCTGCCGTCGGCCCTGTTTTCCTGCGGCACGAGAGACCTGCTGATCGACGACACGATGTTCATGGCGCAGCGCTGGCGTGCCGCCGGCAACGGTATCGAGCTGGGCATCCATCCCGGCGGCTGCCACGTGTTCCAGGGTTTCGACACGCCGCAGGCCGAGGAAAGCCTCGCCCAGATGGACAGCTTCCTCAACCGGGCGATCGAGCAAACTAGTCGATGAGCTTCGCGACCTTTTCGCAATAGGCCTTCGAGACCGGATTCATGCGCTTCGCCGCGTGGCCGGCATTGTATTTCAGGATGGTGCCGCAGGTGGTGCCACCCGAAAGCTCGTAGGCCCTGGCGAGATATTTCATGCCATAGGCTATGTTGGTCTCGGGATCGTAAAGGCCCTTGGCCGATCCCTTGTATCCGACACCGCGCGCGGTCGCGAGCTTGAGCTGCATCAGGCCGATTTCGCCGGCCCGGCCGCGCGCGTCGGCGCGATAGGCGCTCTCGGTAAACACGACGGCGTGAGCGAGGTCTTCCGGCACGCCGTACTCGCTCGCATATTTGGCGATGATGTCGCCGTAGGGCTTCGCGCTCTTTCCGATCCCCGCCTTGCCGGCATAGGCAAGCGGCTCGACATCTTCATTGCCCGTGGTCTGACAGCCGGCGATGGCCAGCGAAACAAGCACAAGCGTGCCGATGGCAGCATGTCTGGACATTTCGTTCCGTTCGGTTGTTTACGACGAAACGCGCTGATCGGGGGGAAAAGTGGCGCGGTTCCGGCAATGCCGGTCAATCATTGTGTTCGACTGCAATATTTCCGTGTGGAAATAATGCGTTACCGCAGCGCAGCAAGAAGCTCAGGCCAGCCCCGGCAGGGCGGACAGAAGGCGGTGCAGCGTTTCTATGGTGGAGATGTCGGCAACGCCGTCGACCCGCTCCGGGCGGAAATGGCGCTGAAAGGCAGTCACGGCGGCGGCAGTGGTCTCGTCGAACACGCCGGTGATCGGGGCGCGATAGCCGTAGAGCGCGAGCATGGATTGCAGGGCCTCTACCGGCTGGCCGCTGTCGCCCTGCGCGAAGAAGCGGCCGCTGCCCAGCGGCACGGGCTCCGCCCAGTGGCCTATTCCCTCGGCGGCCAGCGTTCCCCACGGAAACAGCTCGCCGGGATCGCGCTTGCGTCCGGGTGCGACATCGGAATGGGCCAGCACTCGCTCCGGCGCGATGGCGTGGCGGGCGACGATGCCGCGGGCGAGCGCGATCACCGCCTCCACCTGGCTGTCCGGAAAGGCCGGCAGGCCGTAATCGTGTCCGCCATTGACGATCTCGACGCCGACGGAACGGGAATTGATGTCGGTCTCGCCCTTCCAGAAGCTTCTCCCGGCATGCCAGGCGCGTTTTTCCTCCGGCACCATCTGGACGATCCTGCCGTCCTCGTGGACGAGATAGTGGCAGGAGACCTCGCTGCGCGGATCGCACAGCCAGTCCTCCGCGGCCCCGCCGGTTTCCATGCCGGTGTAGTGCAGCAGCAGGATGTCGACGGACTTGCCGTCGCGCCTCTCGCCGAAATTGCCGGATTGCCTGATCTCTGCACCGGGATGATCCGGCGCGAATGCCGCCGTCGTCATGCGCGCTTCAACTCCGGCTCAACCGTCTCCCACGCATCGTTGATCGCGGCGATACGGTCATTGGCGATCTTGATGAACTCCTCCGGCAGGCCGCGCGCGATCAGCTGGTCCGGATGGTTCTCGCGAACGAGCTGCATGTAGCGCTTTCGCGCCTCGGCGTAGGAAACGTTCGGTTCCAGATCGAGAATGCGCCAGGGATCGCGCGCGCCCCGGTCGACATGGCGGGCGACGATGCGGTCGAAGGCAGCACCGGATATGCCGAAGATACCGGCTACATCGGCGAGGAAGTCCAGCTCCTTGCGGTGGATCACACCGTCTGCCTTCGCGATGTGGAACAGGCCGTCCAGGACGTCGATCAGCAGGGGGCAATCCTGCTCGCAGGTACCGCAGAGATCGGCGACCTGGCGCGCATAGGCGCGGTAGCCGGCAACGTCCTGCTTGGCGAGGTTGTAGAGGCTGGCGACGCGACGGGCATCCTCGGCGGGGATCTCGAAGATCTCGCGAAACGCCTCGACCTCGTCATCGGTCACGATGCCGTCCGCCTTCGCCATCTTGGCCGACAACGCAATCATGGCGATGGAGAAGGCCACGCGCCGGCGGGTCTCCGGATCGCCCGCAAAGGCCGTGCGCACAGCCTCCACCACGCCGGTCAGCGCAGTGGCCGCCTTGGCAGATACAAAATCGGAGATTCGGACCCAGATCGACATGAAAATTCCATAGCGGAACGAATCGCGATTTGTAAGGGCGGTTGCATCCGATCCGGCAGATGTGCATCTTCGCACGTCACGTCGAGTTTCCGCCCTCCATGCCGTCCAACACACGCAACATCCCGCTCGGCTACGCGCTCGGACTATTCGGGGTCGTCATCTTCGGCGGCACGCTTCCCGCAACCGTCCTCGCCCTGCCCTCATTCGGCCCGCTGTTCATCGCCAGCTCGCGCGCAGCAGCGGCAGCCCTGATAGCCGTGCTGGTGCTCGTCGTGCGGCGGCGGCGGCTGGATCGCCGCGACCTCGGCTCCGTGTTCGTGGCGGGGCTGATGGTGACGTTCGGATTTCCGGCGTTATCGTCACTCGCCATGCAGACCGTCGATGCCAGCCACGGCGGCGTGGTGCTCGGCATACTGCCCCTGGCGACAGCGGCCTTTGCGGTGCTGTTGACAGGCGAGCGGCCCGGCACGGCATTCTGGCTTTGGTCGATCGCCGGCGCGGTGCTGGTGACATGGTTCGTGCTCGGCCAGAACAACGACGGTGAACCCGGGTTCGAAAGTGGCGATTTCTGGCTTGTCGCCGCCGCATTGTCGGCGGCGTTCGGCTACGTTGTCATGGGACGGCTTTCCGACCGCATGCCGGGCTGGGAGGTGATCTGCTGGGCGCTGGTGCTCACCGCGCCGCTGAATTTCGCGCTGACCGCCTGGCTGTGGGAGGATCGCTACCTCGACCCGCAGCCGGTCGCCGCGCTGGCGCTCGGCTACCATGCCCTGTTCTCGATGTTTCTCGGCTTCTTTTTCTGGAACGCCGGACTGGCGCTGGGCGGGATCGCGCGGATCGGCCAGGTGCAATTGCTGCAGGTGTTCGTCACGGTCGCACTGTCGGCGGCACTGCTGGACGAGACGATCACGGCGCGTACCGTGCTGTTCGCTGCAGCTGTCGCCGCAACGGTGTGGTTGGGGCGCAAGGCGCGCGCCGCGTAGCACCCCGTTGCGCAAGGGTTGCCCGCGCCGAAAATCTCCTCCACAAAACCGCGACCAAACGGGGAGCAATACATGACAGGCAAATGGGATTTCTGGATCGACCGCGGAGGCACCTTCACCGACGTACTGGGCGTCGATCCGTCAGGCAACATCCATCCCCACAAGCTGCTGTCGGAGAACCCCGAAGCCTACCGGGACGCGGCCGTGCAGGGCATCCGCGACCTGCTCGGCGTACCCAATGGCGAGCCCGTACCGACGGAGCGCATCGGCACGGTGCGCATGGGCACGACGGTCGCGACCAACGCGCTGCTGGAGCGCAAGGGCGACCGTACGCTGCTGCTGATCACGAGGGGATTTCGCGACGCGCTGAGGATCGCCTACCAGGCGCGGCCGGACATCTTCGCCAAGGAAATCATCCTGCCGGAACTGCTCTACGAGCGGGTTATCGAGGTGCCCGAGCGCGTGCTCGCAGACGGAACGGTCGAACTGCCGATTGACCTGTCGGCCATCGAGCCGGAGATGCGCGCGGCTTTCGACGGCGGCATCAGGGCGGTCGCCATCGCCTTCATGCATGCATGGGCGCATCCGGCGCACGAACGGGCCGCGGAAGAACTGGCGGGAACCATAGGCTTCACGCAGATATCGGTCAGCCACAAGGTCTCGCCGCTGGCCAAGCTGGTCGGGCGCGGGGACACGACGGTGGTGGACGCCTACCTGTCGCCGATCCTGCGACGCTACGTCGAGCAGGTGGCCGAGGAACTCGGCGTCACCGAGGCGACCGAAGGCACCCGGCTGCAGTTCATGATGTCGTCGGGCGGGCTGACGGCGGCCGAACTGTTCCAGGGCAAGGACGCGATCCTGTCGGGTCCCGCCGGCGGCGTGGTCGGCATGGTCGAAACCGCCAAGGCGGAAGGCTTTTCCGACGTGATCGGCTTCGACATGGGCGGCACATCGACCGACGTGGCGCACTATGCGGGCGCCTACGAGCGCGCCTTCGACACGGAAGTGGCCGGCGTGCGCATCCGCGCGCCGATGATGCGCATTCACACGGTGGCCGCCGGTGGCGGCTCTATCCTGCATTACGAGGCGGGACGCTTCCAGGTCGGGCCGGACTCGGCGGGCGCCAATCCCGGGCCGGCGGCCTACCGGCGCGGCGGGCCGCTGACGGTGACCGACGCCAACGTGATGACGGGCAAGCTCGACCCGGCCCATTTCCCGGCGATCTTCGGCCAGAACCAGGACCAGCCCCTGGACGCCGACACGGTGCGCGCGAAATTCTCCGAACTGGCGGAAAAGGTCGGCGACGGGCGCACGCCAGAGGAAGTCGCGGAAGGCTTCATCACCATCGCGGTGGAAAACATGGCCAACGCGATCAAGAAGATCTCGGTGCAGCGCGGCTATGACGTGACCGGCTACGCACTCAACTGCTTCGGCGGCGCGGGCGGGCAGCATGCCTGCCTCGTGGCCGACGCGCTCGGCATGAAGGCGGTGCTGATCCATCCCTATTCCGGCCTGCTGTCCGCCTACGGCATCGGGCTGTCGAAAACCCATGCCTCGCGCCAGCACGCGCTGGTGGCACCGCTGGCGGAGGAAAGCCGGGAAGCCATCGACGGGCTGATCGCGGAACTGGCGGCCGAGGCTGCCGGGGAACTGGAGCGGCAGGGCATCACGAGGGACAGGGTGGAGACCCGGCCGGTGCTGCACATCCGTTACGACGGCACAGACACGACCATCGAGGTTCCCCTGGACGGCAACGACATTGGACGGGCGGCCAGGGATTTCGAGGCGGCGCACCTGGCCCAGTTCGGTTTCACGGACCCGTCTCGCGGCCTGGTCGTCGAGGCGGTCGGCGTGGAAGCCTCAGAGAAGACACCGGAACATTTCGAGGCCGGCAGCGACGACCGGCAGGAGCCGGTCGACCGCGAACCCGACGCCGTCCGGAAGGTCTTCACTGGCGGCGAATGGCGGGAGGCGGGCCTGTTCCTGCGCAAGGCGGATGCCGACGCCCCGCTCGGCCCCGGCGACCGGGTGAAGGGCCCGGCGATCATCGTGGAGGACAACCAGACCATCGTCGTGGAACCCGGCTGGCAGGCGGTGGTGACCGGCCACAACCAGATCCTGATGACGCGCTTCGTCGAGAAGGAGCGCACCGCGCCGATCGGTACCCATGCAGACCCGGTCATGCTGGAGGTTTTCAACAACCTGTTCATGTCGATCGCCGAGCAGATGGGCGTGACGCTGCAGAACACCGCGTCCTCGGTGAACATCAAGGAGCGGCTCGATTTCTCCTGCGCCGTGTTCGACCACACCGGCGCGCTGGTCGCCAACGCGCCGCACATGCCGGTGCACCTCGGTTCCATGGACCGGTCGGTGGAATCGATCATCCGCCAGAACCCGGAGATGAAGCCGGGCGACGTCTACGCGCTGAACGCTCCCTACAATGGCGGCACCCACCTGCCCGACATCACGGTAGTGACGCCGGTCTTCGACGAGGCGGGCAAGGAGATCCTGTTCTTCGTCGCCTCGCGCGGCCACCATGCCGACGTGGGCGGCATGGCGCCGGGATCGGCAACGCCGCGCGCCACCCATGTCGACGAGGAAGGCGTGCTGATCGACAATTTCAAGCTGGTCGAGAACGGGCGGCTGCGGGAGAAGGAATTCATCGACCTGCTGACGAACCACCCGTGGCCGGCGCGCAACCCGCAACAGAACCTCGCCGACATGCGCGCCCAGATCGCCGCCAACGAGAAGGGCGTGGCGGAACTGCGCAAGATGGTGGCCCATTTCACCCTGCCGGTGGTGCGGGCCTACATGAACCACGTGCAGGACAATGCCGAGGAAAGCGTGCGTCGGGTGATCGACGCGCTGAGCGACTGCGAGGCGGAATACCCGACCGACAACGGCCAGGTCATCAGGGTCAAGATCACGGTCGACAAGGCGAAGCGCGAGGCGACGGTCGACTTCACCGGCACGTCGCCGATGGAGAAGAACAACTTCAACGCGCCGGAGCCGGTGGCGCGCGCCGCCGTTCTCTACGTGTTCCGGCTGATGGTGGAAGGCAACATCCCGATGAATGCGGGCTGCCTGCGCCCGATCAACATCGTGATCCCGGATGGCTGCATGCTGAAGCCCAGCTATCCGGCCGCCGTCGTCGCCGGCAACACCGAGACGAGCCAGCACGTCACCAACTGCCTGCTCTACGCGCTCGGCGCGCTGGCCAACGCCCAGGGCACGATGAACAACCTGACCTACGGCAATGCGCGATACCAGAACTACGAGACCATCTGCTCGGGTTCACCGGCGGGGCGGATGAACTCGGGCCGCGGATTCGCCGGCGCATCGGGCGTGCACACGCACATGACCAACACGCGCATGACCGACCCGGAAATCCTGGAGATGCGCTACCCCATCGTGGTCGAGGAATTCTCGATACGCGACGGGTCGGGTGGCGGCGGCAAGTTCCGCGGCGGAGACGGCACGCGGCGCGTGCTGCGCTTCATGGAAGACATGGAATGCGCGATCCTGTCATCGCACCGGGTCAACCCTCCGAAAGGGCTGGCCGGCGGCGGAGACGGGGAATGCGGCAGGACGGAAATCCGCCGCCTCGACGGCACGCTGGAGACGCTGAAGCATTGCGACCAGACAAGCGTGAAGGCCGGCGAGGCCGTGATCGTCACCACGCCGACGCCGGGGGGATACCTGGAGGACGAGACATCGTGACCGGCAGGCTGCAACCCGTGCCGCGCGATCGCGTCGGCATCCGCAGGCTCTCGGCCCCGCGGGGCGACGCGATCCCGAACAACGATCGCTACCCGGCGCTTGTCTATCCCGGCGTTCTGGGCGGGGCGAACGCCCCCGCCGACATCCACGCGCTCTACGCGCGGAACGGCTGGGGCGGCGGCTGGACTTGGGAGGTCTTCCCCTTTCACCATTTCCACCCGGACGCCTTCGAGGCGCTGGCGGTTGCCAGCGGCAGCGCCAGGCTGATGCTCGGCGGCCCACAAGGCGAGGAAATCGATGTGCAGGCCGGCGACGTCATCGTGCTGCCACCCGGATACGGGCACCGGCTGATCGAAAAACGGGACGGATTTGCCGTTTGCGGCGCCTACCCGGCCGGACAGGAAGACTACACGACCCTGCGGGACAGCGACGGGTATGACGATGACGTGCTGGCGGAAATGCGCAGGGTGCCGCCTCCGGAAAGGGACCCGATCCACGGCCTGCCCTACGCGGAAACCGCCTGAACCGGGCGCCGGCGAGGCGTTGAGGGTCGCGCACCTGCCGGGCGCCTCCGCACTTCCGCCGCATTTGCCCCGGAAAAGCCGGGAAAGCCGCCCGCCGGGCGAGAAGCGTTCGAGGAGCATTCGTGACCACCATACGGGCAATCAGGACCGGGATGACCGGTCTTGCACTGGCAGGACTGGCGGGCTGCACGACCGGTGACGGCGCGGGTTCGCCGGGCGCAATGCCCCTGCCCGCCGACAGGCCGGAACAGTCCGCTGCCGCGACCGGCCGTCCGGTGGACACGCTGATCGCCCGCTACGCGGCCGAATATGGCGTGCCGGAAGCGCTGGTACACCGCGTCGTCAAGCGCGAGAGCACATACAATCCGAAGGCCAGAAACGGTGGCCACTACGGCCTGATGCAGCTGAAGCCGGAGACCGCGCGCACCATGGGCTACC
This sequence comes from Oricola thermophila, assembly GCF_013358405.1. Lineage (NCBI taxonomy): Bacteria > Pseudomonadati > Pseudomonadota > Alphaproteobacteria > Hyphomicrobiales > Ahrensiaceae > Oricola > Oricola thermophila. The sequence goes on from NZ_CP054836.1 coordinate 1,618,091, forward strand.
GGGGTGACGCCGCCGGCCTCTACGACGCGGAAACCAACCTCAAATACGGCGTGAAATACCTGCGCGGCGCATGGCTGCTGGCGGATGGCAGCCACGACCGCGCTGTCCAGCTCTACTCCGCCGGCTACTACTACGTCGCCAAGCGGCGCGGCATGCTGGTCGAGACCGGGCTAAGACCGGGCTGACACAGGCTCACGGTGGGAACAATACTCCGCTCCGCGGGGCGTGTTTCCTGCCTTTCATTTGCCCCAATCGGCAGCCATCGAAGCATCATGTCGAAGCGAACCTGTCATATCCATTTCAGGCGATTCCGGAAGACGCATGTCTTTACCCGGAACGGGTTCGCTGCGGTCCGCTAGGCACTGTCACCACCCCGTTCCGGGTACCCCCACAAAATCGAACAGTCATTTCGTTGCGCATCCAAACGCGCGTGGGAGTTGGAACCGTGTCACCTCATTACAAGTCCTTCTTTTGCGACCATTGCAATCGCAACGTGCCAAGGGCAGCCATCCGGTGCCCGTGGTGTTTCAGGCCAGTCCACTCGTTCGGCAGCAGCAGGCTCACCGACGAATACCGTTCCCGCTCGCGCGAAGCGGTGAGGCTGCATGGGCGTTCGCCGAAAGTGACGCCTCGAAAGGAAACGCCATGAGCAACAACAACGCCATCCGGCGCATCGTCTGGCCGACAGTGACGGTGATGGTCAGCATTGCCGCCCATGTCCTGCACCCGCAGATCCTGCAAGTCGTACAACCGGAGATCGATCCCAAGGCCATCCGCATCCTTTCTGGCGCAGCAAGCTACTTTTCCGCGGCCTGGCTTGGCGGCCGCCTGACGGGCATCGCCCTCGAGCATGTCGGCTCGGCCCGGCGCCGCGTACCGAAGCTTCTTCAGGAACTTGTCTCGGCAACGCTGTTTATCGCCGCGGCGATCGCTACAATCATCCTGGTTTTCGGGCAATCGATGAGCGGTGCGCTCGCCGGTTCCGGGCTGGTTCTGGCCGTCCTCGGATTTGCCATTCGCAATGCCCTTGCAGACGTGCTGTCCGGTATCGCTCTCGGACTGGAAGCCCCATATCGCATCGGCGACTGGGTCGAAATCGACAGCACAACCCGTGGCCGGATTGTCGAGATCGGCTGGCGCACGACCCGGTTGTTCACACGTGACGACACCTACACGATCCTTCCGAACAGCCAGATCGCTCGCCAGCGTCTCACCAACTACAGTGCTCCACGCCGCCAATACCGAAGCAATGTCCAGATCCTGCTCAGCCATGACGTGCCGGTCGCATTAGCCAAATCCGTCCTGACCGAGGCCGCGGCAACGCCATCGATAATCCTCTCCACACCGGCACCCGACGTGAAAGTCGTATCATATGATGCCGATGGCATTCGCTACGCTGTCAGGTTCTGGGTTCCCAGCTTCGCCGAGGACGTGGATTGCAGGGATGCGGTTCTTTCGGCAATCGACGTTGCCATACGCGAACATGGCTTGCCGCCTCCACATACGGGCTTCCGCCTGTCAGGTGACACCCAGAGCGGTTCTCTTGTCAGCCAGTGAGTGCCGCGATCACCGCCTTCATCAGCCAGCCCACCTTGTAGCCGCGATCGGTCGGCGTAAGGCCGAGGCGGACGACGACGAGGTTTTCCGACGGCACGACCGAGACCGACTGGCCGTCATGACCGGAAAGGAAGAAGGCATCCTCCGGCAGCTCGGCATTCGGCCCCGGAAGCCTGGCATTCGGCGCCCTGCGCCAGACATGGCCCTTTCCGTATTCGCCGCCCGAGGCGGGATGCGGCTCGACCATCCAGTCGACATAGCCGACCGGAAGCAGCGAGCGGCCCTGCCAGACGCCGCGCTGGAGCAGGAACTGGCCGAAGCGCGCCCAGTCGCGCGCCGTCGCGTAGAGATAGGAGGAGCCGGCGAAGGTGCCGCGCGCGTCCGTCTCCAAAACGGCCGAGCGCATGCCGAGCGGATCGAACAGCACCTTGTACGGCCAGGCCAGCGCCTCGGCGGGATCGTCAAAAGCGTCCTGCCAGATGCGCGACAGCAGGACGGTCGTTCCGGAGGAATACTCGAATACCTCGCCGATGCCGCCGGAATTGGCCTCGTCCAGAGGCATGGAGGCGGCGAAGCCGGCCATGTCGGGCTCGAGATAGAGCATGCGGGTGACGTCAGATACGGAGCCGTATTCCTCGTTCCAGAGGAGGTCGCTGGCCATGCCGAGCAGATCGGACAGCGCAATCCCGGCGCGGCCATCTGCCCAACTGTCGAACAGGGCGCGATCTTCGAGCGACATCCGGCCGTCGCGAACCAGGGTTCCGATGATCGCGGAAGTGACCGTCTTGGTCATCGACCAGCCGAGAAGCGGCGTCCCGGCATCGAAGCCGTCGCCGTAGCGCTCGGCGACGATGCGCCCGTCCTTCACCACGACCACCGCGCGCATACCGGGGCCCGTCAGCGCCGGATCGTCGAGAACGGCATCGAGCGCCGCGCTCGCCGCCGGCTCGACCGTCTCGCCGTCGGGCCATGCCCCCTCGCCCGGTGCGAGAGCCGTGCGCGGAGGCAGGGCGGGAACGGCGCGCGCGGCAGCAAGATCGCCATCGGGAACGGACGCACATCCCTGCCCCTCGCGGTAAAGCGCCAAGCCTTCCCCGAACAGGCCGAACAGCCCGGCACGAACGATGCCGCTTTCGCGATCCACCGATACGCGCACAAGGCGCAACAGGGGATGGCCCGGTGCCTGGACATCGACCGCCAGCACCTCCTGCGGATCGCGTCCGGCGAGGAAGACATTGGAACAGACCATCTTGGCCGAGTAACCGGACGCCACCCGAATCAGCTCCGGCGGCGCGAGGTACAACCAGCCGGCCAATCCGGCCACGACGACCAATACCAGCAGCAGCAACGCCTTCAGAATGCGCATGACCAGATCTCCCCGTCCCGTTTCAGGCTCCGGGTGTTACACGCGACGGCAAGCCTCGCGTCAACCATATCAGGGACTTACAGGCAGATAACGACAGCCGGGCCATCGTGGCGACACAATTGGCCGCCTTTGGTAAAGTGACGTTAAGGCCCTTTTGCGCTAATAGGGGCCGGGGCGGTCGGGGGATGAATCGGTGTCAAGGCGCATAGTTCGCATTGCTGGTCTGCTTGCCACGCTCGCCGTCACGGGCTGCTCGCAGGTTTCGTACGACTTCACGGAATCGGTGCTGCCGCTGGCCGCGCCGCGCTTCGCGGACAACGACCCGGTGGATGCCTTCGAGGGCGGTGCACCGCACCGCTACGCCGTCCACGGCATCGACGTTTCCAAATACCAGGGCACGGTCGACTGGAAAGCGGCCAGGCGTTCCGGCGTGTCATTCGCCTTCATCAAGGCGACGGAGGGCGGAGACCGCGTCGACGACCGCTTCAAGGCCTTCTGGCGCGAGACCAGGGAAGCGGGCATTCCGCGCGGTGCCTACCATTTCTACTATTTCTGCCGCCCGGCCATCGAACAGGCCCGCTGGTTCATCCGCAACGTGCCGAAGGAACGGGGCGCCCTGCCGCCGGTTCTCGACATGGAATGGAACCACATGTCGCCGACCTGCAAGCACCGTCCATCCCCGGCCAAGGTGCGCGCCGAGATGAAGATATTCCTCGACGCGTTGGAACGACACTACGGCAAGCGACCGGTGATCTACACGACACCGGATTTCTACAAAGAGAACATCGCCGGTCATTTCCGGAACGAGACCTTCTGGCTGCGCACGGTGAAAGCGCATCCGCGCGTCGCCTATCCGGGGCGCGACTGGGCATTCTGGCAATATACCGGCACCGGCATCGTGCCCGGTGTCTCCGGCAACACCGATATCAACGTGTTCGCCGGTTCCAAGGCCGACTGGCAACAATGGGTTGCCGAGAACCGCATCTGACCCGAGACAACATCCGCATCGCAGGAGTTTCACGACTATGAACAATCGTGTCCGCACAGCCATGGCCGCAGCGGCCCTTCTCGCCACAGCCCTGCCCGCCCAGGCGCAAACGCCGTGCGGCGGCGATTTCGCCGCCTGGAAAAAGGGCGTGATCGAGGAGGCACGGGCGGCCGGCGTTGGCGATGCCGGATTGCGCGCCCTGGGGTCGGCGCAGGTCAACCCCGCGGTCATCAAGCGCGATCGCGCGCAGGGCGTCTTCACGCTCGATTTCGTGACCTTCGCCGGCAAGCTGATCTCGCAAAATCGCATGGACGTGGGCCGCGCCAAGCTGAAGCAGTACGCCTCCACGTTCGAAAGGGCGAGGACCGAGTACGGCGTTGCGCCGGAGGTGATCGCCGCCTTCTGGGGGCTGGAAACCGATTTCGGCGGCTACCAAGGCGATTTCAACACGCTGAACTCGATCGCGACGCTCGCGCATGACTGCCGCAGGCCGGAACTGTTCCGGCCGCAGCTGATCGCACTGGCCAAGCTGATCGACCTGGGCGTGGTGCCGCGCGACATCACCGGCGCATGGGCCGGCGAAATCGGCCAGGTGCAGGTGCTGCCGGAGGACTATCTCACCAAGGGGCGCGACGGAGACGGAGATGGCCAAATTCGCCTGAAGACCTCGGCTCCGGACGCGATCATGACGGCGGCAAACTTCCTGAAATCGCTGGGCTGGCGCGCGAACGAACCGTGGCTGGTGGAGGTGAGCGTTCCGGCCGAGATGGAATGGTACGATGCGGGGCTGCACGCGGCGCTGCCGGTCGCGGAATGGCAGGCGCGCGGCGTGAAGGGGCGCAACGGACCGCTGCCGGCGAGCGCCGAAACCCACCTGCTCCTGCCCATGGGCCGCAAGGGCCCGGCATTCATCGCGTACCCGAACTTCCGCGTCTTCCTCGAGTGGAACCAGTCCCTCACCTACGTGACGACGGCGGCCTATTTCGCCACCCGGCTGGGCGGCGCGCCGCGTTTCGACACCGGCAACCCGGAACCCGGCCTGAACCAGGCGCAGATGAAATCGCTGCAGAAGAAGCTCGCCGCGAAAGGATACGACGTCGGGAAGATCGACGGCATTCTCGGTTCCGGCACCCGCGATGCGGTGCGCAAGGAACAAAGGCGGCTGGGACTTCCGGCCGACGCCTGGCCGACCGCCAAGCTGCTCGACGCACTATGAGGTTGCCGAGGCGCGGTTGGGGCATTTAAGCCGCGCCTCGGCAAAGTACCCTCCCCTCCGGCGCGAAGACCGGCCCTGGGCGGCACTTTCGGTGGCGTATCGATCCGCTACGCGAAACGAGACGCAATTCACGGGATCCAGCGGGGCAGTTGCCGGATTAATTCCGTCCGTGCCGCCGCTGCCGGTCGTATCGGAAGGAGGACCGAGCGCCGGTACGACCAGCGTCCACGTAAAGTTATGACAGAAGGGATTGCGACCCGTCATCCCCCCACCGGGGGATGGATTATGAAATGTGCGTGATCAGTCCAGGAAGGATTCCACCTGATCGAGTATCTGCGGCCAGTCCTTGAAGAATATCAGCTGGCCGGCATCCGGGTCCTCGTGGAAAACGAAACGTGGAAACTCAGCCTGCATCTCGCGGACGGTGCCCATCGGCATCTGCGGATCCTGATGGCCTTGCCAGATATGGACGGGAACGTTGCAGGCATCGACCACGGGGCGCCAGTCGCGCTGCTGCAAGATCGCCTCGCTGGCAAAGGCCTCGTGGGCGGAATGCCAGTCCGACAGGCAGACCTCGGAGCCGAGGACCATGGCTTCCATGACCTCCGGATTTTCGAAGGTCCGAACATCGGCCGGCGACTCGCCGTAGACGGCGTGCACGAAGCCGCGCTTGCCGATGCGGCGGGCAAGCGAAAAGCCCGCCTTGACCATGAAGGGCAGCATTGCCGGCGCGTAGCGGGCATTGGCGAGTATGAAGCGATGCCACTTGTGCATCCGCTGATACTGCGTCCTGTTGAACAGCGGCAGTCCCGTACTGCAGTTGATGATTGCCGAAACCCGTCCGGGATGCGCATGGGCAAGATGAAAGACAAAGAAGGAATCCGCCGACAGTGCGATCACCGGGCAACGCTCCACGCCATAGTGGTCAAGCACGGCGACGGTATCGGACACGATCGTATCCACGAGTTCCTCGCGGCTGCGCGCCGGGGATGTATGGCCGTAGCCAGGCCTGATCGGCACGATCACCTTGAGACCACGCCGTTCGGCAGACACCTCCGCGGAGGCCGGCCAACGGATCAGGCCGTAGTCCAGCGGGAAGTAGAGTACCGGGCGCCCCTCATCGTCGCCTATGACGATATGGTCGGCACGGCGTCCGCCGGGACGGCGGAGCGTTCGGAACGGCCGCTCCTTCAGCCGGGTGGGGCCGCTGACTGTCTTGAGCGACGCATTGCGCTCGGTCACAGAAACGACATCCATCAAGCCCAGCGTGACACGAATGAGTTCGACCTGGGTGTGCGTCTCCGTCTTGGAGAGGATCGCCTTGATCTGACTTTTCACGGTCTCGCGGGACCGGCCGCGCATCTCCGCGATCTCCGTCATGCCCGCGCCCTCGACCAGCGCACGCAGAACCTCGACCTCCGCCTCGGTGAGGCCGAAGGCCTCGCGCACCGTCGCCGACAGGCCGTCCGGCCATGCCAGTTCGTTGGTAACGGCCAGCACATGCGCCTCGCCGCCGACCTCGTGCTCGACCGGCGACATGCGCATCACGATCGGGCGCCCCGTCGTCGTCAGGCGAAACCGCGCGAAGGAGCTTCCGCTCGCCCGCGGATCCAGTATCCGCCCCACTTCACGCTTCAGGTGCTCGATATCCTCCGGCGCCATGGGCAGATTGGAAAGCGGCTGTTGCGGCAGAACCCCGAACACGGCGGCGGCGGCGGCGTTAAGCGCGGACAGCCTGCCCGACGCCGAAATCGTGAAAGCCGCGGTCAGATCGAAAGAGCCGACGAGACCCTCCAGTACCCGGTCCGGAGAATGGCGATCCAGTTGCTCGAGGACCGAGGCAGCACGCGCCATGTGGCTTTCCAGCTCGACATCGCGCATGAGCAGCCGCAGGCTGCCCTCCTGCGCGCTACCAACCCCGCGCGACGGACCAAGACGCTCTTCCCAAATGTCGAGGAGATCCTCGTAGCGCTCCGGCTCGATGGCCACCTGGTAGATGCGGTCTATGATCTCAAGCTTGTCGCTTTGTCCGACACCCCCGGAGGCGTCGCCCGGTTTGTATTCCATGACGGCTTGATCTCGCGACGTTACGTAAACAGCAACATTTTAGGATGACAAACCGGCTCCAAGTCAATTCTTTTTCATCGTCCCGCAAGAAACGGCAAACAAGACTCAAAGTTTGTCGAAATCATCCTTGCTCGTCGGCATCAACATGACCGCCGTGGCGAGATAGGCAAATCCGAATGTAATGCCGAAAGTCAGCGCCAGCATGACAATGGCAGCGACCTTATGCTGCGTGTGGTCAAGCAATTCGCCAAGGTTGGCAACATTGAAATGCACGGCGGCCGCGGCGATCAGCCAGCCGATGGCGATACCGGTGAAGCTGTTGACCAAAACGAAGCGGACGAGTTTCGGCATGACAATGCACCCTGTGTCGCGGAACCGGGAGTCTACGCCGGTAAAACGGCAATTCAATGGGTCAGATTGAAGCGCCGGGCTCGCGGGGACCGAGCGCGCGGAGCCGCGCCATGGCCACGATCCCGAAGACCGGGCCCAGCGCCATCAGAACCATGACCGCGGGCCAGCCCCACCATTCGGCCAGCACCGGCGTCACCTGCACGGTGAAGAAGGTCAGCGCGAAGCCGAGCGCGGTCTGCAGCGTCATCAGGCTGCCTGCCCGCTCGGGCGGGGCATTGTCCGCGACAAGCGCCGAGAACTGCGCGGAATCTGGGCTGACGGACGCGCCCCAAGCGAGAACCACGAGGAACGTGATCCATGCCGGGCCGCCGAAGGTCAATGCCGCCAGGACGGCGCAGGCCCCGCTGACGACCATGGCCCACAGGGCGACATCGGCCTTGCCGATGCTGTCCGCCTTCCGTCCGCCGATCACGCTCATGACCGCGCCGGCCGCTATCGCGCAGAACGCCGTGATCGAGGCCAGTTGCATGGCCTCGCCTTCCGGAAGCGACGCGCGATAGGAAACCGCGGTCGCCACCGCGATCCAAGCCCACATGGCGTAGAGTTCCCACATGTGGCCGAAATAGCCCGCGAAGGCGAGCCGAATCCTGCGATCGGTCCAAGCGGTGACGATATCGCGCGGATCGAAACGAAGCGCCCGCGCGTGGTACGGACCGAGCGACGAGAACTGGGCGGCCAGCCCGCCCAGCACGGCCGCGCCGGACGCGACAACCACCGTCATTCGCCAGTCGCCGTCTCCGGCCAGCGAGAACAGATGCGGCAAGGCGTTGCCGAGAATGAGCGCACCGAGCAGCGTCCCGACGAGAAAGCCGCGGTCGCGCCGGCCCCACCCGACCGCTATCTTCATGCCGACCGGATAGACACCCGCTAGAAGCGCCCCCGTCAGAAAGCGCGCAACGATGGCCGCAGCGCCGCCCGGAACGGCGACCAGAAGGACAAGATTGACAAGTCCCGCAGCGACCGCCGAGATGCCGAGCACCCGACGCGGGTCGAACCGGTCGGGTATCCCCATGACGGCCGAAACCAGCGCGCCAACCACGAAACCGAGCTGGACCCCGCTCGACAACGCAGCCTGGCGAAACGGGGATATGGCCACTTCCGCCGTCATGCCGGGCAGGATGGCCGCCGAGACGAACCAGAGCGAAAGGGCAAAGCACTCCGCCACCAGCAGGACGGCAATCGAAACGCCCTTCCCCGCCGCCATGCTCAGTCCGCCATGGTTTCGAGGCTGGCGAAGCTTTCCGGCGCCTCGCCCGAATCGAAGGGTTCCGCCACCTCCACGAAAGTGTCGGGATAAAAGCCGTTGAAGCGGGTGCGCAGCGCCATCGAGTATGCGCCGATATGACCGATCTCGATCCAGTCGCCCGTATCCACGGTCTCCGGCAGGTAGAACGGACGCGTCAGGATGTCGACGGAATCGCATGTCGCGCCGCAGACCTTGAAGGGCACAATATTCTCCGGGTCGCCATTGCGGCGGCGAATGTTGGGATCCGGAATGAAGCGCGCCGGCAGCGTGATCTTCCCGGTCCAGGAGTCCGACAACGAGGCCCAGATTCCGTCATTGATGTAGAGGCGCTTTCCCTTTCGCAGGAGCACGCGCACGATCAACGAAAAGGCGCGCGCGACGATAACCCGGCCCGGCTCGGCCACCAGCGGCAGATCGCCGAATTCCCATTCGTCGAGGCCGGCGCGAAGCCTTTCCATGATTTCTTCCAGTGAAGGAGGCTGCGGCGCGCGACTCCGCGGATCGTGGCCATAGGCAGCGGGGAAACCGCCGCCGACATCGAGTCCCGCGAGCGGGACGCCCGCCCTGTTGCGCACCCAGTCAGCCGAGGCGAGCGCCTTCTCGTAAGTTTCCGGATCCTCGACCTGACTTCCGACATGGAAACACAGCCCGGTCCCGAAACCGATGTTGTGCAGACGCTGAAGCAGCTCGACGGCGTGAGCAGGCGCGGCGCCGAATTTCTTCGAGAGTTCGTAGGCCGCATGCCCCTTTGTGGCGATGCGCACGAAAACCGTGATTGTCGTGTGATCGATATCGAGCGCCCGCGCGACGCGCAGGATCTTGGCGATCTCGTCCTCGTGATCCACCACGAGCGTGCGGATGGCGAAGCGCTCCAGCGCGAGACGGATATCGGATTGCGCCTTGACCGGGTGCATGTAGAGCAGCTCCGCGTCCGGCGAAACGTCGCGCACGGTGGCAAACTCGGCCGGAGATGCCACGTCGAAGGTATCGATGCCGGCCTCGACCAAAGCCCGGATTACCATAGGCTCGCCGTTGGTCTTGACCGCATAGGCCGTCTTGCCCGGGAACAATTCCTTGAAACGGCGGGCATCCTCGCGCAGCACATGGGGACGAAAGCAATAGACCGAAACATCCGGCCGCATTTTCAGGGCGGCGTCGCGCGCCGTCGCATAGCGGTCCATGAAATGAACTCCCGTTTCTTCCGCTCGGCCGTCATGTGTGGTTAGAGCAGAGAACGCAACCGTGCGCAAAGGGAGGAATGCCGTGCTGTCCGTAACAAAACTGCTCGAGGATATCGCCGCAGGGCACGACAGCGCCGAGGCCGCCGTCGCCCGTTGTCGGGCCGAAATTGCCGAACACGACGGCACGCTGAAGGCCTTCGCCGCGCTGGCGCCCGGCAACGCGCAGGTACCCGTGGCCGGACCGCTAGCCGGCATCGCGGTCGGCGTGAAGGACATATTCGACACCTACGACATGCCGACCGAATACGGCTCCCCGATTTACGCCGGCTTCCGGCCGCGCGCGGACGCCCCGGTCGTCGCGATGGCCCGGGCGCGCGGCGCCCATGTCATCGGCAAGACGAAAACCACGGAATTCGCCTTCCTCAATCCGACGGACACGGTCAATCCGCACGACCCCGCGCACACGCCGGGCGGCTCTTCTTCCGGATCGGCGGCGGCTGTTGCGGCAGGCATGATCCCGGCTGCGATCGGTACGCAGACAGGCGGCTCCGTCGTCCGCCCGGCATCGTTCTGCGGCGTCGCCGGATACAAGCCCAGCTTCCGGCTCATGCCCACGGGCGGGATGAAGACCTTTGCCTGGACGCTCGACACGACGGGCCTGTTCGCCGCGTCCGCGAGGGATGTCGCGCTGTTCGCCGCGCGGCTGACGGGCCGCGACTTGGCGGTGGACGAAGCCGACGCGCCACGCCGGATCGGCCTCTACCGGGCGGCGATCGACGGCGAGGCTTCCGACGACATGCTCGGCGCCGTGGAGAAGGCCGCGAACGCCGCGGCAAAGGCCGGCGCGACAGTGATCGAGATCGCCGAACCGGAGGAACTGTCCCGCGCGCGGGACATCCACGCCATCATCCAGAATTACGAGGCGGCGATTTCAATGGGCCATGAACTCGCCTTCCATGCCGACAGCCTCAGCCCGATCCTGCGCGATACGCTGGAGGAAGGGCGCGGGATACTCCCGGCAGAGTATGACGACGCAAGGCGCATCGCGCGGCGGGCGCGCAAGGCCGCGACAGAGCTGTTCAACGATATCGACGTGCTGCTGGCCCCCTCCGCACCGGGGGCCGCGCCGCGCGATCTCGGCACGACCGGCTCGGCGCTGTTCAACAAGCTGTGGACGCTGACCGGCAATCCCTGCGTGAACGTGCCCGGCCTCGCGGATGCGGCCGGCATGCCCCTCGGCGTGCAAGTGATCGGCCGGTTCGGTCGTGACAAGCAGACCCTGTCGGCCGCCGGATGGCTGGAGAACCTTCTCGGCAACTGACTTGCGACGGATTGCGCGGGAAGCATGGCGAAAATCGCGGGACTGGAAAAATATTCCTCACAGATCGGCAGCACGAAAAAATGTCGCTGCAATGGGGATTTGGCGCAAATCCCTGCGAAAACGATTCAACGGATTTCGCGTTGCAGCATGGAATGTTCTTGTACCTTCGTCCCAGTCGCTTAGATTCTAAGTGCCGAAGCAAGGAGGCTTGCCATGGGACTCACACGTTCTATCAACGTCATGATGGTGTGCGCCGCGTTCGTATTTCTTGGCGCCCTGGTATTTGGAGTCCTGCCCTGACCGGGATCCCTAGCGGCGCATTCGCCGCCCCCTGAAAATTCGAAACCCGGGCCGCTTGGCGAGCCCGGGTTTTTCAATGCAAATCAGAGGCTTGCAGTCAGGCCGCATTCAACTCCGACACCGGCTTGTCGGCACGTATGCCGATGAGGCGGCATATGGCGAAAACGAGATCCGGACGGTTCATGGTGTAGAAGTGGAAATCGCTCACGCCACGGTCCACCAGGTCGAAAACCTGCTCGGCGGCGACTGCGGATGCCACCAGGGCATGGGTTTGCGGGTCGTTCTCCAGCCCCTCGAAGCGGTCCGCCAGCCAATCCGGCACGGTCGCCCCGCACTTGGAGGCAAAATTGCGCAGGGCGGAGAAGTTGTGGATCGGCGCTATGCCCGGCACGATCGGGATATAGATGCCGGCACGACGCACGCGCTCCACGTAACGCTCATATATGTCGTTATCAAAGAAGAACTGGGTAATGGCCCGCGTGGCACCATTGTCGACCTTGCGCTTGAGCATGTCGATGTCGGTCGCGAAATCCGGGCTTTCCGGATGACGCTCGGGATATGCAGCCACCGAAATGTCGAAATCGCCGAAGGCCTTCAGCCCGGCGACGAGATGGGCGGCGTTCTGGTAGCCGTTGGGATGCGGCTGGTAACGCGTACCGACACCGCCGGCCGGATCGCCGCGCAGCGCAACGAAGCGGCGAATGCCAAGGGCAGCAAACTCGCGGACGACTGCATCGACCTCCTCGCGCGTCGCATCCACGCAGGTGATATGCGCGGCCGCCGGCGTATTTCCGGTCGCCAGCACCATTTCCAGCGTCTTCCTTGTGGTATCGCGCGTCGAGCCGCCGGCACCATAGGTGACGGACACGAAATCCGGCCCGAGCGGGTTGAGCCGCCTTATGGTCTCGGAAAGCGTCGCCTCCATATGCGGTGTCTTCGGCGGAAAGAACTCGAAGGACACGCGGATTTCCTGCCCGCTGCCGCGATTGCCGGTGACCGACCTGACGTAATTTCTCATGCAACATACTCCAGGGGCGACTGCGTTGAATCCTCGTCTTCGGCGATTTCCATGCGCGGGTCGGTCGCGATCCAGATCTTCACCGTGAGCCGGTTGGGCTCGACCTTGCCGGCGGCAAGCGCTTTGGAAGGGCCCGTTTCCAGCTCCGCGGCCTCGAACCAGCCCGCGATATCGTTGTCGGAGAAGCCCATGCGCTGGTGTGCGTGCTCCTCGCGCAGAAAATCGAGATCGTGCGGCGCGAAATCGACAATCACGAGGCGTCCGCCGGGGCGCAGCGCGCGCGCGGCTTCCCTGATCACGGCAGCCGGATCATCGAGGAAGTGGAGCACCTGGTGGATGGTCACAAGGTCAAAGCCGTTGCGCACGATAGGCAGGTTGTAGACATCGCCAAGACGCACCTCCGCATTGCGCACGCCCGCCGCGTCCAGATTGGCGCGGGCGACATTGAGCATGTCGCGGTTGGAGTCGATGCCGATTCCGTACTGGTAGAGACCCGAGAACAACTCAAGGATCCGGCCGGTTCCGGTGCCGAGGTCGAGCATGTATCGCACCGGCTTGTCGCCGACCAGGGCCAGCAATGCCTCCTCGACCAGCTTGTCGGCAACGTGAAGCGAGCGAATCTCGTCCCAGCTCGCAGCGTTCTTCGTGAAGTAGGCGGAGGCGACTTCGCGCCGCTTCGCCTTGACCTCGGCGAGACGCTCGGCATCGCGGGCGATGGTCTCGTCGGATGACGAGATGCGCCCGAGAAGCTCCTGGACCAGCGCGTCGCTGGCCGCATCCCGGCTCAGCCGGAATAGGGCCCAGGAACCTTCCTGCTGGCGCTTGATGAGCCGCGCGTCCAGCATCAGCTTCAGGTGACGCGACACGCGCGGCTGCGACTGGCCAAGAATGCCCGTCAATTCCGATACGGTGAGATCTCCCTCCGACAGCAGCTTCAGGATGCGCAGCCGCGTCGGTTCGGCTATTGTCTTGAGGACATCGACGATCGTGTCGAGATGGAAACCGGACGTGCTCATGCTTTCTCCGAAAAGATATAAAGATATGTTTATATCATTCCGGAGGTGAGTGCAAGCGGCCTCGCGGCGGGGCAACATGGCGACGAAGCGACAGACTGAAACGACGAAGGCGCTGAGGCGTCTCGTGCCGATGATCCCGTTCAATGAGGCGGAGGAGGTCAAGCAACTGGCGGGACAGCGTCACCTGCGCTCCCTTCCCGCCTCCGTGGCCGTGTGGCTGTCGCTGGTCGCGCATGTCCGCCACGTCCACACGGATTACGATCGACTGCTCGACGAGGGCTATGACCGCGACTCGGCACGCCATTTCGTTCTGGACGACATAAACGCAGTGCTGCAGCGCTGGCAGGCCACGCGCCTGCTCGACGAATCGGAAACCGATGGGAAGCTGCCGGACCCGGTCGAAGATCAGACCGGGTAAATCCACTGCTCCGGCAGTTGCACCCTCACCCCCTCGCCCATCACGATCGTACCCGGCTTTTCCACCCAGGCGACAAGCCCGCGCCGACGCCTGGCCGCCTGCACGAAGGCGAGCGCCAGTCCGGCATCGTCCGGACGCCCGACATGGCGGGCGACCGATGCGCCGGAAATCTTGCAGGGGCCGTTCTGAAAGTCGATCTTCAGCGTCGCGCCGCCCTCGAAGAACAGAAGCGTGGAGGCAGGCAACATGGATAGCATCGGGATGCCCGAGAGCGTGACATTGCCACCGATCCATTCCGGCTCGATCCTGTCGATCCCCATTTCGGCAGCGGTTTGCGCAAGATCGTCGCGCGAGAGCACCGTGACCTGGCGTTCGTTGCGGATCTCGGTACCGCGCGGATACCAGGGCTCCCGCCCGCCGGACCTGCGGGTCACGCCCCGATGAATATCGCCGGGAATTCCCTCTAAGGTCAGCGGCAACTCGCTGACAGGCGACGTGACGAAATCCGCGCCCCCGGCCATGAACAGCCCGTCCACGGTCGCGGCAAGCTTCCTTGATGGAACGATTTCGGGCCGCTTCATCGCCACAGTTCTCCCGTTTCCTACCAAGGCACAGTGGTGCCGTCCCAGTTCACGAAGGTGCCGGTATCGGCGATCGTAGTAGTGCGCGCTATCTCCAGGATTCCTGCCGCGCTTTCCTGTGGCGTGATATCGGCGCCCGGTCCGCCCATGTCGGTGCGCACCCAGCCCGGGTGAAGCAGCCGCACCGCAATCCCGTCTGCCAGCAGATCGGTGGCAAGGCCCTGCATGACCTTGTTTACCGCGGCCTTCGATGCCCGGTAGGCGATGCGATCCGATTTCGCATAGGACATGCGCCCCATGATCGACGAGATCGTCAGGATGCGCGGGCTGCCCGAAAGGCGCAAATTCGGGAGGAATGCCTGAACGACACGCAGTGGCGCGAGCGTATTGACCGCCAGGGTCTCGGCAAAGCCGTCGAAATCCATGTCGAGGGTCGACTGGCGCCCGGGCCCGATGACACCCGCATTGTTGACCAGGATGTCGAGCGAACCCCCATAGGCCGCGGCTGCATCCCGAAGTGCCTGCTGGTCGGTGACATCGAAGACAAACACCCTGAAGCGCTCCGGAAACCGCCGTTCAAGGCTCACGGCGACCTCCGGGTCGCGCACCGAACCGGCGACGTCCCAGCCGAGGTCCATGGCCTGGCGGACGAGTTCCAGGCCGATGCCGCGACCGCATCCCGTAACGAACAACGATGTCACCGCATGCTCCCCTGCCGTCTGTACGGATCGTTCCGCAGCCGGAGTAACCCGGACCGCCGCACCGGTCCACTTCAAATGCAAATGCGCGATGATAACCCTTTGACAGTCATGAGTCGCGGAAGCGCTGCCGCAGGCTTGCCATGACAATGTGTACTTTGTCACACTGCGGTCCATAGGGATGACCTAGAAACGCGCCCGATATGATCCTCCAGAAAGGCTAATCCATGCCCTCAAGTCACACCACATTCATGTCGACGACCGCGGCCGTGCTGCTCCTGGCACTGACGCCGCAAGCCCTTGCCGACGTCGACGGCGATGCCGTCTTCGACGCGCTGGCCGCACAGATGAAGAGACAGGGGCTCGAGCTGTCGTCCGATTCGGTGGAAACGCGCGGTGACGACGTGGCGCTCCGCAACCTGGAAATCACGGTGCCGGAAGGCGACGATGGCATCCGGCTGGACCGGATCCTGCTCGAGGACGTGACCGAGATCGGCAACGGCTCCTACCTGATCGGCCGCATCGCCGTGCCCGGTTTCACGCAGGCACATGACGGCTGGTCGGTCGGTTTCGAGGGCGGCCATGTCGAGGGCTACTATCTCGGAGGCGCGGACGGGACCGACCCGGTTGCCGCGCTGGGCCTCTACCGGTCCATGGAAGTCGGCGCCGTGGAAGTGGCGACCAACGGCAACACCGTGTTCAGGCTAGCCGGCATCACGTCGAGCATGAGCCCCTACAAGCCGGGCGCGACGCTGGACATGACGGGGGAGGTAAAGGACTTCTTCATCGACTTCGCCGAGTTCCCGTCGCCCGAGTTTCGCAATACCCTGGCGGAGATCGGCTACACCGAACTCAGCGGCCGCATGACGGGCACAGGCACGTGGGACACGAACAACGGCGACATGGCGCTGCAGCAGAATTTCGTCCTCGACGACGCCGCCCAGCTGAACGTCGAATTCGAGATCGGCGGCTACACGCCCCAGCTCCTCACCGCGATCCAGGAAATGCAGAAGAGCATGGAAGGCCAGAGCGAGGAAGCCATGGGCTTCGCGATGCTCGGCCTGATGCAGCAGCTGGAGATCGGCCGTATCAGCATCGAGATCATCGACGATTCCGCGACCAACCGCCTGCTCGATTTCGCCGCCAAGAAACAGGGCACGAATCGCGAGGGCGTCGTCGCCATGGCCAAGGGCACCCTGCCCTTCGCACTTGCGCAGCTCCAGAACCCGGAATTCGCGGCCAAGGTAACGGCCGCGATCGGATCCTTCCTCGACGAGCCCGGCTCGCTGAGCATTGTCGCCGCCCCGCCCGCACCGGTTCCGGTGGCGCAGATCATGGGATCGGCGATGAGCACGCCACAGTCCCTGATCAACGTGCTGGGCCTCAACGTGTCGGCGAACGACTAGGCCTTCATCTCGCATCTGCGCGAAAGGCCCGGCGGGACGACCGCCGGGCCTTTCGATTCATAGTCCGGAAATGCTGGCCCGCAGCACGATCTCGGCGCCACGAACGAGTTCGCCGAAACCGGGTAGCCCCGCTCCGTCGGGCTTTCCCGGCATCGCCACAGGCCCGACGTGGACAAATCCGCTTCTCGCGGTCTCCAGCCCCCGGCAAAGCCCCGCGGCGGAGTGGAAGAATACATAGTTGCAGAGATAGCCGCCCGCATCGTCCGACCATTCGACCGCGTGGCCGGCATCGCGCAGGGCGGCCTCCATGGCATTCAGCGGCAGGCCGGATGGCACATGCCCGCGCCCGGCACGTATTTCGCACCGGCCCGGCCGGTTGCCTGCATTGTCGGGGATGTCCGCGCCAATCCCGGTGCGCGCCCTTCTCTCGAGCCTGAAGCCCCTGGCCTCGCGTGCCAGGCCGAAATGCACGGCGACGTGCGGCCGGAAGACTGCCGATACTCTTTCCAGGGCCGGAATCGCCTGCCCGTAATCGACCGGCAGAACCGCGAAGCGGCAGGCGACATCCTCGTCCGCCAGCGGCGGCTCGTTCTCGAAGTGACGGACCAGGCGCTCGGTCGGGTTGACCGGCGCGCCGGGGAACGGCTCGAAGCCGGTGACGAGAAGGCGGACCGTCATCGCGAACCGCCTTCCATGCCGTCAGTCCTTGTCCTTTTCCGGCGCCACGGTGCGCAGGTGCAATTCGCGCAGCTGCGCCGGCGATGCCGGTGCCGGCGCTCCCATCAACAGGTCGGCGGCCTGCTGGTTCATCGGGAACAGCGTGACCTCTCGCAGGTTCCGCGCCCCGACCAGCAGCATGACGATGCGGTCGATGCCGGCCGCCATGCCGCCATGCGGCGGCGCACCGTAGTGGAACGCGCGGTAGAGACCGCCGAAACGCTCCTCGACCGTATTGGCATCGAGACCGACGATGCCGAACGCCTTTACCATGACCTCCGGCAGGTGATTGCGGATGCCACCCGAAGCGATCTCGTAGCCGTTGCAGACCAGATCATATTGCCATGCCTTGATGTTGAGCGGATCCTCGTTCTCCAGCGCCCCGAGGCCGCCGCGCGGCATGGTGAAGGGGTTGTGGCCGAAGTCGATCTTCTTTTCTTCCTCGTCCCACTCGTAGAACGGGAAGTCGACGATCCAGGCAAGTTCGAAACGATCGCGGTCGACCAGGTCGAGTTCCTCGCCGACGCGCGTGCGCGCGTCGCCGGCGAAGGAAGCGAACTTCTTCGGGTCCCCGGCAGCGAAGAAGCAGGCGTCGCCCGGCTTGAGGCCAAGCTGCACCCGGATAGCCTCGGTGCGTTCCTCGCCGATGTTCTTGGCGATCGGACCGGCGCCCTCGACCTTTCCGTTCTCCTCGCGCCAGAAGATGTAGCCGAGGCCCGGCTGGCCCTGCCCCTGCGCCCAGGAATTCATGCGGTCGCAGAATGCGCGGCTGCCGCCTGTCGGCGCAGGAACCGCCCAGACCGCTCCGCGCGGATCGTTGGCGAGAATGTTGGCGAAGACCTTGAAGCCGGAACCGCGGAAATGTTCCGACACGTCCTGCATGATGATCGGGTTGCGCAGGTCAGGCTTGTCGGTACCGTATTTCAGGATGGCCTCGTCATAGGGAATGCGCGGGAACTCCTCCGTCACCGGCTTGCCCTTGGCAAATTCCTCGAACACGCCGCGAACGACCGGCTCCATCGTGTTCAGGATGTCATCCTGCTCGACGAAGCTCATCTCGAGGTCGAGCTGGTAGAACTCGCCCGGAAGGCGGTCGGCGCGCGGGTCCTCGTCGCGGAAGCAGGGCGCGATCTGGAAGTAGCGGTCGAAACCGGAGACCATCAGCAACTGCTTGTACTGCTGCGGCGCCTGCGGCAGGGCGTAGAAATTGCCGGGATGAATGCGCGACGGCACGAGAAAGTCGCGCGCGCCCTCCGGCGACGACGCCGTCAGGATCGGCGTCTGGAACTCGGTGAACCCGGCCGACGCCATGCGCCGGCGCATCGACGAGATCACCTCGGAACGGGTCATGATGTTGTTGTGCAACGTCTCGCGGCGCAGGTCGAGGAACCTGTATTTCAGCCGGATGTCCTCCGGATAGTCCGGCTCGCCGAAGACCGGAAGCGGCAGTTCTCGCGCCTCCGAAAGCACTTCCATCTCGCGTGCGAACACCTCGATCTCGCCGGTCGGCAGATTCGGATTGACCGTCTCCTCGGAACGCGGCTTGACCTCGCCGTCGATACGGACCACCCACTCGCCACGCACCTTCTCGGCCGTGGAAAAGCAGTCGGAATCCGGGTCGGCGACAATCTGGGTGATGCCGAAATGGTCGCGCAGGTCGATGAAGAGAACGCCGCCATGATCGCGAACGCGATGGACCCATCCGGAAAGACGGACGGTAGATCCTGCGTCCGATTTGCGGAGAGCGCCGCATGTGTGGCTGCGGTAACGGTGCATTGGTAATCGCCTTTGTCTGCCGGGCGCGGTGTTCGCGCCGCAATTTCAGTGCTGCGGGAAATCGCGCGGAAAAGCGCACGGGCGAAGCGATTTGTCAAGGCGATCCGGCGTGGCAGCCGTTGCGAAAGCAATCCTCGAAACCGGCAGCAGCCAACTGACGGGGAAAGGCCAAAGCCGGCACTGGTACACGGCGCAAAGGGGCGGCATAGTGATGCCAGTCCGCCATGTCCACAACCGGTCGAATGAACCTACGTCCTCTCGTCCCGCTTCTAGTCGCGGCGTCCATCATGCTGGCCGGGAACGGCGTCCAGGGAACGCTGATCGCGATTCGCGGCGCCCAGGAGGGATTCTCCACCAGCCTTATCGGTTTCATGGGCACCGCATATTTCGGCGGGTTCCTGCTCGGCTGCGTGATGATCAGCCGGATGCTCAACGCGGTCGGGCATATCCGCACCTTCGCCGCCCTGGCGGCAATCGCCGCTTCCGGAACGCTCCTGCTCGTGCTGCTGCTGAACGGCCCGGCCTGGATCGCGATCCGCTTCGTGATGGGATTCTGCTTCTCCGGCCTCTTCACGACGATCGAAAGCTGGCTCAATTCCAGCGTCGACAATTCCGGCCGCGGGCGGCTGCTTTCGATCTACCGGATCATAGACATCGTGGCGGTGACGGGCGCCCAGTTCATCCTTCCGGCATTCGGCACCGGCGGTTTCACCGTGTTCGCCGTCATGGCGGTGATGATCACCATGTCGCTGGTTCCGGTCTCGCTCGCCGACCGCTCCAGCCCGACGCCGCCGCGCGACATACATTTCGACATGAAAGGCATCTGGCGCCTGTCGCCACTGGCCTGCATCGGCTGCCTGGCCATCGGCGCCACGAACAGCGCATTCCGTCTAATCGGACCGGTTTACGCGCAGGATATCGGGCTGTCGATCACCTCCGTCGCCACATTCATGAGTGCCGGCATCTTCGGCGGTGCGATCCTGCAATATCCGCTCGGTTACTGGTCCGACAAGCACGACCGGCGCGTGGTCCTGATGGCCGCAAGCGGAGGCGCGGTCGTCGCCGGACTGTTCCTCGGCTTCGGCGCCGGCGTATCGCCGATTGCAAATTATGCCGGTATCTTCCTGTTCGGCGCCTTCGCCCTGCCCCTCTACTCGCTGTCCGTCGCGCACGCGAACGACTACGCGGAACCGACACAATATGTCATGGTCTCGGCCGGCCTGATGTTCTGCTTCTCCGCCGGAGCGATGGTCGGCCCGTTCGTCTCGTCCTTCGTGGTCGAGCTTTACGCCCCCCCGGCACTGTTCACCTATACCAGCGCGGTGCACGCTACATTGATCGTCGCGACGCTCTGGCGCATGAGGGTACGCGGTCCCGTCCCGGCGGCACGTCGCGGCGCGTTCACCATGCTGCTGCGCACATCGCCGCTGCTGGCGCGGCTGGCAGGCAACGGAAAAATGCGCAAAACCGACGAGCCGAAACAATCGACAAACCCCGGAGACACGGCTAAAGACCTGTCCGCATGAAACCAATTGAATCGACGGAAGAGCTTTCCGCAGCCTGCGCGCGCCTTGCGCAACATCCCTTCATCACCATCGACACCGAGTTCATCCGGGAAACCACGTTCTGGCCGGAATTGTGCCTCGTCCAGCTGGCAAGCACCGAAGAAGCCGTTCTGGTCGACCCGCTGGCCAAGGGCATCGATCTCGGACCACTGTTCGATCTCATGGCGGACACAAGTGTGCTCAAGGTGTTCCACGCCGCGCGTCAGGACATCGAGATTTTCTTCAAGCTGACCGGGAAGGTTCCGGACCCCGTGTTCGACACGCAGGTTGCCGCGATGGTTTGCGGGTTCGGCGACGCCATCGCCTACGACCAGCTCGTCAAGCGTATCACCGGCGAACATATCGACAAGTCGTCGCGGTTCACCGACTGGCGGCAGCGCCCGCTCAGCGACCGGCAGCTCACCTATGCGCTTGCCGACGTGACACATCTGCGCGATGTCTATGCCGACCTCGCGGAGCGACTGAAAACCGAAAACCGGGAGCACTGGGTCGCTGAGGAAATGGGCGTACTGACAGCGCCCGAAACCTACGACCTGAAACCGGAAGACGCCTGGACGCGGTTGAAGCTGCGGGTACGCAAGCCGATCGAACTGCAAATCCTCAAGAACATCGCGGCATGGCGCGAGCGCGAGGCGCGGTCCCGCAACCAGCCGCGGCGGCGCATCCTGAAGGACGACGCCATCTACGAGATTGCGCAGCAACAGCCGCAGACGCCGGAGGCGCTGGGGCGCCTGCGCTCGCTCAACAAGGGCATCGAACGTTCCGCACTTGCCGCTCCGTTGATCAAGGCCGTGACGGACGCGCTGGAAATGGACAAGGACGATCTGCCGAAGATCCCGCGCCCGCCCGCATCCCCGGAAGGCACCAGTGCCGCAGTCGACCTGCTGCGGGTGCTCCTGAAGCTCACGGCAGAGGAACACGGCGTGGCGCAGAAGATCATCGCCACCACCGACGACCTGGAGCAGATCGCCATTCACGGCGAGCAGGCCGATGTCGCAGCGCTCAAGGGCTGGCGACGCGAGGTGTTCGGCGAAAAGGCGTTGCGCGCAGTTCGAGGCGAACTCGCCATCCGCTTCGAACAGCGCAAGCTCGCCGTCATCGAACTCGACTGAAGTGCCCCTAGTCTTCCACCACCAACGCGATGGGGCGGCCGACGACCTTCGACAGCTGATTGATGCGACCGAGCGGACGTGAACCGTGCAGTTCGGCAAGCCGACGCGGCAGGACCAATTCCATCGAACCGTCCTCCTTCTCCCGCCACGTGATGTCGCCGATCACGCCGGGCATGGCCGCCGTGAAGAGATAGGCCACGCGGAAGAACGCACCCAGATAGCGGCTGCGTTCCCAGATCCGGTCCGACGTGATTGTGCGGATCTCGGGCGCAAGGGTGGGATTCTTCAGGCCGTCGTGGCGGAAATAGTTGGCAAGCGCGATATAGGCCCGACCGGGATGATCTATCTGGGTGAATGACCCGTAGGCGATGACGTTCAGCGCCTGGTCGCCGCGGTAATCCGGATGGGCGCGCCACGAAATGTCGGCCAGTCGGCAGGCCGCTTCGCGGTAACGCGCCTCGTCTTCCGTCTCGTCGATGCCGAAAGCCCTGAAGGCATTCCCGGTCCACACCGCCAACTCGCGTGCATGGCGAGGCGACCGCGACCGCAGGATCGACAGTTCCTCTGCCGCCTCTATCAGCGCGTCACGTTTCCGCGTCTCCTCGTCGAGCAGGCCATACAGATAACCCTCGCGCACGCCTGCCGAGGAAAAGACGACCTTTTCCGGCTTCATGGCGCGGATGATTTCCGCCAGCACGATGGCACCGTAGGGCAGGAGCGAACGGCGCGACCGCGATACCTGACCGATACCCCGCATCTTCTCCACATTGTTGCGCCCGACGCGGCCGAGAAAGCCGGCTGCGCGTTCGGCATCCATCTCGTAGTGATGGGTGACGTGCAGCGGGTAACCGGTGTTGGCCATGTGAAGCTTGGCAAGATTGCGCCATGTACCCCCGACGGCATAAAATGTGCGTCCCCTGCCGCCCTCTAGAAAGGCCGCGCGCTTGATTTCCTGCCGCGCGATCTTGACCGCCTGTTTCAGTTCGCCGCCGGCACGTTCGGAGAGGCGAATGACGCCGATCGGGAGCGTCATGCCCTCACCGATGGCTTCACCCTTCATATCGACGACTTCGAGGCTGCCGCCACCGAGATCGCCCATCACGCCGTCGATGGCCCGGAAAGCCGACTGGACGCCATAGGCGGAATAAAGCGCCTCCTCGCGACCGGACAAGACGGTAATTTCCTGGCCGAGAATTCGTTCAGCCTCCTCAATGAAGGCCGGTCCGTTGCCTGCCTCGCGCGCGGCAGCCGTCGCGAGAACCACGAGCCTCTCCACGCGCCCCTGGTCGGCGAGAGCACGGAAACGGCGCAGGGCATCGAGCGCGCTGCGCACCGCCCCCTCGTCCATGTTCCCGGTCTCGGCGATACCGCGGCCAAGGCCGCATTGCACCTTTTCGTTGAACAGTATCGACGGCGCACGCACCAGGCCCTCGTAGATCACGAGGCGTACGGAGTTCGAGCCGATGTCAACGACTGCGATCGGACGCCTGTTTCGCAGGCGCCCCTGAGCGTCTTCAGTTTCAATCAAATGTCAATTTCCGACCCGGCACGCGCTCGCTACGACTGCTTGTTTTCTGCCCGCTTCTTGTGGGCGATCAACCTCGGCGCGGAGGATTTCAACGACTTTCCGCGCCCCGACAGGCTGGGATTGGTCATGAAATACTTCTGCGCGTCAAACGGCTTCTCGTCCTCGCCGGGCACCATGCGCCGAGACCGGCCGTCCGGCAAGAGTTCGAAGCTCTGCTGGTTGTCGAGCAGGTTTGCAAGCATGATCTGGCCGAGCACCTGCTCATGAACGGTCGGATTCTCGAGCGGAACGAGCGTTTCCACGCGCCGGTCCAGGTTGCGCGGCATCAGGTCCGCGGAGCCGATATAGACGATGGCATTGTCGCTCGGCAGGCCGTGACCGTTGCCGAAGCAGT
Organism: Oricola thermophila; assembly: GCF_013358405.1. Classification (NCBI taxonomy): domain Bacteria; kingdom Pseudomonadati; phylum Pseudomonadota; class Alphaproteobacteria; order Hyphomicrobiales; family Ahrensiaceae; genus Oricola; species Oricola thermophila. The sequence goes on from NZ_CP054836.1 coordinate 1,641,973, forward strand.
AGATCCTGCTGTGCTCGAGGAACCGTCCGACGATCGACTTGACCCGGATATTCTCCGAAAGGCCGGGCACCTGCGGGCGGAGACAGCAGATGCCGCGCACCACCAGATCGATCTGAACGCCGGCCATGCTCGCATCGTAGAGCGCGTCGATGATGCTGGCATCGACGAGAGAGTTCATCTTCATCCAGATTTCCGCCGGACGGCCGGCCCTGGCGTGCTCGATCTCGTCGGCGATGTGCCTGAGAATGCGATTGCGCAGGAAACGCGGCGATACCGCTAGTTTCATGTCCGAGCCGGGGTCGGCGTATCCGGTGATGAAGTTGAAGACCTGCGCCACGTCGTGGGCGATCTCCGGATCGCAGGTGAAGTAGGACAGGTCCGTGTATATCTTGGCGGTCACGGGATGGTAGTTGCCGGTACCCAGGTGCACGTAGTTGCGCAGCCTCCCGTCCTCGCGACGCACGATCAGCGACATCTTCGCGTGGGTCTTCATCTCGAAGAAGCCGTAGACGACCTGCACGCCGGCGCGCTCAAGGTCACGCGCCCAGCGGATGTTCGCCTCCTCGTCGAAACGTGCCTTCAATTCGACCAAAGCGGTCACCGATTTCCCCGCCTCCGCCGCATCGATCAGCGCCCGGATGATCGGACTGTCCTTCGAAGTGCGATAAAGCGTCTGCTTGACCGCAAGCACGTTGGGATCCTGCGCTGCCTGACGCAGGAACTGGACGACCACGTCGAAGGACTCATAGGGATGATGGACAATGATGTCCTTCTCGCTGATCGCGGAAAAACAATCGCTGTTATGCTCACGAATGCGCTCGGGAAAGCGCGCCGAGTACGGCTCGAACTTCAGGTCGGGCCGATCCGCGAACGAAACGATTTCGGACACCGTGTTGAGCGCGAGGAACCCCGGCTGTACGCTCACGCGAGATTCCGGAACCTCCAGCTCGTGGGCCACGAACTCGCGAAGGCTTTGCGGCATCTCGTGATCGAACTCGATGCGCACAACCTGGCCGCGACGGCGACGCTTGAGCGCGGTTTCGAACAGGCGCACCAGGTCTTCGGCCTCTTCCTCGACCTCGATATCGCTGTCACGAATGATGCGGAAGGTCCCCTTCCCGCGCACTTCATAGCCCGGATAGAGCTTGGCGATATAGAGGCCAATGATATCCTCGAGACTGATGAAACGGTATCGCGGACCGCTTGTGGGGATCGACACGAAACGATCCAGCGCGACGGGAAAGCGCAGAAGGGCGCTCATGTGCGCGCGCGTCGCGCGATTGACGAGATCCAGCGCGATCGAAAATCCGAGATTGGGAATGAACGGAAACGGATGCGCCGGATCGATCGAGAGCGGCGTGAGGACGGGGAATATCGTCTGAAGGAAATGATCCTCCAGCCACTCGAGATCCTCCCTGCCCAACTGCTCGCTCCGGACAAACTGGATTCCCTGTGCCTCCAGTTCCTCCTGCAATTCTGCAAGAACCACCTGCTGTTCGGTCTGCAGCTTGCCCGCTTCGTCAAGGATCGCCTCGAGCTGCTCATTCGGCGTGAGTCCGTCGTCCGACCGCTCCGTGATACCCTCGCGCACCTGCCCCGCCAGGCCGGCAACACGAACCATGAAGAACTCATCCAGATTGTCCGCCGAGATCGAGAGAAAACGCAGGCGCTCCAGCAATGGGTGCTTGATGTTGCGTGCCTCGTCGAGCACCCGCCAATTGAACTGCAGCCAGGAAAACTCGCGATTGACAAAACGCGCCGCATTGTCGCGCAAGCTTTCACCTCCGGCAAAGTCTTCGGCAGGCTCGGCAACTGCGACATTAGGCGTATTCACTTTGTCCATATCTCCAATGCTTTCCCATGGTGCGCCTGAGGCGCCATAAACGACCGCTTAAAGACAAAATGCCACGTTTCCATGACACGCGCATTCGCATCGGGCGACTTTAAAAGTCGAACTCGCTCTGTCCGGCATCGTACTCACGAACATAGGCCGCGGCAAAGGCCCTTGTAATCCGGGCCTTTCGGGCAAGCGAAGCCTTGTCGAGACGGTCGACGATGGAAAGGGCGCTGGCCAGAGAACGTTCAATGCGGCTCGCGATGTAGCTTATGACCGAGGGATCGACCACTATTTGCCTGTCCGCGAACAACTTGCTCATCACGCCAATCAGAAGTTCGTCGTCCGGCTCCGATATCTCAACGGTCGTTGCAGCCTGAATTCGGGAGCGCAAGTCCGGCGTCTGCACCTGCCAGGCTCCGGGCCAGCGGGCCGAGGTCAGAAGCAGGCTGCCGTGATTGGCGCGCACCGCGTTCATTATGTGAAACAGTTCGTTCTCGTCGAAGTTGCCGGGTTCAATCCCGTCGATCAGAAGCGCTTCGCCGCGCTGGGCGGCATCAAGTGCGACGCCAGAAAGGTCTCGCGCTTCGCATGCCAGAGCGCCTGACATATCGCGCCATATCGTAGCCAGGTGCGTCTTGCCGGAACCCGGCGGACCGGCGAGCACCACGACCGGTCCCGGCCAATCCGGCCAGCTTTCAACGAGCATGACCGCGGCGCGGTTCGAACGCGTGACGACGAGATCGTCCCGCGTCATCGACCCCGACAACCCAATATCAAGCAGCAACTGGGAATCGTCAGCTTTCGTCATGGGAGAAACGCGTTACACGACATGGCTATCCGATGTTGTCAATCCACGGCAGAGGCATCATCGGACGCCTCGGAACTGCCGATATAAAGATCGGAATCGAGGTACTTCTCGATCGCGAAGCGCACCAATACGCCAACAGCGGCGGCGGCGGGGACGGCGACAAGGAGGCCGGTAAAGCCGAACAGGGTGCCAAATGCAAACAGCGCGAACATCAGCCAGACCGGATGGAGGCCGACGCTGCCGCCCACCAGCTTGGGCTGCAGGAAGTTGCCCTCCAGGAACTGCCCGGCGAAGAAAACCCCGGCGATGACGACGATCATGATCCAGTCGGGCCAGAACTGGACCAGTGCAACGCCGACGGACAGGACAAGGCCGACCATCGAACCGACATAGGGAATGAAGCTGATCAGGCCGGCGAACAGGCCGATCAGAAGGCCAAAATTCAGGCCGGCGACGGTCAGGCCGATCGCATAGAACAGGCCGAGAATGAGACAGACCGTACCCTGCCCGCGCACGAAGCCGGCAATCGCCCGGTCGACGTCAGCAGCCAGGCGCCGAACCGTGTCGACATGATCGCGCGGGACCCAGCTGTCGACCCGGGCGACCATCTTGTCCCAGTCGAGCAGCATGTAGAAGGCGACGACGGGAGCGACAACGAGAAGGCCGGCGATATCGACGATCGCCTTGCCCGAGGACCAGATGCCCTGGAACAGCGTGGTCAGGAAGCCCGCGCCCTGCGCAACGAGCTCGTCGAGACTGCTCTGCAGGCTGTCAACATCGATACCGACATGTTCGGCAAGCCAGGTCGTCTCCACGCTCAGACTGGCAATCAGGCCCTGAAGCTGCGCGATGTAACCCGGCAGCCGCGCCAGCAGCTCGTTCGCCTGGGTGGCCAGGATCGGAACGATCACCGCGAGGGCGATGATGAACAGGACGAGGAACGCAAGCAGGATGAAAACGGTCGCGGCGAGCCGCGACAGGCCCCGCCTCTCGAGGAAATCCGCGACCGGGTCCATGAAATAGGCAAGCGCCAGCCCGGCCAGGAAAGGCAACAGGACGGCCCGGAACACGTAGAGGAAGAGAACCAGCGTGCCCACCGTCGCCAGCCAGAACACCGCTTGGCGTTTCAACGATGCGGTCGAGATGTGTTCGGTCACTTGGGTCCATCCTTTCTTTCCATCGCGCGACGGATCTTCCCTGCCACCAAGCGACCATAGGCGGCCGCAGACACCGCGGTCAGGAATACCACAAGGCCGATCAACGCGCCCTCGATGATCGGGAACGTCCAGCCGAACGCGCCGGCCGCCAGAAGCCAGCCTGCCAGCAGGATGAGGACGGTGGTGTTGATCTTGGATATCATCAACGGCCGGATAGCGGCTGCATCCCCGAAAGAAGCCATCAGGCCCGCCCCCACGACAATCGCGACGTCGCGTGCGACGATCAGCGCCAGCAACCAGAATGGCATGATTCCATGGGCGACGAAGGTCGAGAAGACAGCGATGGTCAGGGCCTTGTCGGCAAGCGGATCGAGATAGCTCCCCAAGCGGGAATGCTGTTTCCAATGACGCGCGATGAATCCGTCGATGCCGTCCGACGCGCCGGCGAGCGCGAACAGAACGAAGGCGGTTGTCCAGGCGCCATTCAGCATCGCCCAGACGATGAACGGAATCGCGATCAGCCGCGCAATCGTTATGACGTTCGGGATGGTAAATATCACGGTGTCCATCGATACCTGTTTGCCGTCATATAGAGGCGCGCATGGCGTCACGCAAAAACCTTTCGTCCGATACGCAAGAATTTGCTGTGGCTCGGACGCACCGGGCTGGAAACGGCGGCGGCACCGTGCGATAGGACCGCGCAACAGGCAGAATGCGCGAAACAGGACGATCATGTCAGGTTCACCGAATACCCCGAATGACGGCAACGGGCTGTCCTATGCCGACGCTGGCGTCGACATTGACGCCGGTAACGCGCTGGTCGAAGCGATCAAGCCGATGGTGCGCTCGACGCGGCGTCCCGGCGCCGACGGCACGATCGGCGGTTTCGGCGGACTGTTCGACCTGAAAGCGGCCGGCTTTTCCGATCCGGTCCTCGTCGCCGCCAATGACGGCGTCGGCACCAAGCTCAAGGTTGCCATCGAGGCGGACATCCATGACACGGTGGGCATCGACCTTGTCGCCATGTGCGTCAACGACCTGATCGTCCAGGGCGCGGAACCGCTGCTCTTCCTCGACTATTTCGCCACCGGCAAGCTGAACGTGAAACAAGGCTCGGACATCGTTTCCGGCATTGCCGAAGGGTGCCGGCAAGCCGGCTGCGCGCTGCTCGGCGGCGAGACGGCCGAAATGCCGGGCATGTACGGGGACGGCGACTACGATCTCGCCGGATTTGCCGTCGGCGCGGCTGAGCGCGGACAATTGCTGCCGAAACCGGACATTGCCGACGGCGACGTGATCCTGGGCCTTGCTTCCGCCGGCCTTCATTCCAACGGCTTTTCTCTAGTACGGCGCATCGTGGAGATGTCCGGCCTGTCCTACGGGGCTTCGGCACCGTTCGACAAGGAACGGACGCTGGGCGAAGCGCTGCTCGATCCCACCCGCATCTATGTAAAACCGGTACTGGCGGCGATCCGCGAGACCGGCGCGATCAAGGCGCTTGCGCATATCACCGGCGGCGGCTTCACCGAAAACATCCCGCGCGTCCTGCCCGACGGCATGGCAGCCGAGATCGACCTTTCGGCGATCCGGGTGCCGCATGTCTTCGCATGGCTCGCCGCACAGGGCGGGGTGGCGCGCGACGAAATGTTGCGGACCTTCAACTGCGGCGTCGGCATGGTGGCCGTCGTCTCGCCTGAACGTGCGGAAGCTGCCGCCGAGGTGCTGGAACGCGAGGGTGAGACCGTGACCCGCATCGGCACGATCCGGGCACAAGAGGGCGACCGCGTAACCTACAAGGGAACACTCGACCTTTGACGGCAAAACGAAAACGCTGTGCCGTGCTGATCTCGGGACGCGGCTCCAACATGGAAGCGCTGGTCCAGGCGGCCAAGGCGCCGGACTATCCCGCCGAGATCGTGCTGGTGATCTCGGACAAGCCCGAGGCGAAGGGTCTGGATACGGCGCGCGATCACGGCATTCCCGCCCGCGCGATTTCGCGGGCACCCTACCCGTCGAAACGGGCGCACGAAAAGGCGATCCAGGAAGCCCTCGACGAGCACGAGGTGGATATCGTCTGTCTCGCCGGCTTCATGCGGCTGCTGTCGGGCGAGTTCCTGGAACCGTGGGCGGGACGGATCATCAACATCCATCCCTCGCTGCTACCGCGGCACAAGGGCCTCGACACCCATGCCCGCGCCATCGAGACCGGCGACACCGTTCACGGCTGCTCGGTGCACCATGTCACCGCCGGCATGGACGAAGGTCCGGTCATCATGCAGGCCCAAGTGCCGGTGCTGCCGGACGACACGCCCGACACGCTGGCCGCGCGCGTTCTGACGGAAGAGCACCGGATCTATCCGCTGGCGCTTGCGGAGTTGGCGGAAGAACTCGCCGACTAAAGCGCCCTCACCCAGACCCTGATGTCGTGAACGGCCGCGCCGCCGTAGGGCGCGATTGAGTCTGCGCCGGTCAGCGTGTTGATGCCGCAACCGTTCAGGTGCGCGCCGTTGGGCCAGAGGCCCTCGGCGACCAGCGTGCCTCTCCCGGGGCGATCCGAAATCCTCAGATGAAGGTGAACCTCGCCGCGGTGATTGCCGAGAGCGACGGCCGCACCGTCCTCCAGTCCGAGCGCTGCTGCGTCGTCGGGATGGATCATCACTTCCGGCCTGCGCTCCTTCTTCACCGAACCGGGCGTCTCCGAAAAGGTGGAATTGAGGAAGGAACGCGCCGGCGACGTCGCAAGCCGGAACGGGTGCTCGGCATCCGGCGTCTCGGTCAGGTCCAGATAGTCCGGAAAGGCCGGCAGGCGAGTGGCCGGCCCCTGCGGACCGAGCGATCCGGGCGGGCTGTTCGGCGCGGGCGTCGCCATCCAGTCGGGACAGAAGCGGAATTTCCCGTCCGGATGACCGAAGCCGCCGATGTAGTGGGCGGTCTCGAAATCGGGCTGCACGTCGATCCAGCCCTTTTCCCTCAGCGTTTCGTATGTCTCGCCCATCGGCGCCAGCAAGCCGTCGATCAACTCGCGCTCGGTCTTGCCGAAGCCCGGCAGGTGATCAATGCCGAGCCGCTTAGCAAGTTCCTCGAACACGAAATGGTTCGGCCGCGCTTCGCCCGCCCCCTCGATCAGCTTCGGCCCGAGCATGACATGCTGATGCCCGCCTCCCCTGTAGACGTCGTCATGCTCCAGGAACATCGTCGCCGGCAACACGACATCGGCGAGTTCGGCCGTCTCGGTCATGAACTGCTCGTGGACCACCGCGAACAGGTCCTCGCGCGCGAAGCCCTTCCGCACCAGCGCCTGTTCCGGCATGACATTCACCGGATTGGTGTTCTGGATCAGCATGGCCGTGACCGGCGGACCGCCGGCCAGTGCCTCGGCGTCACCGGTCAGCACGCGTCCGATCTTCGACTGGTCGAGCCAGCGCACGGACGGATCGGCATAGGCTTCGCCCGTGAGCTCGCGCTTGTCGAAACGGTAGATGGCCCCGTTGTTGTGAAAGCAGCCACCGCCCTCGTACTGCCAGGAGCCCAGAACCGTGGGCACGCAGACGGCGGCGTGCATGGACACCGAGCCGTTGCGGTTGCGGGTAAATCCGTATCCGAGACGGAAAAAGGTCCGCCTGGTGGTGCCGACAAGTCTTGCGAATGCCTCGATCTCTTCGACAGCCAGGCCGGTGATCTCGGCGGCCCACTCCGGCCCGCGCGACTGAAGATGCTGTTCAAGTTCCTTCGGCTTGTCACTGTATTTATTGAGATAATCCCAATCCGCATATCCATCGCGGAAAGCGACATGCATGACCGCACAGGCCAGTGCGGCATCGGTCCCGGGCTTCAGGACCAGCCCCATGTCGGCCTGAGCCACGGTATCGCTGGCGTAGATGTCTATGGCGACGATCTTCGCGCCGCGTTCCTTGCGCGCCTTCACGGCATGCGTCATCACGTTGACCTGGGTGGACACGGCATTTGTGCCCCAGATGACGACGCAATCGGCCTTCGCCATCTCGCGCGGATCCGTGCCGGCCAGCCGCCCGGTGCCCATCACGTAGCCGGTCCATGCGGTGTTGGTGCAGATCGTGTCGAACTGGTTGGAATAGCGTTTCGCGTGGCGCAGGCGGTTGATGCCGTCGCGCTGCACCTGTCCCATCGTGCCGGCATAAAAGTAGGGCCAGACGGTTTCGGATCCGTACTTTGCCTCCGCGGCGAGGAACTTCTCCGCGACCAGGTCGAGCGCGGCCTCCCAGGAGGCCCGCTGCCAATCGCCCTCGCCCTTTGCGCCCTTGCGGACGAGGGGATGAAGCAAGCGGTCCGGGTGATGGATGCGCTCGGCATAACGTGCCACCTTGGCGCAGATGACGCCGGCGGTATAGCTGTTGTCCTTCGAGCCGCGGACGCGACCGATACGGCCGCCATCGATCACCTCCACATCCAGCGCGCAACTGGACGGGCAGTCATGCGGACAGGTGGAACGAAAGATTCGGGACTTCGATGCGATATTCATGCGGCGAACACTAGCCTGCAGGCGCATGGCGCGATAGGAGCGGCATCATGAATTACCGTCACATTTTCCATGCAGGCAATTTCGCCGATGTGTTCAAGCACATCGTGCTGGCCCGCGTCATAACCTACATGCAGCGCAAGGACGCCGCCTTCCGTCTGCTCGACACCCACGCCGGACTCGGCCTCTACGACCTCTCGTCGGAACAGGCGCAGAAAACCGGCGAGTGGAAGACCGGCATCGCCAAGGTACTGGCGGCGGCGGACAAGGCCCCGGCCGAGGTGCGCGACCTGATCGCTCCGTACCTGGACGCCGTGCGCGCCTGCAACCCCGAAGGCGGCCTCACCTTCTATCCCGGCTCGCCGATGATCGCGCGCAAGCTGTTCCGCAAGCAGGACCGGCTGACCGCCCTGGAACTGCACCCGGACGATTACGAGGTGCTGCGTTCGCATTTCGAGGGCGACGTGCAGGCCCGCGTGACCGAACTCGACGGCTGGCTCGGCATCAAGTCGCACCTGCCGCCCAAGGAACGCCGCGGCATCGTCCTTGTGGACCCGCCATTCGAGGTCTACCACGAGTTCTTCAACATCCTCACCGCCCTCAAGGAGGGCCACAAGCGCTTCGCCACCGGCACCTTCCTGCTGTGGTATCCTGTCAAGCACCGCAAGGGCGTATCGGAATTCCGCGAGGAACTCAGGGCGCTGAAGATTCCGCGCATCCTCGACGCAACGCTGGAAGCCCGCTCATCGGGCGCCGAGGTGAGCTTCGACGGTTCCGGGATGATCGTCGTCAACCCGCCCTACACGCTGGAAGCCGAATTGCGCACGATCCTGCCCTGGCTGGCGAGCGTACTGGAATTCAAGCGCGGTTCGGGCGGTTACTCGGTCAACTGGATCGCAGGCGAGTAGATTTCCGCCGCGAAAGCGGGTGACGGCGGCAGGCGAATAGGCTAATCAGTCGAATCCAAAGCGACAGCGAAAAAGGAACACGCGATGACGAGCCGGATTTCATCTGTGTTGCGTAGCGTTCTGATGACAACAGTCCTGATTGCAGCTCCCGCCACCGTTTCCCGGGCGGCCGACTTGGTGGCGCCGGGCACCTATGCCGCCGTGACCGATTCCGACTGCGCCGCGCCGCGGAATCTTGCCGCCATCGAACGCAAGTTCCGGGTGCAGGCCAACGAGGTGCATCACCAGCCGGCCCTCGATATCGTTTCCATCACCGACATCCGGGAGAACCGCTACCTGCCGGCCCGGGAAGACATAACCTCGGTCGACCGCCTCTACTGCAAGGCCAGCGCCGGGATGTCGGACGGACGGACACGCACACTTTGGTACATGATCGAATACGGCGAAGGCTTCGCCGGCGCATTCGGCGACAATGTCGAGTTCTGCCTGTCCGGGCTCGACCGCTGGAACGTCCATGACGGGGCCTGCCGCGTCCTGCGCTAGGACGCGCGGCCGCTCGCGAGGAATGCGCCTGCCTTCGGCTGCCGCGCTCGTTGCCGTTGCGGCCCTTACCCTTGCCGCCTGCCGACAGGAAAGCACCGCGGAGGAGAGCGGTCGCCCTGAGGTTCCCCGGGCGTCCGGTTTCGACTTTTTCGTCCTGGCGCTGTCCTGGTCGCCCAGCTACTGCGCATCGGAAGGCAAGCATGCGAACCGGCAGCAATGCGGCCCCGACGCGCCGGACTACGGATTCGTCGTGCACGGCCTGTGGCCGCAATACGAAAGCGGATACCCGTCCGACTGCCCGACGGACCACTCGCTCGACGTGCCGCGCGACCTCGCCGGCACCATGCTCGACATCATGCCATCGACCGGGCTTATCCAGCACGAATGGCGGAAGCACGGCACCTGTTCCGGCGTATCCCCGCAAGACTATTTCACGCTGACGCGACTGGCATTCGAACGCGTCGCGATACCCGGCGAGTACCGAGGCGCGGAGGCAATCCGTCCCGTCGACCCCGACAGCGTGGAGGCGGCCTTCAGGGCGGCTAATCCGGGACTTGCCGCAGATGCGATCGCGGTGACTTGCGACCGGCACTATATCCGGGATGTCCGCATATGCATCAAGCGCGACCTTTCCGGCTTCGTCGCCTGCCCGCAGGTCGATGACGACGGGTGCCGGCGCGACACCGCCGTTATGCCGCCGGTGCGCTGACCGGGACAGGACGGCGGCGCGGCCCGCTCTTAGCGGGCGGATTCGCCGGAACGTTTCCGTTCGGCCTCCTTGCCGTCGCTCCTTTCGTCCTCGCGAAGCTCCTTGTTTGCCTCGACGATGGTGCGCTTTTCGGGATTTTCGGCGGTGTGGGCGTCCTTGTGACGTTTCGGCGTGTCGGCCATTTCGCTCTCCTGTTTGCATCCATGTATCAAACGTGCTCAGGAGAAATCCGTTCCATGCCGGACATAGGTCCGGCCGAACGCTGCCCCGCGCCGCGCGCGGTTGTGTTCCTGACCTACAATCCCGGGAGAAAGCCATCATGTCCCGCCTGCTCTATTCGCCAGCCTCGCCCTACAGCGCAAAGGTGCGCATGGCCGCAGCATGGCTCGGCCTGCCGATCGAGACGGAAACCGTGAACACGAACGACGAGCCGGCGCTGCTGGTCGACAGCAACCCGCTCGGGAAGATCCCGACGCTGCTGCTCGACGACGGTTCGGCGCTTTTCGACAGCCGCGCCATCATGCAGGAGCTCGACCGGATGAGCGGCAGGAAGCTCTATCCGCGCAATGCGCAGAAACGGATGGAGGCGGAACGGCTGGAGGCGCTCGCCGACGGAATCTGCGACGCATTGCTGGCCCAGGTCTACGAGAAACGCTTCCGGCCGGCGGAAAAGGTGCACCAGCCCTGGCTCGACCAGCAGGCGCGCAAGGCGGCACGCGGCCTCGACTGGCTGGAAAGGAATGCGCCCCGCGTGACGACGAAACTGACCGGCGGGCAGTTCGCCGTGGCGGCGATGCTGGGCTATCTCGACCTGCGGTTCGGCGACACGAACTGGCGGCGCGGCCGGCCGCGGCTGAAGCGGTTCGAAACCCGCTTCGCAGCGGCCTTTCCCGAATACGCGACGCTGCGGCCGCAGGGGTAAAGAAAAGGCCCGCGCGGATCGATCGTTCCGCGCGAGCCTGCAACTGCCGACGGTGGAACCGTCAGAACTTGACGCCGATACCGGCGTTGACCGTGTGGGCGCTGAAGCCGGACGATACGGTGCCGGCACTGGTCGCGTAGTCCTTGTCCTGGTAGTCCGAGTAGCGGTACTCGAGACGCCCGAACACGTTGTCGGTAATCAGCGCATCGGCACCCGCACCGATTGTCCAGCCCAGATGGGTGTTGCTGTCGGTAACCGTGCCGTCGTCCACTTCCGCGCCGCTGATCGCCAGGCCGCCGGTGCCGTAGATCATCACCGGATCGAAGGCATAGCCGACGCGGGCCCGAAGCGAACCGAAACCGGTCTGCTTCGCCTCAATGCCGCCAAGCGTTCCCTCGGTGCCGGAATAGCCTGCATCAGCCTCGACACCGTAAACCATCTGGCCGCTCTGCATGTTGTAGCCGGCAAAGGCACCGCCGCTCCAACCGTCGGCATCGATATCGGCCCCTGTGGCATCGAAAGTGCCCCAGTTGTAACCGCCGAACACGCCGGCATAGAAACCGGACCAGCTCGCCTGCGGCGCGTATTCGACCGGCGCAGCCATCGGCGGCTCCGGCGGTGCCTCGATTGCATCGGCCGCATGAGCGACATTCGCGGCCAAGGCCGCCAAGGCGACCCCGCCGGCAAGTTTCGTCAATCTGCGCATTTCATTCTCCTTAGGTACCCTGATACATGCCCCAGGGCGACGCGCCGTTTGGAAAGCACGCTTGTGCCCAAACTCCCGGCAACCGGTTTCATCCCAGAATGCGGCAACAGCGTTGCGGGAATGCGGAGATTCAGTGGCGGAAAGATGGAGGTGCGACAGTGTGCCCTTCGCGCAACATATCTGCGTGTATTCTCCGGAGGGACGCCTATATAGAGGAGACATGTAGATGCACCCGGAACCCCATGCTTCTCGATTCCCTCATGCTCGTCGTCGGGCTGGTCCTGCTCGTTTTCACCGGCGACTATCTCGTCAAGGGTGCCGCAGGCCTCGCCGAAGCTCTTGAAATCCCGCCCCTCATCATCGGTCTGACCATCGTCGCGTTCGGAACATCCGCGCCAGAGCTGATGGTGTCCCTGCAATCGGCGCTTGCCGGCGCGCCCGACATCGCCGTCGGAAATGTCGTCGGTTCCAACATCGCCAATGTGCTGCTGGTGATGGGGCTTCCGGCACTGATTGCCGCAATTCACGCCAACCAGGCCGGACTGGCACGCAATGTCGCAATCATGTTGGCGTTCACTGTCGCATTCATGTGGATGATCAGCGACGGGCAACTTGCGCGCGTCGAGGCGGCGTGGCTGTTTGCAGGCCTTCTCATCTTCATAGTGGTCCAGATCGTGCGGGCACGCACGCATGTCGATGACGTGGGTATTGAGGACTACCACGACGAACTCGGCGAAATGCCGCACTCGCCGGTGCGCATCGCGTTCTACCTGGCAGGCGGCATCATAGGCCTGCCGGTGGCTGCCCACCTGACGGTGGCCGGCGCATCGGGGCTGGCCGAAAGTTTCGGCGTGTCGCAGGCGGCTATCGGCCTGACGATCGTCGCCGTCGGCACATCGCTGCCGGAACTGGCCACGACCATGATGGCGGCGTGGCGCAAGAATGCCGACGTCGCGCTTGGCAACATCATCGGCTCCAACATATTCAATATTGCGGCGATCATGGGCATAACCGGCCTGATCGTGCCCGTGTCGGTCTCCCCTGTCCTCGTCGAACGCGACATGTGGTTCATGCTGGCGACTTCCGTCGTGCTGACCGTCCTGTGTTTTGCCAGGATCACAACGGGAAAGATCCTGGGCGGGCTCATGTTCGCGATCTATCTGGCCTATATCGTATCCGTCTTCTAGACTGGCGACAGGGAGAACGCAGTTGGAAAACAAGGCTTTGGCGCTTGTCACCGGCGGTGCGAAGCGAATCGGCCGCGCGATTGTCGAGGATCTCGCGGCCAACGGGTTCACCGTGGTCATCCACGCGCACCATTCCATTCGCGACGCCGAGACGCTTGCGGGCGCGTTACGACAGCGCGGCGCCGACGCGCACGCGATGGAAGCGGACCTCACAGACATGCAGGCGGTGACAGGCCTCGTGGCACGGACCGCGGAGGCGTTCGGGCCGGTGGAACTCCTTGTCAACAACGCCTCGGTGTTCGAGCACGACGAGATCGGCGACCTCGACGAAGACTTGTGGGACCGGCATTTCGCGGTCCATGCCAAGGCTCCCGCTTTCCTCGCGCAAACGATGGCGTCCGCGCTGCCCGACGACCGGGAGGGCCTGGTTGTCAACATGATCGACCAGCGGGTCTGGCGGCTCACGCCGAGATTCTTTTCCTATACGCTTTCCAAGTCGGCACTCTGGACCGCAACACAGACCATGGCGCAAGCGCTTGCACCACGCATCCGCGTGAATGCCATAGGCCTCGGTCCGACGCTGAGAAGCCCCAGGCAAAGCGAGGCCGATTTCGTCCGCCAATCCAAGGCGGTACCTCTCGGTCGCGGGCCAACGACGAACGAAATCGGCGCGACAATCCGATATTTCTGGAGCAACCGGTCCGTGACCGGGCAGATGATTGCACTTGACGGAGGGCAGCACCTCGCCTGGGAAACCCCGGATGTTGCGGGCATCACGGAATAGCACCATCTGTCAGCAACGGAATGGCCACCATTGATGCAGCATGCCTACAAGGCTGAAATAGCGCCATGAGCGAGAAACCGATTCCCGACGACAGCATCGCCGAAACGGAAGTTGACGGCGGCGGAGACCCCGTTGTCGCCGCTCTCGGGAAGAATCTCGCCTGGGACACGACGGAGAATCTCCCGGCCGGCCTGCAGGGCGCGGAACTGATCAAGGCGCACGTAAAGCGGCTTCCCAATGCACCCGGCGTCTACCGAATGTTCGATGCCAATGGCGACGTGCTCTATGTCGGCAAGGCGGCGAACCTGAAGAAGCGGGTCACGAACTACGCCCAGGGACGGGGCCATTCCAACCGCATCACGCGGATGATCGGCCTGACGACGGCGATGGAATTCGTCACCACGCGCACCGAGACCGAGGCGCTACTGCTGGAAGCCAATCTCATCAAGAGGTTGCGCCCTCGCTTCAACGTGCTGATGCGCGACGACAAGTCGTTTCCGTATATCCTGATAACCGGCAATCACGAGGCGCCGGGCATATTCAAGCACCGCGGCGCGCAAACCAGGAAGGGCGACTATTTTGGCCCGTTTGCCTCGGCGACCGCCGTCGGCCGCACGATCAATGCGCTGCAACGCGCCTTCCTGCTGCGCACATGCACGGACAGCGTCTACGAGAGCCGCACACGCCCCTGCCTGCTGTACCAGATCAAGCGGTGTTCAGGGCCCTGCACCGGCGAAATCTCGCCGGAGGACTATGGCGAGCTGGTCAAGGAGGCCAAGGCGTTCCTTTCCGGGCGCAGCCGGTCGGTGCAGGCGACCATGTCGAAGACAATGCAGGAAGCAGCGGACGAGCTCGATTTTGAACGAGCCGCAATCATACGCGACCGGATCGCCGCGCTGACGGCAATCCAAAGCCACCAGGGCATCAATCCCCAGACGGTGGAGGAAGCCGACGTCTTCGCGATCCAGCAGCAGGGCGGCATGACCTGCATACAGGTATTCTTCTTCCGGACAGGCCAGAACTGGGGCAACCGCGCCTATTTCCCGAAGGCCGATCCGGTACTGGAACCCTCGGACGTGCTCGGCGCCTTCATATCGCAGTTCTATGACAACAAACCCGTGCCGCGACTGATCCTGACATCCGAGACACTGCCCGAAGCGGATCTCCTCGCGGAAGCACTGTCATTGAAGGCGCCACGCAAGGTGACCGTCACCCGCCCGCAACGCGGCGAGCGGCGCGATCTTGTCGAGCACGCTCTGTCCAACGCCAAGGAAGCGCTCGGACGCAGGCTCGCCGAAACATCCTCGCAGGCGAGGCTCATGGCCGGCATGGCCGAGGCGCTGCAGCTCAGTCGCGTGCCGCGCCGCGTGGAGGTCTACGACAACTCCCACATCATGGGCACCAACGCCGTCGGCGCGATGATCGTCGCCGGCCCGGAGGGCTTCGCCAAGAACCAGTACCGCAAGTTCAACATCAAGTCCGAAACGGCGACGCCCGGCGACGACTTCGCGATGATGCGCGAGGTAATGGAACGCCGGTTCTCGCGGCTGGTGAAGGAGGAAGGCATTCCCGACCGTTCCGCCGATCGTGGGGACGAAGACGCGGACACCCTGCCCGCCTGGCCAGACCTGCTGCTGATCGACGGCGGGCTCGGCCAGCTCAACGCCGTGATGACGGCCCTGAGGGAACTCGGAGTGGACAAGGCAGTCGACGTGGTCGGCATCGCCAAGGGCATCGACCGCGATGCGGGGCGCGAACGGTTCTTCATACCCGGCAAACCCGACTTCACCCTGCCGCCACGCGATCCCGTGCTCTATTTCATCCAGCGACTGCGCGACGAGGCGCACCGTTTCGCCATCGGTTCCCACCGGGCACGACGCAAGAAGGAAATGGTCAGGAACCCGCTGGACGAGATCGCCGGTATCGGGCCGGCGCGCAAGCGTGCGCTGCTTCATCATTTCGGATCAGCCAAAGGCGTGGCGCGCGCCGCGCTGGAAGATCTCCAGAAGGTCGACGGCATTTCGGAGTCGATGGCGCGGCAGATCCACGACCATTTCCGGCAGTCGGGTTAACCGCCTCGACAGTACGTTCCACTTGACCGCCAACGATTCCAGTGCTTCTCACTAGAACATGGCCAGCAACGCATTCAACCTGCCGAATATCCTTACCTATGTGCGCATCCTCGCGGTGCCGCTGATCGTCCTCTGCTTCTTCCTGGAGGGGCGGCTGCAATCAAGCGATTTCGCGCGCTGGCTGGCACTCGGCATATTCGCCGCCGCCTCGCTGACCGATTTCTTCGACGGGTACCTGGCGCGAAAGTGGAAGCAGACATCCAATATCGGTCGCATGCTGGATCCGATCGCCGACAAGCTCGTCGTTTCGGTTGTCCTGCTGCTGCTCGCGGCCGAGGGCTCGATCGCCGGATGGAGCCTGTGGGCCGGCGTGATCATCCTGTGCCGGGAGATCCTGGTGTCGGGACTGCGCGAATACCTGGCGTCGCTGGAGGTCAGCGTACCGGTGACATGGCTGGCCAAGTGGAAAACGACGATCCAGCTTGTCGCCATCGGCTTCCTGCTTGCCGGGCCTGCCGGCGACAAGATCGTGCCCTATGTCACGGAAACGGGCCACGTGCTGCTCTGGATCTCCGCGATCGTGACCCTCTACACCGGATGGGACTATTTCCGATCCGGCCTGAAACACGTGATCGAGGACGCATAGCGAGCCATGACGAAGCTGGTCTATTTCGCCTGGGTGCGGGAACGCATCGGAACGAACGAGGAAGAAATCGACCTGCCGGACTCGGTGAAAACCGGGACCGACCTGCTGGCCTGGATGAAGACGCGCGGCGAAAACTACGAGGCGGCGCTGGCAATGGACAACGCAATCCGCATCGCCATCGACCAGGAGCATGTCGATCATGACGCGCCGCTGGGAAACCCGCGTGAAATCGCCCTGTTCCCCCCGATGACCGGGGGCTGATATGGCCGCCGTCGAACCCGTCGTCCGCGTTCAGGCGGACGACTTCGACATTGCCACCGAAAATGCCCGTTTGACCGAGGGCAGGACAGATGTCGGCGCGGTCGTCACCTTCACCGGCCTGTGCCGCGACGAGGGCGGCACGCTCGCCGCACTCGAACTGGAACATTATCCCGGCATGGCGCAAGCCGAAATCGGCCGCATAGCCCGCGAAGCCGCGGAACGCTGGCCGCTGACCGGCCTGACGGTCATACACCGCCACGGCAAGATCGCCCCGGGCGAGAACATCGTTCTCGTGGTCACCGCCTCGGCGCACCGCCAAGCCGCGTTCGAGGCAGCGAATTTCCTCATGGACTTCCTCAAGACGCGCGCGCCCTTCTGGAAGAAGGAGCACCGCCGGGACGGTACGGAAGGCGGCTGGGTGGAAGCGAGGGACATCGACGACAAGGCAGCAGAACGCTGGCACAAGACCTGACGGCCATGTGCATCCACGAGGCTGTTCAAATTTCGGGGGGAACATGGTGGAGCCGAGGGGAATCGAACCCCTGACCTCGTCATTGCGAACGACGCGCTCTCCCAACTGAGCTACGGCCCCACACTGGCATCCCGCAAGCGACGCAAGACATCACCCGGTGGACGGACGCCTTCTTATCAATTCTGCCGCATTCGTCCAGAGGGTATTTTCGATTTCGATCAGGCGAGCGCGAATGTTCCGGTCGCCACGGCGGTGAAATGGCAGGCAGAAGCCGCCAGCACAAAAGCGTGCCAGATCGCGTTCTGGAATTTCAACCCGTCCCAGAGGTGAAAGATCACCCCGACGGAATACAGGATGCCACCGGAGAGTATCAGTACGGACACAATGACAGGCAATGTGACGAAGATGGGCCATGCAAGCGTCAGGCTCGCCCATCCGAGGACAAGAAATATCCCGACGGTGATCCCCTCGAGCCTGCGGTCGAAAGCGAATTTCGCCAGTGCACCCAATATGGCGGCGATCCATACGAAAACCAGCACGCCATAAGCGAATGCGCTGCCGAGCAACACGACCAGCGGCGTGTAAGTGCCAGCAATCTTGAAGAATATCGCAGCCTGATCGAACTTGCGCAGTACCGACTTCAGGCCATCTCGCGTAACCATGTGATAGGCAGCCGAAACCGAGAACAGCATCACCACGGTCACGCCGTACACCGCAAGCGCGGTGGTGGAAAACGCATCCAGCGTCGGAACGGCCGCAACCAGAAGCATCGCCACTGCAATCACGCTGGCAGCGATGCCCGTCACGTGAATGATGCCGTCGGCGATGCGCTCGGCCCGCGTGTAGTCCGGATAGCTCATCGCATCCCTCGAAATGTCCCGCCCCGACTCTACCGCAGGAAATACAGCAAGACTGTGTCATATCCCGGCGAAGGCATTTTATCGCAACGCACAATCGGGTAATGCGCATTCACCCAATAGCGGAGACACGGATGACAGTGACGACAGAACGCCCCTCGCGCGACGCCTTCCCGGCGAAGACGATACAGACGTTGCGCTACAACGACATGGACACGGCCGGACACGTCAACAACGCGGTCTATGCGACGCTGTTCGAGGCGGGACGCGTCCCCCTGCTCTACAATCCGGAGCAGGAGATGCCGCCGGCCGGCTGCCATTTCTCGATCGTTCGCCTGACGATCAACTTTCTCGCCGAGACAACATGGCCAGGAGAGGTGACGATCGGCACCGCCGTGACGCGAATCGGCAATTCCTCCGCCGACCTGTTCCAGGCGATCTTCGACGGGGACCGGTGCTGCGCGACCGCCGAAAACGTTATCGTCCTTACGGACTCGACCACCCGCAAATCCACCAAGCTGCCCGATCACGCGCGGGCATGGCTGCAGACGCTGATGCTGCAGGAACAAGGATAAAAAAAACCGGGCGCAAGGCCCGGTTTTCCAGTTCCGAAGAATTCGGCGGCTGTCAGCCGACGATCTCGCAGCCGGCGAACCAGAAGGCGATTTCCTCGGCTGCCGTTTCCGGGGCGTCGGACCCATGCACGGAGTTTTCCCCGATCGACTTGGCAAACTTCTTGCGGATCGTGCCCTCGGCTGCTTCCGCCGGGTTGGTCGCGCCCATGATCTCGCGGTTCCTGGCGATGGCGTTTTCGCCCTCGAGCACCTGGACGACCGTCGGGCCGGACGACATGAACTCGGTCAGCTCCTGGAAGAAGGGGCGGTCCTTGTGGACGGCATAGAAGGCTTCAGCCTGACGCTTGCTCATCCAGACGCGCTTGGAAGCGACAACGCGAAGGCCGGCCTCCTCCAGCATCTGGGTGATCGCGCCGGTCAGGTTGCGTGCCGTGGCGTCCGGCTTGATCATGGAAAAGGTGCGCTCGATGGCCATGTATCAGTCCTCTTGGTCTTGTAAGGGGGAGAAGTGAAAGTCGCGCGGTCTATAGCCGCCCGCATGGCGCTTGCCAAGTGGGCGGCGGTGTCTCGCGTCCCCGGGCGAAAACAATCGTCCCGGCTTGAACGCCCCCCGGAACGGGCGGGCCGCCAGAAACGAATTCTTGCCCGCAGGCTTGCACTCCGGCCGCGTCCACGGCATGGACAGCGGCCATGCTTCAGATAACCGATCTCACCTTCCGCATGATGGGCCGGCCTCTCTTCGAGGAGGCGAGCGCAGTCGTGCCCGAAGGCATGAAGGTCGGCCTCGTCGGACGCAACGGAACCGGCAAGACGACGTTGTTCAGGCTCATCACGGGCGATCTCGCGCCCGACGGCGGATCGATCGAATTGCCGAAGGGGCTGCGCATCGGCCAGGTGGCACAGGAAGCGCCGGGCACGGAGCAGACACTCATGGAGGTCGTCCTTGCCGCCGACACGGAGCGCGCCGCACTGCTGGCGGAAGCCGAGACGGCGACCGACCCGGACCGCATCGCCGCAATCCACACCCGGCTGGCGGACATCGACGCCCATTCGGCCGAGGCGCGCGCCGGCGCAATCCTGAGCGGGCTGGGCTTCGACGCGGAGGCCCAGCAACGCCCGTGCTCCACCTTCTCCGGCGGCTGGCGGATGCGGGTCGCACTGGCCGCGGTCCTGTTCTCGGCACCCGACCTGCTATTGCTCGACGAGCCGACCAACTATCTCGACCTGGAAGGTACGCTGTGGCTGGAAAACTACGTGCAGCGCTATCCGCACACGGTGATCGTGATCAGCCACGATCGCGACCTGCTCAATGCGACGACCAATGCGATCCTGCATCTCGAAAACCGCAAGCTGACCTTCTATCGCGGCAACTACGACCAGTTCGCCCGCACGCGCGCCGAGAAGATCATGCTGGCGACGAAGATGGCGGAAAAGCAGGCTGCGCAGCGCCGGCATATGGAAGCCTTCGTCGAGCGCTTCCGCTACAAGGCCTCGAAGGCGCGCCAGGCGCAAAGCCGGCTGAAGGCGCTGGAACGAATGGCGGCGGTCGAAGTGCCGGTCGATACCGCCGTGCAGCCCATCCACCTGCCCTCGCCCGAGCGACAGCCCGCCTCTCCCATCATCGCGATGGAAGGCGTCAGCGTCGGCTATGCGGACGCCGCGCCCGTACTGTCGCGTCTCAGCCTGCGCATCGACAATGACGACCGCATTGCGCTCCTCGGCGCCAACGGCAACGGCAAGTCGACCTTTGCCAAACTCGTCGCCGGCAGATTGGGGGAATTGGACGGCAGGATCACCCGTGCGGACAAGCTGAAGATCGCAATGTTCGCGCAGCACCAGCTGGACGACCTCGTTCCCGAACAGACTCCCTACGATCACGTGCGCGCACTGATGCCGGACCAGCCGGAAGCGAAGGTGCGCGCCCGGGTGGCGCAAATGGGGCTCGGCGGCGACCGCATGGACACAAAGGCAAAGGACTTGTCGGGCGGCGAACGGGCACGGCTGCTGATCGGCCTCGTCACGTTCGAGGCGCCGCACCTGCTGATCCTCGACGAACCGACCAACCACCTCGACATCGACAGCCGCGCCGCGCTGGCCGATGCGCTGAACGACTATCGGGGCGCGGTCATACTTATCAGCCATGACCGGCACCTCATCGAGGCATGCGCCGAGCGGCTATGGCTGGTGCACGACGGCACCGTGCGGCCGTACGACGAGGACATGGAGGCCTACAAGCGGCTGATCCTCAAGGGACCGGAAAAGACAACGGATGAGACAGGCGCGGCCAATGCGCAGAACCGGTCGTCCAAGGAGAAGCGCAAGCAGGCCGCGGCGAAGCGCGCGGAATTTGCGCCGCTAAAGAAAAGGATCGCCGTCCTGGAAAAACGCATCGAGAAGGCGCAGCAGGAAATCATCGGCATCGATGCCGAGATGACAAAGCCCGACGTTCTGGCCGACAGCCAGAAAATCATCGACCTGTCGAAGAAGCGTTCCGGACTGGAAAACGACATCGCCAACTGGGAAGAGGAGTGGATGACCCTGTCCGCGGAATATGAGGAGGCGATGGCGGACGCCTGATCCCTCCAAAGCGGATCAGTCGTTGTCGCCCTCTCGGCCCCAGACGATACCCGGCTTGCTCTCTTCGGGCTTCGGCGCAGCCCGGCGGTAGCCGATGGACGAGGTTTTCGAAACGCGGCCAGCACTTCCGGCATCGCGATTGCGTCGCCGGCGTCCGCCGAAAAGCAACATCACGCCACCCACCGCGACGAGCACGCCGCCCATCGGCTGCAGATCGGCGACCGGCAGTTCAAGCCCGATGCGACCGGGACCGAAGGATGCCGCAAGGCCTGTCAACAGGACAAGGAAGCCAAGGAACCGGATCATTCGCCCTGTATCCCTTCTTCCCTTTTCCATACCGCGAAACTGTGCGGCACCTTGCGCCCGTGCCGGTCGACCGTGAACAATTTCTCGCCCGACAGAGTGAAACCGAGCTCCTCGAACACGCGGAGCCGCGACTTCTCCAGCGGCCAGGGCGGTCCCTCGACCTGCGCGCCGTCCTCCCGCCAGCGCGCGTAGACGAGCAATGTGCCGCCCGGCCTGACAAGCGAGGCGATCGACGCCGCAGTGTCATCCAGCATATCGGGCGACAGCGATTGCAGCGTATAGCATTCGTTGACGAGATCGAAGGCGCCGCGCCAGCTCTCCGGCAGGGCAAACAGGTCGGCAACGACAAATTCGACCCCGGAATCCGGGAAACGTCGTCGCGCCCAGCCAATGGCATGTTCGGACAGGTCGAAAGCCGTCGTCACATAGCCGGCCCTAGCGAGCGCATCAGCGTTGTCTCCGAGGCCGCAGGCGATATCGATGGCCGTCAGCCTGCCTTGTCCGGGATGCCGCACGAGCCATTCGTGAAGCGTAGCTTTCGCCGCCAGGTCCGCCCAGGGAATCAGTCCGGGATCGCCTCCGGCACGACGATAGATGTCCTTGAAGAAACCGCGGCGCTCGTCGAGCGACGTGCCCTCCCCCGGTTCACCCGAGCGCCCGCTCATGCCGCGCGTTCCCAGCCGCCATCGGGCTTCTGCTTGTAATAGGCGAGATCGTGGTTCCCGGCCTTCAGCGCCTTCCAATGCCCCCGCGCCTCGTGAAGCGCCTGTTCGTCGAGGCCGTCGAACATGAGCACAGCACGGTCATAGCCGGCAATATCTTCCGGCGGCACCGCGCCATCGACAAGGAACCGGATCCGGGCACCGTTCGGGTTGTCTTCGGAAACAGTCAGAAAGACCGGCTGGTCCGCCGGCCGCGCCTCGCCGTCGCGGCCGTGCGGCAGGAAGCTTTCGGGGCGATAGGTCCAGAGATGGGTGTCCAGACGGTCACGCACCTGCTCTCCACCTGACTGAATGACCACCCGCCAGCCGCGGGCAAGCGATTTCTCGACGAGCATCGGCAGCGCATCGTCCAGTGTCGATTCAGTCAGATGATAGAACAGAATCTCGGCCATCGCGCCCCGATCAGCTCTCGTAGTTTTCGGCAACGAGGCGATCGAGAAGGCGAACGCCGTAGCCGGAGCCCCAGGAGTGGTTGATGTCGGTCGATGGCGACGACATTGCCGTTCCCGCAACATCGAGATGCACCCACGGCACATCGCCGACAAAGCGTTTCAGGAACTGCGCCGCGGTGATCGCGCCACCGAAGCGCCCTCCGACATTCTTCATGTCGGCGAACTTGGAATCGATCATCTTGTCGTATTCCGGGCCCATCGGCATGCGCCATACGGGCTCGCCGGTGACCTTCGCGGCTGCCGCCAACTTCTCCGCAAGCTCATCGTCATTGGAGAACAGACCGGCGTGATGCTGGCCCAGCGCCACCATGATGGCGCCAGTCAGCGTGGCCAGGTTGATCATGAATTTCGGCTTGAAGGTCTCCTTGCAGTACCAGAGCGCATCGCAGAGCACGAGGCGTCCTTCCGCGTCGGTGTTGATGACCTCGATGGTCTGGCCGGACATGGAAGTGACGATGTCGCCCGGACGCTGTGCGTTGCCGTCCGGCATGTTCTCGACTAGGCCGATAATGCCGACGGCATTGACCTTCGCCTTGCGAGCAGCAAGCGCATGCATCAGGCCGGTCACGGCAGCCGCGCCGCCCATGTCGCCCTTCATGTCCTCCATGCCGCCGGCCGGCTTGATGGAAATACCGCCGGTATCGAACACGACGCCCTTACCGATGAAGGCGACCGGCTTGTCCTTGGCCTTTCCGCCGTTCCATTTCATCACGACAAGACGCGGCGGACGCACGGACCCTTGGGCAACGCCGAGAAGCGCGCCCATGCCCAGCTTCTTCATTTCCTTCTCGGTCAGGATGTCGACCTCCACGCCGAGCGCCGTAAGCGCCTCGGCACGGGCCGCGAACTCGACGGGGCCAAGGATGTTGGCTGGCTCGTTGACGAGATCGCGCGCCAGCATGATGCCGCGCGCCACCGCTTCCGCGACCGCCCAGGCCTTCTTCGCGGCCGAGGCATCGGCGACCAACATGGTCACCTTCTGGGCGACCTTCTTGTCCGCGCCATCATCGTCGTCCGACTTCTTCGTCTTGTACTTGTCGAAGTCGTAGGCGCGCAGCTGGTATCCCTGGGCAAAGGATGCCGCAGCCTCAGCCGTCACGTCGACGCCGTCGCATTCCAACAGAACGGAAACATGCGCGTCGGATGCCGTCTTAGAGCGAACGACACCGCCAAGGGCGGTCCAGTCGGTTTCCTTGATCGCCCCCGGATCACCGACACCGACGACAAGGATCCGGTCGACCGGCGAATCGACCGGTGCGACGACATCGACGACGGATTTCGCCTTGCCCTTGAACTTCGCAACCTCGAGCGCCTTCGCGACAATGCCGGAGGAATCGATTTCGCCTGCGAGCGGCGGAAGCTTTCCTTCCTTCGCGGCCAGAATCACGGCCGTGCCTTTTTTCGGTGCGGCGATCTTGGCGAATGAAATGGTCGGGAGAACGGTCATGATATTCCTATCAGAGTGTTTGGAAGAGCCCGGAACGGGGAACATTCCGGCACCGCGCAATGCGGTGACTTGATTTTGCCTTTGCGGGTGGCGATAGCAAGACCTCGCGACGGCGGCAACGCCCCGTTAACCAAGTCCCTTGGCGAAAGTTTAGCACGGGACCCGATATTGTTAACGAGCGATTGTTCGCCGCAGGCGAAATTTAGACAAATGGCCGTCAGCCGCAGCCCTTGCGATCCGCGCTGCGCGACGGCGATGCCGAGAGGTGCGTATTGAATACGCTTCAGCGCTACATTTTTCGACGGATCGCCATCATGACGCTGGCGGCTTTCGTGGCCGTGCTCGCGGTCGTCTGGGTCACGCAGGTACTCAGCCGGATCGACTTCGCAACAAATTCCGGCCAGTCGATCGTGGCTTTCCTCAAACTGGTGGTGATGCTGACGCCCCAGCTCGCGGCGATCGTGCTGCCCATCGCGGTTGTCATCGGCACAGTGCAGGTGTTCTCGACAATGAACGGCGACTCCGAGATGGCGGTGATGTCGGCCTCGGGAATGTCGCGCGGCATGATCGCGCGTCCCGTGCTCGCAATCGCCGGTATCGCCAGCGTGTATCTCCTCGTGTCAAACCATTTCATCGAACCATATGCCAACCGGACATTGCGCGACGTGCTCGTCGCCGCGCGAACCGACCTGTTGACGACGCTCGTGCGCGAAGGCACCTTCACCAAGCTGGAAAAGGATCTCACCATCTATGTCGACCGACGCCTGCCCGGGAACGTGCTGGCCGGCATCATGGTTTCCGACACCCGCGATGACGACGTTCACCTGATCTACTACGCACAGTCCGGCGCGGTCGGCAAAGTCGACGGCAAGGAAGTGATGGCCATGACCAACGGCGAGATCCACCGCCGGAACATGGGCGATGGCACCCAGTCGATCATCCGGTTCAATTCGTACGCGATCAGCCTGGCGCAATTCGCCTCCTCGAACTCCCAGACATATTACGCCCCGCACGAACGAGATTCGGCGGACCTGGCGTACCCCGATCCCAATGACAGGATATTCCAGAACCAGCCGGGATGGGTTCGCGGCGAATTGCACAGGCGCATGTCGGACTGGCTTTATCCGATCCTGTTCGCCTATATCGCGCTTGTCGTTGCCGGGCAGACGCAATCAAACCGGCAGACACGGTTCAACACCTACTTCCAGGGCCTCGGCGGCGCCCTGATCTATCGCTGGGGCGCCTACGCGATCTACTCGGCCAACCGGAACAATCCGGAGCTCTGGTGGCTCTTCTACGCGCTGCCGATTGGCGGCATCGCGGCCAACATGACCCTCTATTACATGGGCGTCACGATCAGCGTTCCGGAACCGCTGATAAATGCCTGGGACAACCTGGCGAGGCGGGTCAGGCAGATGCGCGTGCGCGCGGCACGCGCGAGGGCGGCGTGACATGGGCCGGACGCTTCAGACATATTTCTTCTTCCATGCGCTGCGAATGATCCTGTTCTTCGCGCTCGGCGTTGCGGTGGTCGCGTATCTGATCGACTTCACCGAGCTGTCGAACCGCACATCCGGCCTGCCACAATACACGGTCGCATCCGCCCTGATGCTGTCGGCCATACGCATTCCGTTCATCCTCCAGGTCGCATTGCCGTTCATCGTGCTGTTCGCGACCATGACGACGCTGATGCTCCTCAACCGCAAGTACGAGCTGGTCGTCGCCCGATCGACCGGCATATCCGCCTGGCAGTTCCTGTTCCCGGTCCTTTTGGCCGCACTGATTGTCGGCATATTCGGAACGACCGTCCTGAATCCGCTCGCCACCAAGGGATACTCCCGGGCTGAGAGCATCGAGGGACAGTGGCGCTCTCGCCCGTCGAAAACACTCATCTCTCAGAACAGGCCCTGGCTGCGCCAGGCGCAGGATGGCGGCGGCCTCATGCTTATCGGGGCAACACGGGTCTCCCGCACGAACACGACACTCTTCGACGTGGTGTTTCTCGACATCGATGCGAATGACGAAGTCCGGCGGCGAATCGATGCCCGAACCGCACGTCTCGGCGACGGGGAATGGCAGCTCTCGAGCGTGAATATCAATCGCGCCGGTGAAGCCACCGAGTACCGCGAGGGAATGACGATTCCGACCAGCCTCAGTCCCGCAGTGATTACCGAAGCGCTCGTGCCGGCTGAAATGATCTCGTTCTTTGACCTTTCCGACCAGATCGAGGCGGCACGTTCATACGGCGTATCCGCCAATCCGCTGCGAATGCAGTACCAGTCGATGCTGGCATTGCCGTTCCTGCTCGTCGCAATGACGCTGATCGCAGCGACCGTTTCGCTCCGCTTCGTCCGATTCGGCCAGTCGGGAGGCATGATTTTGGCTGGAATAGGAGCAGGCTTCGTGCTTTATGTCTTCACCGTCATGGCCAAGTCTTTCGGGAGTGCGGGGATAATCCCTCCTGTCCTTGCGGCATGGCTTCCAGTAGCAGTTGCGTCTCTTTTCGGGGTCGCGTATTTGCTGTACCGAGAGGACGGGTAGTGAATGTAGCGGCGGGGCAGGTGTTGTCCAAACACTTGAAAAATCTGGCTTGTGGCTTGGCTGCAGTGGCGCTCGCCGCCGCCTTGGGCGATGGGCTGCCCGCATATGCCGCCCCCCTCGATTCCGTGGCCGGACTGACCGGCGTCGAATCGGATGCGCCGCTTTTGCTGCAAGCCGACGAACTCATCTACGACAACGACCGCCAGACAGTGGCCGCGGTTGGCGGCGTCCGGATCGATTACGGCGGTACGCGCATGGTCGCCGACCGCCTTGTGTACAACCAGCGCACCGGGCGTCTGTCGGCCATCGGCAATGTCGAGATCATCCAGCCGGACGGAACGCGCGCCTATGCCGACGAGTTCGACGTCACGGAAGACTTCGCTGACGGCTTCGTCAACGCACTAAGGATCGTGACACCGGATCGCGCACGATTCGCGGCCGAGAGCGCGGTGCGCGAGGGTGGCGAGACAACGACCTTCAACAATGGCATCTACACCGCCTGCGAGCCGTGCAAGGACAATCCCGAAAAGCCGCCGATCTGGCAGATCAAGGCACGCCGGATCATCTGGAACGGCAAGCAGAAGACGATCCGCTTCGAACGTGCCTCGTTCGAATTCCTCGGAATGCCGCTGGCAGCGTTCCCGGTGTTCACGACCGCCGATCCGACCGTCAAACGCAAGACCGGCTTCCTGATGCCCAGCATCCGCTTCGCCGACGAACTCGGATTCGGAGCGTCGATCCCCTATTTCATCGCGCTGGCGCCAAATTACGACCTGAAGCTGACCGGCACGGGACTTACCCGGCAGGGCTTCCTTGGCGAAGCGGAATTCCGGCACCGGCTCGTCAATGGCACCTACACGCTGAAGATCGCGGGCATCCACCAGATGTCGCCGGATGCTTTCGATGCGAACACGGAGGACGCCACCCATACCGATCGCGGCATGATCGGATCGAAAGGCCGGTTCGAGATCAATCCGCGCTGGACATTCGGCTGGGATGTCATGGCCCAGACCGACAAGAATTTCTCTCGCACCTACACGGTGGAGGGATTTGACGAGAAGGTTCGGCAGAACGAGGTCTATCTGAGCGGGCTGAACGATCGCAATTCCCTCGACCTGCGGATGATGAAGTTCAACATCCAGGAGACATATGCCGACGGCAGCGGCAGCGATCGCGATGCGGAACAGCCGTGGGTCCTGCCGAGCCTGGACTACGAGATTTACGCCCCGCGGCCGGTAGCCGGGGGCGAGCTGTCCTTCAACCTGAACGCACGCGGCATCTCTCGCGACAACGAGGACCTACGCGGATCGCCCAGCGACGACGATTTCGCGACCCGCGGACTGGAAGGCAAGACGGCACGCATCACCGCCGAGACGCAGTGGAAGCGAACATTCGTGACCGGTAGCGGCCTGACCGTCACACCGATCCTGGCCGCCCAGGGCGACACCAGCTTTATCGATGCCTCGACATCAGCAACCGACTACTCGAAAACCGGCGCTTCACTGACGGATGACGACACGTTCTCGCGCGGCATGGTGACCGCGGGCATGGAGATGCGCTGGCCGTTCCTCATCACGGCTCCATCCTCGACGCATGTCGTCGAGCCCATCGCCCAGGTATTCTTGCGCCCGAACGAGATGGGTGCCGGCGAACTGCCGAACGAGGACGCGCAAAGCTTTGTCTTCGACACGACGACCCTTTTCGCACGCGACAAGTTCTCCGGCTACGACCGCATCGAGGGCGGCCATCGGGCTAATCTCGGCGTGCGCTATACCGGCACCTACGACAACGGATGGTCCGTGCATGCCATGTTCGGCCAGTCCTACCATCTCGGCGGCACGAATCCATTCGCCGACGCAGACATGGTCAATGCCGGGGCCGAATCCGGCCTGGAAAGCGATGTTTCCGATTTCGTCGGATCCGCAGGTGCGTCCTTTGCCAACAGGCTAGACGGCGCGGTGCGTGCGCGTTTCGACGAGAAGACTTTCGAAGTACGCCGTGCAGAGACGGAACTTGGATTCCGCACCAACCGGCTGTCGGCCTCGGGCGGGTTTGCCTACATACAGGCGCAACCGACCTACGGTTTCGATTCCGACCGGCACGAGGTCAACGGCCGGGCGTCGCTGCGCGTCACCGACAACTGGAAGGTTACCGGCAACGCGACATACGACATCACCAACAACCGGCTGGCAAGGAACGGCATCGGTCTGGCATATGACGACGAGTGCTTCTCAATCGGCCTGAATTTCCGGCAGTCGCGGTCCAGCAGCGACGCCTTGAGCAACTCGGTCGGCTTCCAGATTTCCCTGCGCACGATCGGCGATTTCGGCGACAAATTCAGCGGCAACTAGGAAGGTACTCGTCCATGTCGCGCCAGGGGTGGCGTCGCGTCATGCTTTCGCCCACAATATGCGGCATCGCAGACAGCGACAGGGGCGTCTGGCCGGTGCAAGCACTCGGCACGAACAACACGGGCACAGAACAATGGGCGGGATGACAATAACGGGACTGAAAGCACGCGCGATCGCGGCAGCCTTGGCACTGGCATTCGCGGCACCGGCGGCAATGGTTTCTCAGCCAATTCCGGCTCATGCCTCGGACATAAAGGTCGTCGTCAACGACCAGGCGATCACCTCCTACGACATCGCGCGACGCAAGGCTTTCATGCGCCTGCAGCGCCGCAAGGGCAACCTGACCCAACTCGCGACGGACGAACTCATAGAAGAGGCCCTGAAACGCAGCGCCGTGCAGCGCGCCGGATATCGCATTCCCGACAGCCGCGTCGACGCGGCTTTCGCGAATTTCGCGCGGTCGAACAATCTTTCCTCCAGCCAATTGACGCAGATCCTCAACCAGGCCGGAGTTACCTCGAAGCATTTCAAGGAATTCATTCGGCTTCAGATCGGCTGGGGCCAGCTCGTCTCCGCTCAATCCTCCTCCGGCAAGCTCATGAGCGAGCAGGATGTCGTCGCCAAGATGCTGGAACGTGGCGGCGAAAAGCCGACCTCGACCGAATACACGCTTCAGCAAGTCATTTTCGTCGTACCGCAGGACAAGCGCGCTCGGCTGCCGGCACGCCGCAAGGAGGCCAATGCGATGCGGGGGCGCGTCGACGGGTGCCAGAACACCATCTCGCTTGCGGCGCAGCTGCGCGACGTCACGGTGCGGGATCTCGGACGCGTGCTGGAACTGCAGCTTCCGCCCGACTGGAAGAAATATGTATCCGGCCTGAAGACCGGTGAAACGACGCGGACCCGGGATACCGAGAATGGCGTCGAGTTCCTCATCGTCTGCCGGGCGAGAACCGTTTCCGACGACCGCGTGGCGCAGCTCGAATTCTCCACCGAAGCGATCGAGAGCGGCGAGGACGAGAGCGGCGCGAAACTGCTCGAGCAGCTGCGAAAGAACGCGCGCATACAGCGGCGCTGAGCGGGCGACACTGAACTGCGATGACAGCCGCAGCGCCACGGCCCTTGGCGGCCACCACCGGTGATCCCGCGGGCATCGGCCCGGATGTGATACTCACGAGCTGGCTTCGGCGCCGCGAGACCGGCTTGCCGGCCTTCTACGTGCTTGGCGACCCCGACCAGATGAAAACGCGGGCCGGGCTTCTCGACCTTGATGTGCCGGTGGCCGTCTGTTCGCCCGGAGAAGCCGTCGCTCTCTATCCGGACGCCCTGCCCGTCGTCCCTCTCAGGAACCGTCTCGCAC
This sequence comes from Oricola thermophila, assembly GCF_013358405.1. Lineage (NCBI taxonomy): Bacteria > Pseudomonadati > Pseudomonadota > Alphaproteobacteria > Hyphomicrobiales > Ahrensiaceae > Oricola > Oricola thermophila. The sequence continues at coordinate 1,672,668 of NZ_CP054836.1, forward strand.
ACCCGGCCGGAGTGCCGGACAGGATCAACGCACCGGGAATCGTCGAGTCCATCGACCGCGCCGTTGCGGATGTCATCGCCGGTCGCGCGGCAGGTGTCGTCACCGCGCCAATCGCAAAAAAGCCGCTCTACGAGGCGGGCTTCGGTTATCCGGGCCATACCGAGTATCTCGCCGCGCTCGCGGAACAGCACTTCGGGCGGCGAACCATGCCGGTCATGATGCTGGCGGGACCGAAGCTGCGCGCGGTTCCTGTGACGATCCACATTCCCTTGCGCGCAGTCTTCGACACACTGACGACCGACCTGATTGTCGAAACCTGCCGGATCGTCGCCGGCGACCTGGAACACCGCTTCGGTATAGCGGAGCCCCGACTGGCACTCGCCGGGCTAAATCCGCATGCCGGAGAAGGCGGCGCACTGGGCCGCGAAGATGAAGACATCGTGCAGCCCGCGGTAGAAGCGCTGCGGGCGGAAGGCATCGCCGCCCGGGGTCCGCTGCCCGCCGACACCATGTTCCACGATCGCGCTCGTGAAACCTACGACGCGGCGATCTGCATGTATCATGACCAGGCGCTCATCCCGGCCAAGGCGCTCGGCTTCGACGACAGTGTCAACGTCACGCTGGGATTGCCCTTCATCAGAACATCGCCGGACCACGGCACGGCATTCGAAATCGCGGGCAGCGGGAAAGCGTTGCCCGACAGTTTCATGGCGGCCCTGCGCATGGCGGCAATTATGGCCGAACACGAAAGCCGGACGAAAACCGCGTGACCGAAACCGATTCCGATAAACTCGCCGTCGACGGCCTACCCCCGCTGCGCGCCGTCGTGGAGCGGCACGGGCTGGCGACGAAGAAGGCGCTCGGCCAAAATTTCTTGCTGGACCTCAACCTGACGGGACGCATTGCACGCGCGGCGGGAAGCATGGAGAAACATACTGTCATCGAGGTCGGCCCCGGACCGGGCGGGCTGACTCGAGCGCTGCTGATGCACGGTGCCCACAAGGTCGTCGTCATCGAGCGTGACGACCGCTGTCTGCCCGCGCTAGAGGAAATTGCGGCGCACTATCCCGGCCGTATCGAGATCATCCAAGGCGATGCTCTGAAAACCGATTTCACCGCGCTGGCGAACAAGGGGCCGGTCAAGATCGTCGCCAACCTGCCCTACAATGTCGGCACGCAGCTTCTCGTCGGCTGGCTGGAGGCGGAGCCATGGCCGCCCTATTTTGAATCGTTGACCCTGATGTTCCAGCGCGAGGTCGCCGAGCGGATCGTCGCCGCCGCGGGTGACAGCGCCTATGGACGACTCGGGGTGCTGGCCGGCTGGCGCACGCGCGCGGAGATCCGGTTCGACGTTCCGCCGCAGGCATTCTGGCCGCCGCCGAAGGTCACCTCCTCGGTGGTCCACCTCGTGCCGCGCTCGGATCCCCTCCCCGCAGACGGCAAACGCCTGTCGCTGGTGACGCAGCACGCCTTCGGCCAACGCCGCAAGATGCTGCGCCAGAGCCTGAAGCCGCTCGGCGGCCAGACACTTCTCGATGCCGCCGGCATCGACGGTACGCGCCGGGCCGAGACACTGTCGATCGAGGAATTCTGCCGGTTGGCGAATACGCGCGTCTAGATTTCCTCGCGAAGGAGCCCGTCGACGAATTCGAACAGACCCGGACGGCGGTCGCGCCGCAGCCGCTCCGCCCTGACTATGGCCTGTACGGCACCGAAGGCCCGGTCGAGATCGTCATTGACGATCACGTAGTCATAGGTCCGCCACTGCTCGATCTCAGTCGCCGCATTTCGCAAGCGTTTGCTGATCGTATCCTCGTCATCCTCCGCGCGGCGGTGCAGCCGCGTCTTCAGCTCCGCCATCGACGGCGGCAGCACGAATATCGAGACGACGTCGGCGCGCATCTTGTCGACCAACTGGTGGGCGCCCTGCCAGTCGATGTCGAACAATATGTCCCGGCCCTCGGCCATCGCCCGTTCCACCGGCTCGCGGGGCGAACCATAGTAGTTGCCGTGCACCTCGGCCCACTCGAGCAAATCGTCACCGTCACGCAGGCGCTCGAAATCGCGTTTCGACAGGAAATGGTAATGAACCCCGTCGATCTCGCTCGGACGGCGCTGGCGCGTGGTCACGCTGACCGAAAGCTCAAGGCCCGAGTCAGTCTCGAGCAGGTTGCGCGCGATGGTGGACTTCCCCGCGCCCGAGGGCGACGACAGCACCAGCATGAGCCCGCGGCGCTGGATACGGTCAGACGGAAGTTCGGAACTGTGCTTGTCGGTCATGGGGCGCCTACTGAAGGTTCTGGACCTGCTCGCGGAATTGCTCGATCGCGGACTTCAATTCAAGGCCGATCGCGGTCAGTGCGGAGGAAGCGGATTTCGAGCAGATCGTGTTGGTCTCGCGGTTGAATTCCTGGGCGAGAAAGTCGAGCTTGCGGCCGATCGCCCCGCCACCGGCCAGCAGGGCGCGCGCGGCGTCGACATGCGCCTTCAGCCGGTCGATCTCCTCCCGGATATCCGCCTTGGTCGCCAGCAGCGCCGCCTCGGCATGGAGCCGTGCCTCGTCGAAAGAAGCGGAGGCCTCCAGCAGCCTGCCGACCTGCTCCCCGAGCCGGGCGTGGATCGCATCGGGCTGGCTCGAAGGATCGGATTCGGCCAGCCCGGTCAGGCGTGCGATCTCCGACACGTGGGCGGACAGGACCTTGCGCAGTGCCTCGCCTTCATGGCTGCGCGCCTCCACGAGCCCCGCCAGCGCCTCGCGAACGGTTTCCATGCAGGTATCGCCTGCACTTTCGGGATCGACGCGGCCGTCGGGCTCGTCGGCCATCACCATGCCGCGAACGGCCAGCAGGCCGTCGGCCGTCGGCGGATTGACGGAACACTCCCGCGCCAGCCGCGTCGCGGCCTCGGCCAGGGCGCGAAACCGCACCTCGTCGATGCCCGCCGCGGTCTCTTCCGCCGCCATCCTGGCGGTCACGGTAATCTGGATGCTGCCGCGGGCGACATGCTCGCCGACCAGCTTCTTGATCGGGGGCTCCAGCGCCTCGAGCCCCGCCGGCAGACGCAGCCGGATGTCGAGTCCCTTGTTGTTGACAGACCGGATGTCGCAGGCAATCTCGAGACCTCCCACGCTGCGCGCCGCGCTGGCAAATCCGGTCATGCTCTGCACCGCGGTCATGTCGTCCCCCTCATCAAATGGCCGGACGCCAACGGGCTACTCCTGCCCGTCCCCGCCGGCCGCCTCCTCGGCGCGCTGCTTCTCTATCGCGCGCCAGCGCCGCACGTTCGCATTGTGCTCTTCCAGCGTCTTGGCAAACACGTGCCCACCGGTACCGTCGGCAACGAAATAGAGATCGTCGGTCACGGACGGATTGGCAACCGCCTCGAGCGCCGCACGGCCCGGAATCGCGATCGGCCCGGGCGGCAGTCCGTCGATCTGATAGGTATTGTATGGCGTCTTCTTGTCGATGTCCGACTGGTATATCGGCCGGTCGGCCGGCTTGCCCTCGCCACCGAACAGGCCGTAGATGATCGTCGGGTCGGACTGCAGCCGCATGCCCTTCTTCAGACGATTGATGAACACGGCCGCAACGCGAGAACGCTCGCCGGGCACTCCGGTCTCCTTCTCGACAATGGATGCGAGAGTGACGAACTCGTTGATATCCTTCAACGGCAAATCCGGACTGCGGTTCGCCCAGATCTCCTCGATGATCGCCTTCTGCTGGGCAACCATCGTGGCAATGATCTCCGCGCGCGTCGTGCCGCGGGAGAATTTCTGCGTGTCGGCGACAAGCATTCCCTCGGGTGGAAGCTCCTCCGGCATGTCGCCCACCAGGATTTCGTTCTCCTCGATGCGCTTCAGTGCCTGCGCCACGGTCATGCCTTCGATGATGGTGAGCGGGTGCAGGATGGCCTTTCCGGACACGAGCATATCCATGACGTCCTTCATGGAGGCACGCGCCTTGAACTCGTACTCCCCGGCCTTGAAGTCGTTCTCGTGGCCGTGAACGCGCACACCCGCCTCGAAGATGCGGGCGTTGGAAACGATGCCCCGGCTCTCCAGCCTTTGCGCTATCTGGCTGATATTCGATCCAATGGGAATCGTATAGGTCACCGCAGCGACAAGCGGCCCCGGTTCCTCGAAGCGGGACTTGCCGTAGTAGATTGCCCCGCCGACAGCGACAAGCGACAGGATCAGCAGCGTCAGCAGAAAGTTCAGGAACACGACCACCCGGCTTCGCGCGGCTCTCGCCCTGCGGCGCGGCGGCGGCGCAACCGCAGCCTCCGGGCGCAGCGCCTGGCGCGGCGACTGCAGGATCATGCGTCCCTTGCGATCGGAAGGTGCAGCGCCGCCGTTCCCCGGCGACGCCTGCCTACGCCCAAATTGGTGTTCGGTACTCACGATCGAGGCCCCATTTTCAACGTCTGCCGGCGCGGAGGCCCCGCGCGGCCGACTGATCAGCCAAATGCCGGTTCCCTGTCCGGCAACATGAAGCGCGAGCCGGTGGCGGTCACCGTAGAACAACCATTATGGCAGAAACTTGCAATGCCGGTCATGCACGATAACGGCGCAGGACCAGCGATGCATTCGTTCCGCCAAATCCGAACGAATTCGACAGCGCGATATCGATTTCGCGTTCGCGCTTGACGTTCGGAACAAGGTCGATCGCGGTCTCGACATCCGGATTGTCCAGATTGATCGTGGGAGGCGCGACATTGTCGCGAATTGCGAGGAGACAGAATATCGCCTCTACCGCGCCGGCGGCACCAAGCAGATGGCCGATGGACGATTTGGTCGACGACATCGAGACCTTGCTCGCGGCATTGCCCACCACGCGCTCGACGGCGGCCAGTTCGATCGAGTCGGCCATGGTCGAAGTGCCGTGCGCATTGATGTAGTCGATATCAGATGCCTCTATGCCCGCGCGCTTCAGTGCGGCCCTCATGCAGCGTTCGGCACCTTCGCCATCCTCGGACGGCGCCGTGATGTGGTAGGCGTCGCCGGACAGGCCATAACCGATCACCTCGGCATAGATCCTCGCGCCGCGTGCCTTGGCATGCTCCAGTTCCTCGAGCACTACAACGCCCGCTCCCTCGCCCATGACGAAGCCGTCGCGGTCGCGGTCATATGGCCGCGATGCCGCCTTGGGATCGTCGTTTCGCGCGGTCGACAAGGCCTTGCAGGCGGCAAAACCGGCAAGCGAGATGCGGCTGATCGGAGACTCCGTGCCGCCGGCCACCATCACGTCGGCGTCGCCGAGCGCAATCAGTCTGCTCGCATCGCCAATGGCATGCGCACCGGTCGAGCAGGCCGTCACGACGGCATGGTTCGGACCACGCAGCTTGTGGCGAATGGAAATCTGGCCGCTGGCCAGGTTGATCAGGCGCCCCGGGATGAAGAAAGGCGAAACGCGGCGCGGACCGCGATCGCGCAAGGTATAGCCAGCCTCGACAATTCCCTCGATGCCGCCGATGCCCGAACCGACGAGTACGCCGGTGGTGCACTGGTCCTCGTCCGTTTCGGGATGCCAGCCGGCATCCTCCAGCGCCTGATCGGCAGCGGCAATGGAATAGACGATGAACGGATCGACCTTGCGCTGTTCCTTCGGCTCCATCCAGTCGTCCGGATTGAACGTGCCTTCGGAACCGTCGCCGACCGGAATCCGGCACGCGATCTGCGCCGGCAGATCACTTACATCGAATTCGGTAACGCGCCCCGCTCCGCTCTCGCCCGCGAGGATCCGCTTCCAAGTATGCTCGGCACTTGCCCCCAAAGGGGAAACCATGCCGATGCCGGTTACGACAACGCGCCGCAAAGTCATGCCCTTACACCTGAAAACGCCGGCACGGGTGCCGGCGTGTTAGTGCCAATGCGCCGATCAGGCGTTGGCTTTTTCAATGAATTTCACGGCGTCGCCGACTGTCAGGATGGTCTCGGCCGCATCGTCGGGGATTTCGACACCGAACTCCTCTTCGAACGCCATCACCAGTTCGACGGTATCAAGGCTGTCGGCGCCAAGGTCGTCAATGAAGCTTGCACCTTCATTCACCTTCTCGGCATCGACGCCCAAATGTTCAACAACGATCTTCTTGACCCGTTCTGCGATGTCGCTCATGTCGGTTTCCCTCGACTTTGGAGTTTTCAGATTGTGGTTATCTTCAAGGTTCGGGCTAATCAAGTCGCAAGAATGCTTTTGGGACAACTTTGTTCACCCGGAAAGGCGCCAAAACGCCTTTAGATCATTGCCATTCCGCCGTTGACGTGAATCGTCTGCCCCGTGACGTAGGCGGCTTCCTCCGAGGCCAGAAACGCCACGGAAGCGGCGACTTCGGCGCCGGTACCCATGCGCTTCATGGGAATGGCGCCCATGATCGCATCCTTCTGCTTGTCGTTGAGCTTGTCCGTCATCGCGCTTTCGATGAAGCCCGGCGCGACGCAGTTCACGGTCACGTTGCGCGACGCGATTTCCTGTGCAAGCGACTTGGAGAAGCCGATCATTCCGGCCTTGGATGCGCAGTAGTTCGCCTGACCGGGATTGCCGGTAACACCCACCACGGAGGAAATGTTGACGATGCGGCCGTAGCGGCGGCGCATCATCGGATGGGCAAGCTGACGCGTAAGCCTGAACACCGACGTCAGGTTTATCTCGAGAACGCTGTCCCAGTCATCGTCCGACATGCGGACGAAAAGGCCGTCCCTGGTAATGCCGGCATTGTTCACCAGAATATCGACACCCTCGAGCTTTTCTTCGGCTTCCTCACCCAGCGCCTTGACGGCGTCGCGATCCGCGAGATTGGCAGGGAAAACATGAACGCGTTCGCCGAGATCGCCGGCCAAGGCCTCAAGTTTCTCGCGGCGGGTACCATGCAGCCCCACAACGGCGCCCTGGGAATGCAGCACGCGGGCAATCGCCTCGCCGATGCCGCCGGATGCACCCGTTACCAGTGCCTTGCGGCCGGTCAGTTCAAACATGTCGTCGTCCTTCCGGTTACAGGTCAGGCGTTCGCCTGAAGGAACGCTTCTATATCGGCAGGCGCGCCGATGGCAACGCCGGCCAGTGTCTTGTCGATCCGGCGGGCAAGCCCGGTCAGAACCTTGCCGGTTCCCGCCTCGACGAGTTGCGTGACGCCGGAGTCCGCAAACCACGCGACAGTCTCCCGCCAACGCACCTGACCGGTAACCTGCTCGACGAGACGGGCGGCGATGTCTTCGGGCTCGGTCACCGGCGCCACCGTGACATTGGCAACAACCGGCACGGAGGGGCGGTTGATCGCAACCTCCGCCAGCGCCTCGCGCATCGCGTCGGCCGCCGGGCCCATCAGGGCCGAATGGAACGGCGCGGACACCGGAAGCATCAGCGCACGCTTCGCCCCCTTTTCCGAGGCAAGCTCGGCGGCGCGCTCTACGGCTGCCTTTGAGCCGGAGATCACCAGCTGACCGCCGCCATTGTCGTTGGCAATCTGGCAGACACCGCCGCTTTCGCCGGCGGCAGCGTCGCACACCGCCTCCACGTCTGCCTGGTCGAGACCGATGATCGCTGCCATCGCCCCCTCGCCGACCGGAACAGCGGCCTGCATGGCATTGCCGCGAATGCGCAGAAGGCGCGCGGTATCGGCAAGCGAGAATGTCCCCGCTGCACAATGGGCGGAATATTCACCCAGCGAATGGCCCGCAACGTAGGAGACCTCGTCGGCAAGACGGTAGCCCTGAGCCTCCAGAACACGGACCACGGCCATAGAAACCGCCATCAGCGCCGGTTGCGCGTTGGCGGTGAGCGTCAACGCCTCCTCGGGACCGTCCCACATAATTGTGGAAAGCTTTTCCCCAAGCGCCTCGTCGACCTCCGCGAAGACATCCCGGGCCTCGGCAAAAGTCTCGGCGAGTTCCCTGCCCATGCCAACAACCTGGCTGCCCTGCCCCGGAAAGGTGAATGCTGTCGTCATAACGGCCTCTTTTCAAAGTCGCGCCCGTTTGGTCAATGCTTTCCGCGCTGTCAAGCCCGCCGGGCCGTTCCGTGACGTCGCGATTGCATGGCACCACCTCCCCTGTATCATGTCGGCAAGAGGAAAAGGGGAGGCTCGTTTGGACGACAGTTATGACGTTATTGTGGTCGGCGGAGGCCTTGCAGGACTCGTCGCAGCAGCCGAGCTTGGCGATCGCGGCAAGAAAACCCTGATCGTCGACCAGGAAGGCGAACAGTTTCTCGGAGGCCAGGCATTCTGGTCGCTGGGCGGACTTTTCATGGTCGACACGCCGGAACAGCGGCGCATGCGCATCAAGGACAGCCTCGAACTGGCCCGAATCGACTGGATGGGCTCGGCGCAGTTCGATCGGGAGGAGGATCACTGGCCCAGGCAGTGGGCCGAAGCCTATCTGGATTTCGCCGCGGGCGAAATGCGTCCCTGGCTGTCCGGCATGGGAATGCGCTGGTTCCCGGTCGTCGGCTGGGCCGAGCGCGGCGGCGCCTTCGCAACCGGACACGGAAACTCGGTTCCCCGGTTCCACATCACCTGGGGGACCGGGCCGGGCGTGCTGAAACCGTTCATCGACCGCGTCCGCGCCCACGAAGCAGCCGGTCGCATCAGATTCGCCTTTCGGCACCGCGTTACCGCCATAGACAAGAAGGCGGGCAGGATAGCGGGCATCTCGGGCGACATCCTCGCGCCAACCAGCGTCGCACGCGGCGAGAGGAGCAATCGCGACGTTGCGGGCGAATTCAGCTTCCGGGCCGAAAACATAATTGTCACCTCGGGCGGCATCGGCGGGAACCTGGAACTCGTCCGCAAGGCCTGGCCCCGTGACCGGCTCGGCTCACCGCCCGGGCACATGATCTCGGGCGTCCCCTTCCACGTGGACGGCAAGATGATCGGCATCGCGCGCGAAGCGGGCGCGGCAACGATCAACGAGGACCGCATGTGGCACTACACGGAAGGCGTGAAGAACTGGGCACCCATCTGGCCGGAACACGGCATCCGCATCCTGCCCGGCCCCTCCTCCATGTGGTTCGACGCCAAAGGCAACCGGCTGCCGCCCCCCTGCCTGCCGGGCTTCGACACGCTGTCGACGCTGAGATACCTGCGCGGCACGGGACACGACCACTCCTGGTTCATCCTGACGCAAAAGGTCATCGAGAAGGAATTCGCGCTGTCGGGCTCCGAACAGAATCCCGACTTCACGTCGGGCAAGTGGAAGGAGGTGTTGAAACAGCGACTCGGCAAGGGCGCCACCGACGCGGTCGAGGCTTTCAAGCGGCACGGCGAGGATTTCATCGTTCGAGACACACTGGATGAGCTGGTGGCCGCCATGAACGCCCTTGCCGGCGAGAAGCTGCTCGACCCGGCGCATATCCGCGCGCAAATCGAGGCGCGCGACGCACAAATCGACAATCCCTACTCAAAGGACGCGCAGGTGACGGCGATACACGGCGCGCGCGCCTATCTCGGCGACAAGCTGGTCCGAACGGCCAAGCCCCACAAGTTCCTCGACCCGGCCAATGGTCCGCTGATCGCGGTGAGGCTGCACATCATCACCCGAAAGACGCTGGGCGGGCTGCACACGAATCTCGATTCCCAGGCGCTGGGAGCCGACGGCCAGCCGATCGACGGCCTCTATGCCGCAGGCGAGGCCGCCGGTTTCGGCGGGGGCGGTTATCACGGCTACAACGCACTGGAAGGCACGTTCCTCGGCGGCTGCATCTTCTCGGGCCGGGCCGCGGGACGCGCCGCCGGCTAACCGCACCTTCGTCCGAATGGCCGGAGGCGAACTTCGTAACGGGCCTGACAGGCCCCTCGATCCCTTCGGCCATATCTTCCCGCGCGTCACGCTTTACTTACGCCGGAAAATCCTTGTTATGGCGATCCGCGCCGGACCGGATCCGGCGAAACGATGTACCGGGGCAACCATGCTGATCGATATCGCACTTGTCGCCGTGGGACTTCTCGCGCTTTTTGCCGGCGGCGAATGGCTCGTACGCGGCGCGGTCGCACTTGCGGCTCGCCTGGGGCTGCCGACGCTGATCATCTCCCTGACCGTCGTCGGCTTCGGCACATCCATGCCGGAGCTGCTCGTTTCCCTGCGCGCGGCGCTGGCCGACCAGGCCGACATCGCCCTGGGCAACGTTGTCGGATCGAACACCGCCAACATCCTGCTCATCATCGGTCTGTCCGCTCTCGTGTCCCCGATGACGCAATGGGATAACGCGGTCAAACGCGACGCCGTCGTCATGGTCTGCGTGGCACTGGTGGCGCTGACCCTGGTCCAGTTCGCACAGATCGGCCGTCCCAGCGGGCTTCTCATGGTAACATTTCTCGCTACCTATCTCGCCGTTTCATACATCGCAGGCAAAAAGGCGGGCGACACGGGCGAACTCGAAGAGACCCCGGACATTTCAAGCATCTGGACGGCTATCTATCTTGTCGCCGGCCTGGCCGTCCTCTTCCTCGGCGCCGAAGCCATGATCCGCGGCGCGGCCGGAATGGCGCGCGCATTCGGCATCACGGAAGCGGTGATCGGCCTGACGATCGTTGCCGTCGGCACAAGCCTGCCGGAGCTGGCAACATCGCTGGTTGCCGCCTTCCGCCGGCAATCGGATATCGCGATAGGCAATGTCGTCGGTTCCAACATCTTCAACATTCTCGGCATCCTCGGCATCACGGCCGTCGTCACGCCCGTCGGCGTGGCAGAGAACTTCGCCCGATTCGACGTCCCCGTCATGCTGGGCGCCAGCCTCGTTTTCGCGGTAATCCTGGTTGCCGGGCGGACGATCGGCCGGCCGATCGCACTGGGCCTGCTGGTCTGCTATGGCGCTTACATGTGCGCCCTTTTCGGCTGAAACGGGCCTTGCCCTTTGCATCAAAACCTGTATAAGCGCGCCATCTGCCGGTCAGCTGGGGGCTGAACGGAGGATGGCTGTTTGCCATAGCCAGGCCACAAGGCTTGCGCCTCCGGTGTCTCCGCTCTCGACCCGTCAAGTTCGAAGCGCCTTTCTCTCCCTCGTCCACGAGGTCCGGGACAGTCGCAGAGGCTTAGCCGCTAACCGGTGGATGGAAGAGAATCGAAAGGCAAGAAACCATGGCTTATTACGAGCACGTGTTCCTTGCACGCCAGGACATCTCGTCCCAGCAGGCCGACGAGCTTGTTGAACACTTCAAGGGCATCCTTGAGGAGCATGGCGGCAAGGTGGAAAAGGTGGAGAACTGGGGCCTGAAGTCGCTCCAGTACCGCATCAAGAAGAACCGCAAGGCGCATTTCGCGTTGATGAACATCGACGCACCGGCCAATGCCGTGCAGGAAATGGAGCGCCAGATGCGCATCCACGAGGATATCCTGCGCTACATGACGATCCGCGTCGACGAGCTGGAAGAAGGGCCGTCGGCAATGATGCGGCGCAACGATCGCGACGACCGGCCGCGTCGTGGCGATCGCGACGACCGTCCGCCGCGCCGTGACCGCGAAGAACGCCCCGAACGTGAGCAGGGAGCCCAGTAATGGTTGATATCAATCAGATCCCGACTCGCCGTCCTTTCCATCGCCGCCGCAAGACCTGCCCGTTCTCGGGCGCCAATGCGCCGAAGATCGACTACAAGGACGTGCGTCTGCTGCAGCGCTACATTTCCGAGCGCGGCAAGATCGTTCCGTCCCGCATCACGGCGGTCAGCCAGAAGAAGCAGCGCGAGCTGGCCAAGGCCATCAAGCGCGCCCGTTTCCTGGGCCTGCTCCCCTACGTGGTGAAGTGATCCTTCCCGGCCGGGGTCTCCCCGGCCGGTTTTCCGCAACCGCGTCGGGCGCGGCTGCAACAATGAAATCCCGAGTTGGGGCGACTACCGTATCGCCTCTAACTGCTTGAACCGGCAGGACAGCGCTTCAATATGCAATCTCAACTGACACCACAAACCATTGGCATCGGCGTGCTCGCAGGCGCGGCGACAACATTGTTGTGTCTCGGCCTGATCAGCGGCTCCGCGCTTTCCGTCATCCTGTTCTTCCTCTCGCCCGTCCCGCTGATGCTGGTCAGCCTCGGCTTCGGGTTGAAGGCGGCACTGGTCGGCACCTTCGTCGCGATTGCCGGCACGCTCGCCTTTTCCGCCGGACTGGTCGCGGTCCCCGTCGCACTCTCCATCGCCGCCCCCGCATGCGCCAGCGGCTACTGGCTCAACCTCGCCCGCCCGGCGGAAGAGATCGGCGGTCCACGGGATGCGCTGGCCTGGTATCCGCTTGCCGACGTCCTGTTCGCGCTCGCCCTTTTCACCGGGGTCGCCTACAGCGTGGTCGGCATCATCGTGGGTTTCGGCCCGGCCGTCGCCGCCCAGCTCGCGGACGAGATCATTGCCCGGTTTTACCTGACCAATCCCGAGATCGCCTTCAGCCCGGAAGGCCGGGAGAGCCTCCGCACATTCCTGGAAACATGGGTCCCGCCAGCCCAGTCCTTCATGTGGATGCTGTCGCTGACCCTCTCGGTCTACATAACGCTGGCCATTGCAAGAAAATCCGGCCTCGTCAGGCGCCCGAAGGATGACTGGCGGCTCGGCCTGCGGATGCCCCGCATCGCGATAGCGGGCCTGGCGATCGCCATTCTCGTCAGCTTCATGCCCGGACCCGCCGGCTATGTCGGCAGCAGCTTCGCCGGCGCGCTCGCCGCAGGCTTTCTCGTTGCCGGATTCGCCGTCATCCATTCCCGGTTGCGGAACAATCCCGCACGTCCGATCATCCTCTTCCTGGTCTATTTCAGCGTCGTCGTGATCGGCCTGCCGGCACTGTTCTTCTTCATCGTCGGGCTGTTCAGCACGGGACGGCACGTTCCGCTGACGCCGCTCAACGCATCACCACAATCCCCACGACTTACGGACTGAAAGGAACCAGCAAATGCAAGTCATACTACTTGAGCGCATCGCCAAGCTCGGACAGATCGGCGACGAAGTGACCGTGAAGGACGGCTTTGCCCGCAACTACCTGCTGCCGACCGGCCGGGCGCTGCGCGCCAACGACGCCAACCGTGCCCGCTTCGAGGCCGAACGCGCCGAGATCGAGGCTCGCAACGCCGAACGCAAGTCGGCGGCGGAAAAGGTCGCCGAGGGCCTTAACGGCAAGACCTTCATCGTCGTGCGTTCGGCCGGCGAAACCGGTCAGCTCTACGGCTCCGTGTCGACCCGCGACATCGCCGAAATCCTCACCACCGAGGGCTTCGAGGTCTCGCGCAACCAGGTCGACCTGAAGAACCCGATCAAGGCCATCGGCCTGCATGAGGTCGAAATCGTCCTTCACCCCGAAGTCGAAACCAAGGTTGTCCTGAACGTCGCGCGCTCGACCGACGAGGCGGAACGCCAGGCCGCAGGCGAAGACCTGACTTCGGCAGAAGCCATCTATGGCATCGACGAGGATGCCCAGCTCCAGACCTTCGAGGAATCCGAAGACCTCTTCGAGGAAGACGCCTCGACCGCCGAGGATGCGGCGGAAGAAGGCAACGGCGAAGAGGAAGACGCTTCCTGATCGCGATCAGGAAGCCGAATGCCGGCATTCAGGTGCGGCCCCGGTCCTGGCGACCGGGGCCGTCTTGACTCGCGGGGCAGAAATCCCCTCCAATAGTTGCCAAAATCGGACGAAGACGATGCTGGCAGCGATCCTGGAGTTACTGAACCGGTTCCTGGACAGGTTGGACCTTCGCGGGACCCTCACCATCACCTGTCCGAACAAGGAGACCCGCAGCTACGGTGACGGGAACGGCGAGACCGTTCACGTGAGCATCAACAGCTGGACGGCCCTCTGGCGAATAGTCGTCGCGCCGGACCCCGGTGTGCCGGAAGCGTACATGGACGGCGAACTCACCTTTGTCGAAGGCGACCCGGCAACGTTCCTGAAGGTGATCTATTCGGGCAAGACATCGGCGCCCGGCCAGGAACTTCATCCGATCCTGCCGACGGACAAGCTGCGCTACCTGATGCGCCGGTTGCACCAGTTCAACCCGAAATGGCGCTCGCGCACGAACGTCAAGCATCACTACGACCTCTCGCGCCGCCTGTACGACCTGTTCCTCGACGCCGACCGCCAGTATTCCTGCGGCTACTTTCCCAAACCGGACCTGACGCTCGAACAGGCGCAGATCGCGAAGAAGCGCCACATAGCCGCCAAGCTGCTGCTGGACGAGGGAATGCGGGTGCTCGACATTGGGTCCGGCTGGGGCGGTCTCGGGCTGACGCTCGCCCGCGACTACGGGGCACGTGTCCGGGGCGTGACCCTGTCCGACGAGCAGCTGGCACTGTCGCGGGAACGGGCGGAAGCCGAGAAGCTTGGCGAACGCGTGAACTTCGATCTCATCGACTACCGCGACGTGAACGGCCGGTTCGACCGCATCGTCTCGGTCGGCATGTTCGAACATGTCGGGGTCAATCACTACGGCGAATTCTTCGACAAGGCCTATTCGCTGCTCGAGGACGAAGGCGTGATGGTGCTGCACACCATCGGGCGCACGGGACCACCGGATGCCACCTCGCCCTTCATCCGCAAGTACATCTTCCCCGGCGGGTACATCCCGGCCCTTTCCGAAATCATGCGCTCCGTGGAAACAAGCGGCCTGCATGTCACCGACGTGGAAGTGCTCACCGACCACTATGCTGAAACGCTGAAACACTGGCGCGAACGGTTCATGGCGCGCCGCGACGAAGCCGTCGCCCTCTATGACGAGCGCTTTGCCCGGATGTGGGAGTTCTACCTCGCGGCATCGGAAGCGGCGTTCCGATACCAGGACATGGTGGTGTTCCAGCTGCAGCTTGCCCGCGACAAGCTGTCGGTCCCGAGAACCCGCGACTACATCACCGATCTCGACCGTGCCGGCACGCAGAGACGCGGCAAGATGAAGGCCGTAAGCTGATCGCCAAGCGGCCCGCGAATCATCTAAAAGGTCAAGCAGAAAAAAAATTTTCGCGGAATTATGCACCGGCTGTGAATCACGGGCGTGAAAGGCCCCGAGTTGGCTATTCGTTCAATTCGGGGCTGTTGCCACGTCCGCCGGGGGGTATAGGTGAGCCGCACGCAGGAGACACCAATGGCTGACGCAGCCCTCAAATTCGATGACGGCAATCAGGGAAACGAACTATACCGCGAAGCGCCGAACAACATCGAGGCAGAGCAGGCGCTTCTGGGTGCCATTCTCGTCAACAACGACGCCTTCTACCGGGTTTCGGACTTTCTGAAACCGGAGCACTTCTACGAGCCGTTGCACCGGCAGATCTATGCGGTTGCCGCCGACCAGATCCGCATGGGCAAGATCTCCAACCCGGTCACGATCAAGACGTTTCTGCCCGCCGACGAGAAGGTCGGCGAAATCACGGTCGCGCAGTATCTCGCGCGCCTGGCCGCCGAGGCCGTGACCATCATCAACGCCGAGGACTACGGCCGCGCGATCTACGACCTCGCGACGCGGCGCTCCCTGATCGGCATCGGCGAGGACATGGTCAACATCGCCTATGACGCTCCGGTCGAAATGAGTCCTCAACACCAGATCGAGGATGCCGAGCGCCGGCTATTCGAACTGGCGGAGACCGGACGGTACGACGGCGGATTCCAGCCCTTTACGGACGCAGTCCGGACGGCCATCGACATGGCCAATGCCGCGTTCCAGCGCGAAGGCCACCTGTCCGGCATTTCTACCGGCATCCATTCGCTCGACCTGCGCATGGGCGGGCTCCAGCCCTCCGACCTGATCATCCTTGCCGGCCGTCCGGGCATGGGCAAGACGTCGCTTGCCACGAACATCGCCTTCAACATCGCGAATGCATTCAAGGGCGAGCAACAGTCGGACGGTTCCATCAAGGCCGTCGACGGCGGTGTCGTCGGCTTCTATTCGCTGGAAATGTCGGCTGAACAGCTCGCCACGCGTATCATTTCCGAGCAGACGGAAATCTCATCCTCGAAAATCCGTCGCGGCGAAATCACCGAGGCCGATTTCGAAAAACTGGTCGCCTGCTCCAACATGATGCAGAAGATCCCGCTCTTCATCGACCAGACGGGCGGCATCTCGATCGCACAGCTTGCGGCACGCGCGCGGCGCCTGAAGCGTCAACGCGGGCTCGATGTCATGGTGATCGACTACGTGCAGCTGATGACGGGCTCTTCGGCGAAGGCCTCGCAGAACCGCGTGCAGGAAATCACGGAGATCACGACCGGCCTCAAGGCGCTGGCGAAGGAACTCAACGTCCCGATCATCGCCCTGTCGCAGCTTTCCCGCCAGGTCGAAAGCCGCGATGACAAGCGGCCGCAGCTGTCCGACCTTCGCGAATCCGGTTCCATCGAGCAGGACGCCGACGTGGTGCTGTTCGTCTATCGCGAGGAGTACTATCTGAAGAACAAGGAGCCGAAGCCGGGCACCGAGGAATACATCGCGTGGGAAGGCGAGATGGCCGAAGCGATGGGCAAGGCCGAGGTCATCATCGCGAAGCAGCGCCACGGCCCCACCGGAACGGTGCCGCTTGCCTTCCACGCCGAGTACACCCGCTTCTCCGACCTCGCCTTCGACGACCGTTTGCCGGAACGGTTCGAGTAAGCCGACGGCCCGGGCGGACATACCGATGAAACTCGTACAGACCGGCGCGGACCCACGGCTCGCTGGCGGACGCCTGACGATCGACCTCACCGCGCTGGCCGCGAACTGGCGCGATCTGGCCGACCGTTCCCGACCTGCGAATTGCGCGGCGGTCGTCAAGGCCGATGCCTACGGACTCGGCATCGCGCAGGTGGTTCCCGCCTTGCTGAACGAGGGATGCGACACCTTCTTCGTCGCGCTTCCAGAGGAAGGCATCGCGCTGCGCAAGGCTGCGCCGAGAGCGGACATCTTCGTTCTCAACGGCGTCCACGAAATGTCGGCAGCCACCTTCATCGAGGCCAACCTGATCCCGGTCCTCAGCAGTCTCGGCGAAATCGAATTGTGGTCACGCCATTGCAGCCGACGCGGCCTTCACCGTCCCTGCGCCATCGGCGTCGACACCGGCATGAACCGGCTCGGCCTGACGGTCGAGGAGGCGCTTGCCTTTCGCCAGCGGAACATGGCCGAGCACATGGTCTCACTTGTCCTCATCATGAGCCATCTCGCCTGCGGGGACGAGCCCGGGCACCCGATGAACGAGAGACAACGCGAATCATTTCAACGGGTTGCCGAGGCTTTCTCGGACGTCGATTCAAGCCTTGCCAATTCCGCAGGCATTTTCCTCGGACGTGACTACCTGTTCGACCTGACCCGACCGGGAATAGCACTGTACGGCGGCAGCGCCGCAGCGGACGGCAGCACGCCCATGCGACCCGTGATCTCTCTCGACGCGCGCATCGTCCAGGTTCGCCAGGCCTCGAAGGGAGAAACCGTCTCCTATGGCGCAGCGCAGACGCTCACGCGCGACACGCGCATAGCCGTCGTCTCGGTCGGCTATGCCGACGGATACCCGCGCTCCGGATCGCGGGTCGGCGTGCCGATACGATCGGTGCTGCCGGAAGGCCAATACGGTTTCATCGGCGGACGACGCGTGCCGCTGATCGGCCGCATCACGATGGACCTGACACTGTTCGACGTGACCGACGTGCCGCAGGACGCGCTCGAGAATGGCTGGATCGAGTTGATAGGGCCGAATATTCCTTTGGATGAGGCGGCCAGAGCTGCGGGGACCATAGGCTACGAGCTTCTCACCAGCCTCGGCGACCGCTATGAGCGACGCTACATGAACGCCGACGAGAACTGACAATTGGCAAAGGCCCGCGTACAATTCGTCTGCCAGAACTGCGGCACGGTGCATGCACGATGGGGCGGGCGGTGCGATGCCTGCGGCGAATGGAACACCATCATCGAAGAAGACCCGACCGGCGGGATCGGCGGCGGCCCTGGCAAGCAACCACAGCGCAAGGGGCGCGCGGTCACGCTCACCACATTGTCCGGGGAAATCGAGGACGCGCCACGAATTCTTTCGGGCATTTCCGAACTCGACCGGGTGACGGGCGGCGGGATCGTGCGGGGATCGGCGCTGCTGGTCGGCGGCGATCCGGGAATTGGCAAGTCGACCCTGCTGATGCAGGCCGCCGCCGCGCTGGCGCGCCGGGGCCACCGGATCATCTACGTTTCCGGCGAAGAAGCTGTCGCCCAGGTGAGATTGCGCGCACAGCGGCTCGGCGCCGCCGACACCGACGTGAAACTGGCAGCCGAGACCAATGTCGAGGACATTCTCGCGACACTGGCACAGGAGCGCAGGCCTGACCTGGTCATTCTCGACTCCGTGCAAACACTGTGGACCGACGCAGCAGAGTCCGCGCCCGGCACCGTGACACAGGTGCGCTCGGCCTCGCAGGCCATGATCCGCTACGCCAAGTCCACCGGCGCGGCCGTCATACTGGTCGGCCACGTCACCAAGGAAGGCCAGATCGCAGGACCGCGCGTGGTCGAGCACATGGTGGACGGCGTGCTCTATTTCGAGGGCGAAGGCGGCCATCACTACCGGATCCTGCGGACGGTGAAGAACCGTTTCGGACCGACCGACGAAATCGGCGTCTTCGAGATGACCTCCGACGGGCTGCGCGAGGTCGCCAATCCGTCGGAACTGTTTCTCGGCGAGCGCAACGAGAGCGCGCCGGGCGCGGCGGTTTTCGCCGGCATGGAAGGTACGCGGCCGGTACTGGTCGAGATTCAGGCGCTCGTCGCCCCCTCCTCTCTCGGCACGCCGCGGCGCGCCGTGGTCGGCTGGGATTCGGCACGCCTTTCCATGATCATCGCCGTGCTGGAGGCTCATTGCGGCGTTCGCCTCGGCCAGCACGACGTCTATCTAAACGTGGCCGGCGGATACCGCATCTCGGAACCCGCCGCCGACGTCGCGGTTTCCGCCGCACTCGTGTCCTCGCTTGCCGGGCTTGCCCTGCCGACCGATTGCGTCTATTTCGGCGAAGTCAGCCTGTCGGGTGCGATCAGGCCGGTCGCGCATGCCGCGCAACGTCTGAAAGAGGCCGAAAAGCTGGGTTTCAAGTCCGCCGTCATGCCGAAGGGCAGCCAGGATGTACCGGAGGCCAGCCGCCGGAATTCCGCGGAGATCGCGGATCTGCCGGAACTCGTGGCCCGCATAGCCGGCGGAAAGATTTTGACTCGCGAGCGCGACGGGGAAGACTATTGAAGCGGCATGCGCCGCGAGGGGAAACACAGCAGGCGATGACAGAACCAGGCGCGCCTTTTCCGGAGAATACCTTACATGCCAATTACCCTGCTTGACGGCCTGTTTCTGGGACTGACACTGGTATCGGCGGTGCTCGCCATGGTGCGCGGATTCTCGCGCGAGGTGCTGTCGATCGTCTCATGGGCGGCCGCGGCCGTCGCCGCAATCAAGTTCTACGGACTGGGCGTGCCCTATGTTCAGCCCTATGTCGACAACGAACTGATCGCCAAGCTGATCTCCGGCGGCATCATTTTCCTGGTCGTGCTGATTATCGTGACCCTTATCACCATGCGCATCGCAGACATGATCATCGACAGCCGCATCGGGCCGCTCGACCGAACGCTCGGTTTCGTGTTCGGCGCGGCACGCGGTATATTGATCGCGGCGGTGGCACTCTGGTTCCTCGGCTTCTTCATCGGAGGACGCGAGATCGCATGGATCGATGGCGCGAAGTCGAAACCGTTTCTGGATTCGCTGGCGCAAAGCCTTGTCAACATGCTGCCCGAGGACCTCGACGAGTACCTGCCGGGCGGCGAAACGGACGGCACCGACGCATGAACGAGATCGAACATACCAGGGCAGAGGCCGACGACCACTTCCACGACGAATGCGGCGTGTTCGGCATATTCGGCCGCGTCGACGCCGCCTCCTTCGTTGCCCTCGGCCTGCATGCCTTGCAGCACCGCGGCCAGGAAGCCGCCGGCATCGTCACCTTCGACGGATCGCAGTTCCACGTCGAACGTCACGTCGGCCTGATCGGCGACAATTTCACCAAGCCCTCCGTCATCGCCCGCCTTTCCGGCGACCGCGCCATCGGCCACACCCGCTACTCGACCACCGGCGGATCGGGCCTGCGCAACGTCCAACCGTTCTTCGCGGAACTGGAATCCGGCGGCCTGGCGATCGCGCACAACGGCAACATCACAAACGCGATGACCGTGCAGCGCGAATTGCAGCGGTCCGGCTCGATCTTCTCGTCGACATCCGATACCGAGACTCTGCTGCATCTCGTCGCCGTCAGCCCGGAAAACGACCTGCTTTCCAAGTTCATCGATGCGGTGAAGCGGCTGGAAGGCGCGTATTCCTTCGTCGCCCTTTCCTCCAAGAAGATGATCGGTTGCCGCGATCCTCTCGGCATCCGGCCGCTGGTTCTTGGCGACCTCGACGGGTCATGGATACTCGCATCCGAGACCTGCGCGCTCGACATCATGGGCGCCCGCTTCGTGCGTGACGTCAAGCCGGGCGAAGTCGTCGTCATCACCGACAAGGGGCTTGAAAGCCACTTCCCGTTCGAGCAGCAGAAGCCCCGGTTCTGCATTTTCGAGTATGTCTATTTCGCGCGCCCGGACAGCCAGATCGAGGGCAGCAATGTCTACGAGGCGCGCAAGAACATCGGAATCGAACTGGCCCGCGAAATGCCGGTCGAGGCCGACATCGTGGTACCCGTTCCCGATTCCGGCGTGCCGGCGGCCATAGGCTACGCGCAGGAAGCCGAACTGCCCTTCGAGCTCGGCATCATCCGCAACCACTATGTCGGACGCACATTCATCCAGCCGACGGACTCGATCCGGCACATGGGCGTGAAGCTGAAACACAATGCCAACCGCCGCTCGATCGAGGGAAAGCGCGTCATCCTAGTCGACGACTCCATCGTCCGCGGCACGACCAGCCAGAAAATCGTACAGATGGTGCGCGAGGCCGGCGCGAAGGAAGTGCACATGCGCATCGCCTCCCCGCCGACCATCTCCTCCTGCTACTACGGCGTCGATACGCCGGAGACCAACAAGCTGCTCGCCTCGCGCATGAGCGTCGAGGAGATGGCGGAATTCATCCGCGTGGATTCCCTCGGTTTCCTCTCGATCGACGGTCTCTATCGCGCGGTCGGCGAGAATGCCCGCGACACGGAGCAGCCGCAATACTGCGACGCCTGTTTCACCGGTGCCTACCCGACCCGGCTGCACGATCGCGACGGCACAGACAATGTGCGCCAGCTGTCGATCCTCGCAACAGGCAACTGATCCGCAAAGAGCCCTTTCCATGGACATGACTCCCGACCTGACCGGCCGTCTCGCACTCGTGACCGGAGCATCCCGCGGCATCGGCCGCGAGATCGCGCTGCAAATGGCCGCGCTCGGCGCGCACGTGATAGCCGTCGCACGCACGCCTGGCGCGCTCGAGGAACTCGACGACGAGATCAAGGCGAAGGGCGGACAGGCCACGCTCGTTCCGCTCGACCTGACCGATCTCGAGGGCATCGACCGCCTCGGCGGCGTCATTCACGAGCGGTGGGGCAAGCTCGACATCCTGGTCGCCAATGCCGGCATCCTCGGGCCGATCTCTCCCATCGGGCACGTCAAGGCCAAGGACTTCGAACAGGTCATGTCGATCAATGTCACCGCGACCTGGCGGCTGATCCGCACGACCGATCCGCTGCTGCGGAAGGCGGATGGGGGCCGTGCCATCATGATGTCATCCGGCGCGGCGCATGGCGGCAAACCGTTCTGGGGCGTCTATGCCGCGTCCAAGGCTGCCGTCGAGGCACTGGCACGGGCATGGGCGGCCGAGACCCGGAACACGGCCCTGCGAATCAACAGCGTCAATCCGGGGCCGACGCGCACGCGCATGCGCGCCCAGGCGATGCCGGGCGAGGATCCCGCCATCCTTCCCGCACCCGACGAGGTGGCGGCAAAGATCGTCCCGCTTGCCGGCCCGGACGTGACGCAGACCGGAATGATATGGGACGTTCGGTCCCTCGAATGGCGAGAATACCGGCTGCCCGAGTGAGAGGAGCGCCGCGATCGAAGGACCGGTACGGCGCAGCCCCTGCCCGCATATACACTTTGACCTGACGTACCGAAACGGTATCGTCTCCGCCAGATGAAACGAGAAGTCCGTCAGGACGCTCTCGGGAGGAGCATATGGCACTGGTCTTCGCCTCGTGCATGGCGATACTGGCCCTCGGGCTGGTCGTCGTCGCACTCCTGGAAATGAACGCCACCGGAATCGGCTTCCGGCAGGCAATTCACCTTGCGCCGCTCAAGGTTCTCTACCGGATCGACACCCACCGGATCCGGCGCATCCGGGCCGGTCAGGGACCCGTGATCTACGTCATCTGCGAGCAATCGCGGCTCGATCCCGCCATCTACCTTGCGCTGCTGCCCGACACCACGCTGCATGTACTTGATCCCGCCTCGGCCGGCAGCTGGCTGGTGCAAACTTTCCGGTCGCTGGCCCGGTCCGTCGTTTTCGACAAGGAACACATGATCGCCAACCGGCGGCTGGTCCGCCACCTGAAGGGGAACGGCGAACTGGCGGTGTATCTGCCCGATAGCGTCGAGCCTGACCCGGCCGGCTTTCGCCTGTACCGCGCCGTCGCGCTGCTGGCGCGCAAGTCGAATGCGAAGGTCGTGCCCCTGCACCTGAAGAATGCCCGCTTCCTGCCGTCGTCCTTTACCCCGGCATCCAAGGCGCCGCGGCGGCTGTTTCCCGCGCTGAGCGTCCACGCCCTGCCCGCCGCTACGCTGGATGCTCTCAGGGAGCGGGCGGGTCGCGAATTCACAACCCGCGTCAACGCATTGTTCGACCGCATGGCGCTGGTACGCACGGATACCGCAGACACGTCGCTCGGCCTGTTCCGCGCCTTCGTGGAGGCGGCAAAGACCTACGGTCCGGGCCGCGTGATACTCGAGGACACGGTGACGGGATCGCTGACCTACAGGCGAATGCTGGTCGGTGCGCGTGTTCTCGGAAAGCGCTTTCTGGCCATGTCGAAACCCGGCGAGCCGATGGGCGTGCTGCTGCCGAACGCGAATGGCGTCGTCGTAACCTTCCTTGCGCTGCAGTCCGCCGGCCGGGTTGCGGCTATGCTCAACTATTCGGCCGGTCCGGCCAATGTCGTCTCGGCGATCAGGACCGCACGGATCGATACCGTCCTGTCGTCGCGCACCTTTGTCGAGAAAGCCGAGTTGCAGCCGCTGATCGACGCGATCGAGGCAAATGGCACGAAGATCGTCTGGCTCGAAGACCTGCGCGATTCAGTCGGCGTGGGGGAGAAACTGCTGGCGGCCCTGAGCTGGAAACGACCGCTGGTCCCCGTCGAGGCCGACGATCCCGCAGTCATCCTGTTCACCTCGGGCTCCGAAGGCACGCCGAAAGGTGTCGTTCTCTCCCATCGCAACATTCATGCCAATGCGGCACAGGCGGAATCGCGTTTCTCCATTTCCGTCGAAGATACCCTGTTCAATGTACTGCCTGTCTTCCACTCCTTCGGCCTGACCGGCGGCACGATATTGCCACTGCTCTACGGGGTCCGGCTTTTCCTCTATCCCTCGCCGCTTCACTACAAGCTCATTCCCGCGGCTGCGGCCCGGGTGCGTCCCTCGATCATGTTCGGCACCGATACATTCCTGACGGGATATGCGCGTACGGCAAAGGATACGGATTTCTCCAGCCTGCGGTTCGTCGTGGCCGGTGCCGAAGCCGTCAAGCCGCAAACGCGCGAACTTTACGCCGAACGGTTCGGCTGCAGGGTCCTTGAAGGCTACGGCATGACGGAAGCGGCCCCGGTCGTTGCCGCGAACACGTCCACCCATGAGCGACCGGGTTCCGTCGGCCGCCTGTTCCCGGGCATCTCGATCCGGATCGAGGCAGTCCCCGGGGTCAATGATGGCGGTCGCCTATGGGTTCGCGGCCCGAATGTCATGATCGGATATCTAAAGTCGGATCGGCCCGGCGAACTGCAACCGCTTCCCGACGGCTGGCATGACTCGGGAGACATCGTTTCCGTCGATCGCGAGGGCTATGTCACCGTTCGGGGTCGCGCCAAGCGCTTCGCAAAGATCGCCGGCGAAATGGTCTCCCTTGGCGCCGTCGAAATGATGGTGCAAGCGCTGTGGCCCGAGGACCGGCACGCCGCCGTTTCCGTGCCGGACCGGCGCAAGGGCGAACGCATCGTTCTTGCGACCACAAAGGCTGATCCCGACAAGAAGGAAATCCTCGAATATGGCAAGCAGGCGGGCGCAACCGAGCTGATGATCCCGTCGGAGATCGTTCCCTTTCCCGACATACCGGTACTCGGCACGGGCAAGATCGACTATGCGAAAACCGAGAGCTGGATTGCGAAGAAACTCGGAATCGGCAGGAAGAAAAAGAACAGGGCGGCCTGAGGCCGGTCAGTCTCTATCTGCCCCGGCCTTCTCCAAGGCCGCCTGACGGCGCCACATGCGCAAGCTGAACGGCAGGAACGCGAGGTATGCAATCACCGAGACCGTCAAGGTCTGCCAGGTGAATGTGGCCAGCATCGCGACATAAAGCACCACGCCGAGTATCAACGGGATTACCGAGCCGCGCGGTATCCGCGCGCCGAGCGTCTTTCCGGACCATACCGGCAGGTTCGACACGAGCAGGAAAGCGACCAGGATCGTGTAGAAGGAAACCGCCGACGCGTAATACAGACCCGGCGTAATACCGAGAAAGCCGAGATAGACAGGCAGAAGAACGAGCAGCGCGCCCGCCGGCGCGGGAACGCCCGTGAAATAGGCGCTTTGCCATTTCGGGCTGTCCTTTCTCTCCATCATCACGTTGAAGCGGGCCAGCCGCATTCCGCAGGCGATCACGTAGAGGAGCGCGGCAATCCAGCCGACAGAACTCGCCTCGTCGAGCACGAACGCATAGAGCACGAGTGCCGGAGCCACCCCGAAATTCACGATATCAGCAAGCGAGTCCATCTGCGCACCAAACTTGGACGTCCCCTTGACCAGCCGTGCGACCCGCCCGTCGACGCCGTCCAGAAAGGCGGCCAGCAGCACCATCGCCACCGCATGGTCGAAGCGATGTTCCAAGGCCAGCCGCACCCCGGTCATTCCCGCGCAGATGGCAAGGACCGTTATGATGTTCGGCAGGACGAAACGCAGCGGGATGTCCCGCAGCCGCTTGCCATTCCTCGAGGCATCTCCGGCCTCGCCCGGGCCGTCAGGCTCAAAAGGCGGAAACGGACCTTCGGAATCCATCGGCACTTCAGCTCATCCTGGTCAGAAAGGTTTCGGAACGGCCGTTGTAATCGGCAATCACGGTCTCACCGGCTATTGCGGTTTGCCCGATCGCGACACGCGGCACCGCGCCAATCGGCAAATAGACATCAACCCTGGAACCGAAACGGATCAACCCGAAACGCTGTCCCGTTGCCAACTCGTCCTCCTGCTTCGTCCAGCACAGTATGCGGCGCGCAACCAGCCCGGCAATCTGGACGACCCCGGTCGCACCGTGCGGGCTGTCGATTACAATACCATTGCGCTCGTTCTCGGCGCTCGCCTTGTCCAGCTCGGCATTGAGAAACCTGCCCGGCCGGTAGGCAACGGTCACGACCTTTCCGCGCACGGGCGCGCGATTGATGTGCACGGAGAACACATTCATGAAAATAGAGATGCGCGTCATCTCGCGGTCCCCGAGGCCCAGTTCCTGAGGCGGCACCGCCGGCCCGACCGCGGTGACCTTTCCGTCGGCGGGGCTGATGACGAGATCGTCGTCAACAGGCGTCACGCGCGGAGGATCGCGGAAGAAATAGGCGCACCAGACCGTCAGGGCGAGGCCGATCCAGAACAGCGGATCCCAGAGCCAGCCGGCAACAATCGCACCTGCCCCGAATGCCGCGACATAGGGCCAGCCCTCGCGGTGAACGGGTACCAGTGCATTCCTGATCGTATCAGCCAGATTCAATCTGCCACTCCTTCCCTTCCATGTCGGGAGCCTTCATCTATGCTGTAGACACCATCGTGGCAATGCGGGACCGCAATTCCCCATGGTCAGAGTTGCAACGGCAGACGACGTTACCACATCGGAAAAGAAATCGAACCGCGGGGGAGAAACCGTCCATGATCGTCATCGCCAAGATAATTCACTTCCTCTGTTTCACTGCCGGGGTCGGCGGTGGTATCGCCGCCGCGCTTGTCGGCGCAAGGGCGAAAGGGGCGGGCCCCGATACCGCGCCGGTCCTGCGCGGCATCCAGAGGACACTCGGACGCATCGGCTTCGGCGCGGTCATTTTGCTGTGGCTGAGCGGCATTTACCTCGTTCACGCTATCCATGGCGGCTGGACCGGCCTCGGTACCGTGTTCTGGCTGAAGATCGTGGCAGTCGCCGTACTGACCGCGGCCTCCGTTACCGGCCAATATATCGCGCTGACGGCGGCGCGACGCGACATGACTGCCATGGGCCCGCGAATGGCCCTGATCGGAATGACGGCAACGCTTGCGGCAATCACCGCCCTGATTCTCGCCGTGATCGCCTTCGGAAGCAACTGACCGGCGTCAGTCGGTTTCCGGTGTCAGTCCCGGAAGCGACGGCGTCTTGCGCACGATCACGCCCATATCGTCGGTCTCGCGGGCCTCGCGGAGCTTCCGCTCGGCCTCGATCGCCTCGGACTGGCGTGCCCACATCTGCTCGTAGAGGCCCTTCTTCGCCAGCAGCTCGGCATGGGTGCCGCGCTCGGCAATCTCGCCGTCCTTGAGGACGATGATCTCGTCGCAGCCGATCACCGTGGACAGGCGGTGCGCGATCACCAGCGTCGTGCGGCCTTTCGAGACGAAATCGAGAGCCTGCTGGATTTCCTGCTCCGTGGCGGTATCGAGCGCGGACGTCGCCTCGTCGAGCACCTGGATCGGCGGCGCCTTCAGGATGGTACGCGCGATGGCGACGCGCTGCTTCTCGCCTCCGGAGAGCTTCAGCCCGCGCTCGCCGACCATGGTATCGAAACCGTCGGGCAGCGAGCGGATGAAGTCACCGATCTGCGCAAGTTCCGCCGCCTGTTCGACTTCAGCGTCGGAGGCATCGGGACGGCCGTAGCGAATGTTGTAACGGATGGTGTCGTTGAACAGCACAGTGTCCTGCGGAACCATGCCGATGGCAGCGCGAAGGGACTTCTGCGTCACGTCACGGATGTCCTGGCCGTCGATGGTGATCGAACCGTCCTGCACGTCGTAGAAGCGATACAGCAGCCGGGAAATCGTCGATTTGCCGGCACCGGACGGCCCGACAATGGCGATCGACTTGCCCGCCGGCACGGTGAAACTGATACCCCGAAGGATCTGCCTCTCGGGATCGTAGGCAAACCTGACGTTGTCGAAGACGATGTGACCGTCGCGCACGACGAGGTCCGTCGCATCCGGCTTGTCCACGACCTCGGGAGCGACATCGAGAAGATCGAACATCTGCTCGATATCGGTCAGGCCCTGGCGGATCTCGCGATAGATGAACCCGATGAAATTGAGCGGGATCGACAGCTGGATGAGCATGGCATTGATGAACACGAAGTCGCCAAGCGTCTGCTCGCCAGCCTGGACCGCGCGGGCCGACATCCACATCATAGCCAGCATTCCGGCACCGAAGATCACCGCCTGACCGAAATTGAGCCAGCCGAGCGACGTCCACACCTTTGTGGCGGCACGCTCATAACCCGCCATGGCGCCATCGAAGCGACGTGCCTCCATTTCCTCGTTGCCGAAATATTTCACGGTCTCGAAATTGAGCAGCGAGTCGATCGCCTTGGTGTTGGCATCGGTGTCGGAGTCGTTCATTTCGCGGCGTATCTGGATACGCCAGTCGCTCGCCCGGATCGTGAACCAGGAATAAAAGTAGATCGTCGCCGCCGTGATGAGCACGTATGACAGGCCATAGGTGAAGCCGAAGATGATGGCGACGAGAACGAATTCGAGGACCGTCGGCGCCGTGTTCAGGATGGTGAAGCGGACAATGGACTCGATCCCCTTGGTGCCGCGCTCGATGATGCGCGACAGGCCACCCGTGCGCCGCTCCAGATGGAACCGAAGCGACAGGTCGTGCATGTGCACGAAGGTCTTGTGGGCAAGCTGGCGGACGGCATGCTGGCCGACGCGGGCGAACAGCGCATCGCGCAACTGATTCAGCCCGGCCTGGGCGATGCGGGCGAAATTGTAGGCCACCACCAGCATGGCAGGCGCAACCAGGAGAGCCGGAATCCAGTCCGGTGCGACCAGTTCGCCGTCGAGCGCGTCGGTGGCCCACTTGAACCCGTAGGGCACGAGCATGAGCACGAGCTTGGACAGGACAAGAAACAGGGTCGCGTAAAGCACCCTCAGCTTCAGGTCGGGGCGTTCCACGGGCCAAATGTACGGCCACAGGTTGCGGATTGTCTGAAGCGTGGAGCCGCTATCGGCTGAAACCGTCTTCTGGGTCAAGAAATCGATCCTATAGGGTTACTCGGAAGCGCAGCAGCCGTCGGCGCAGCATCGCTCCACTATCGAGTTGAGTTCACGCGAGACGCCGCGCAGCGATTCGCGATTCAGGCGGTATGTCGAACGCGGGCGATTGCGTTCCTGGATGATCAGCCCCGCTTCCAGCAGCACCTTGAGGTGCTGGGAGACGGTGGACTGGGCCAGCGGCAGGCACTCTACAACATCGCCGCATGCACATGTCTCATGACGCGCAAGGTGATCGAGAATCGCCAACCTGGCCGGATGAGACAAGGCCGCCAGCCGATCGGCTATGTGCGGCGAGGTCATGACTGCTCCTTCATCGTTTATCGGCGATATACGATGAAAACGGGCCCGCCGCAATACGCCCGACAGGAAATGCCGGTGCCGGCTATTTCCTAGCCGTCGGGATTGTCCGGCAGCGTGAATATCTGTCCCGGCCAGATCATGTCCGGATCCTTGATCTGCTGCTCGTTGGCCAGATAGATCGTCGTGTAGCGAATGCCCTCACCGTAGATCCGGCGCGAGATGTGCCAGAGCGTGTCGCCGCGGCGGATGATCACGGAGGAGTTCGTACGCTTCAACTGGCCGGTCACCGTGACGCCTTCCGGCACTGGCGGCGGACCGTCCGGCAGTGCCGCGGACGGCAGGGGAACCTCTACCGTACCGCCTTCCGGCGACGTTTCCGGAGTCGTCGCGACAGCGGCCACACGCTCACCTGCCTCGCGCGTGAAGGGAACGGCTGCCCGGGCGACCACGTCCGCGGTCACGGAATTGATCACGTCGGCGCGGATGATGTAGTCCCCGACCGGCAGATCGACCTTGACCTCGACAAGAAACCGGCCATTCGGCCCGGCAGTCGTATCGCCAAGCAGGATATCGTTTGCGTATACGCGCACCTGCGCGCCCGGCCGGGCCGAACCGGCGACGAACACGGTATCGCCATCGATCTCGACCGCATCTATCCGAATGTCGCCCGGCGCCGCGGTGGCGGCGCCCCCGTTCCCCTGCGGCTCGGCTGCGGCCATTTCCGTGTCGGGTTCCGATCCCGCGTCCTGCGGGGCGGCAGTGTCCGGCGCCGCCTCCGGCGCGTCGACGGCCGCCTGGCCCGGTTCCGTTTCGGCCTGTGGCGCGACCGGCTTCGGCGTGTTGATCAGACGGGACGGTTCGCCGGGCTGTTCGACAAGCGCCAGCAACTCGCCTTCCCTGCCCTTATCCGGCACGGAAATGATCGCGGTCTCCGTCGACATCGCGACGTCACCGTCCGGCTCGGTCGAACGCAACACGATCTCGTAGTCGCCCGGCTCCAGCGGCTCCTCGAGAATGGCTACGAAATCCCCGTTGGACTCCGCCATCGTCCCGGCCAGCATCCTGTCCCCGGTGAGCACCTCGATGCGCGCGCCCGGCCCCGCCTGGCCGGCGATCACGGTGGAACCGTCGGGTTCGACGCGAAGCAGTCCGAAGGTCGGCACGACGACGTCGGTTCCGGCGACCTCGTCCTGTTGCGGAAGCGAGGCCATCGACGTGTCAGCATCTTCGTCATCACCGGCCCCCTCCCCGGCAGCAGTTGCCGCCTCGGCCGGCTCCGCCGCCCCGGGGCGGTCCGCGGTTTCGGTCACGGACTGGCCGTCAGGCGTGCCGGTTTCCGCCGGCGCATCCTCGACCGTCGACGCTCCGGCAGACGGTTCCTCGGCCACCTGCTCCGCCGGCGCCTCGTCCTTGCCGAACATGCCGTTGATCCGATCGGAAACAAACGGCGTGCTCAGCAACGCGACGATCACGAGAAGAGCGCCGAATGCCAAAGCCGCGATCGTATTGTTCTTCATTGATAGCCACCCTCGTTCCGCCACACTCTTAACATCGCGCGGTCGCTGCGCTCAACAACAGTTGTTGCCGGCTGGCCATGCATCCCCACCTCGCTGCAGGTTACCCCTTGACGGACGGCTGGGGGATGTCAAAAGGAGACATGGCTTCCAATTCTCTTTCATCGGTCTGCGTGTATTGCGGCTCCTCGCCCGGCAACGACCCTGACCATCTCGCCGCGGGACGAACCCTCGGTCGCGCGATCGGCGAGGCCGGGCTCCGCCTCGTCTATGGCGGGGGCACGAAAGGCATCATGGGCGCCGTCGCCGAAGGCGCGATGGACGCCGGCGGCAAGGTGACCGGAATCATTCCGCGCTTCCTGATGAACAAGGAAGCGACGGAGAAGGCGCTCGGCGCGCTCGACGAGCTGATCGTCACCGAGGACATGCACGAGCGCAAGCACCGCATGTTCGAGGAATCGGATGCCTTCGTGACCCTGCCGGGCGGAATCGGCACGCTGGAAGAGGTCATCGAAGTCATGACTTGGGCACAACTCGGCCGGCACACCAAGCCGATCGTTCTTGCCAATATCAACGGCTTCTGGAACCAGCTGTCCACCCTGCTCGACCACATGCGCGAGGCCGGGTTCATCCACACCAGCCACCGTGTCAAGCCGCTGATCGTCGACACGGCGGAAGAGATCATCCCGGCCATCCTCGACGCCCGCGTGAACGGCGGGGGCGACGAGAAGATCATCGAACGATTGTAGGCTTTTCCATTTCAGCCGAAATTCCCTATGCTGCCCGGGCGCGGCGCATGCCGTGCCGTGGCGAAGGCAAACGGGGGGACCATGAGGTCGGGGCGCGGCATTACTCCTGAGGAAGACGGGCACGGAAGCAGCCTTGCGGGCGCCATGGAATTCCGGTCTGTCATAGCCCGTGACGCCGCTGTTCAGGCAGCAGCCCAGTCCTGGGTTCCCATGGAATGCTACCAGCTCACCAAGGGCAACCGCGTCGCGCAACTGGACATTCTCGATCTCGGTCCCCAGCAAATCGTGCGCGAGCGCCAGGAGGCGGCGGTACAGAAGCTGGGCGCCATGCCAAAGGGACCGTGCACCATCTCGGTTTCCCGATTGGCGAAGACCCGTTTCTCCGAAATTCGCGAGGACGACAACGAAACCGTCTTCTTCCTGCCGGATAACACCGAATACGACATCTATGTTCCCCCCGAGAGCGAGACCGCCTATGTGCGGTTCGACCAGGAGGAGTTCCTGCAGGCCGCGCGGATACTCGATCCCGAAGGGTGGGAAAACGCGCCGCGGCAGGTGGCCAGGCTGCACACGCCCCGAAAGGCGGCCATGTGGGAGGCTGTCGACCTGTGCCTGCGGATTGCTGACGGCGAAGCCGGAAGCGTGCCGCGAACGGGAGAGTTGCAAAAGACCCTGTTCGACACCGTCATGCAGATCGCCACAGCGGTGCCGCCCGGCACGGCGACCGACCTGTCCCATTCCGCCCGCATGCGTGCCCCGCATATCGGCCGCGCGGCGCGCGCCTTCATCATGGACAGGCTGGACGACGACCATCTGCCCGGCATGATCGACATTTGCCGCGAACTCGGCGTGTCGGAACGCACGCTGCAATATGCCTTCCTCGACTATGCAGGTCTTTCGCCGACGGCCTATCTACGACGGGTACGGCTGAACCGGGTACGCGAGGCGCTGCGCGGTGCCGATGCGCAAACCGCTACCGTCACCGAGACCGCAATGCGGTTCGGCTTCCTGCATCTGGGCCGCTTCGCACGGGACTACCGGATGTTCTTCGGCGAGAGACCGTCGCAAACGCTGGCTTCCTGACTTCCCAGCCGGTTCGCCCGTTCCTTCTACTTTTGCGGGAAACGGATAGCGGACCTCCCGCGTGCTTCTACAGTGCGACCGGCCGGGGCCGAACCCGGAGGGAATTCCTTGCCGGGGAGGAAACAAGCCAGGACCACAAGGTCCAGAGCTTTCACGACACATGACACGCAAACACTTTCCTGCTCACGAACGCCGCTACCGGCATTCCACCATGTCGTTGCACGCTCGACTCGAAGCCGTGCCCGTGCGCCAGTCGCTATACGGACTCGCCATGGGGTCCGTTGCAGCGGCTTGCCTGTTTCCGGCCCTTGCGGCCGCCGCGCCCGTGGTCGGGGCAAGCGGCACCGATGGCGCATCCATCGGCCTCAACGATACGCCGACCCAAACCAGTTGGCGGAACGGGATCGATTTCGACTCGACCGATCTGACGGCATTGGACGGGATATTTGGCGGAGACGAGTTCGACATCGAGGTTGACGGTGTCTTCGTTGCCACGATCCGGATCGATCCCGGCGACACGCTGCAGGACCTTGCGGCAAAGATTGCAGCAGTCGACGGCATACGAGCCACGACGACGGCGACCGGCATCAACGACAAGATCAGCATCACGCCGGAGGACGTCAATACACGCATAGAACTTTCCGATTCAAGCGGCTCTCCCCTTACAGAGCTCTTCCCCGTTATTCCGGTGACAATCGATGTCGTATCGACCCCCGGCGGGGATGGCACCGACGGCGGCGCCGCACAGACCTCCGGTCCCGCGACGGTGACCTTCGGCGCCGACAGCCATACCGGAGGAGCCGGTGGCGACGGGGGCACGACGGCCTACAACCTGACACCCACGGATGGCGGGGACGCAGGCGACGGCGGAGACGGCTTCCTGATCAACTCGGCGATGACGCGCGCCGAACTGTCGGATTCGTCCACGGTGGTCGCAGGCGGCAACGGCGGCGCGGGCGGGGCCGGAAGCGGCGGCGGGAACGACGGTGCGGACGGAGCGGGCGGCATCGGCATTCACCTTGTCGGCGCGGGCCTCGGTGCCGTGGAGATCGTCAATCGCGGGACAATCGCCGGCGGTCTGAGCGGCGACGGAACGACCCGGAACTACGCCATCTTCATGGAAAATTCCGGTAATACGCTGCGGATGTTCAGCGGCAGCGCCCTTGTCGGCGACGTGGACCTGGGAACATCAAACGGCAGCCTGGAACTCGACGGGTCCGGCATGGAGGATGCCGATTTCGGCGGGGTGGGCGCCGTCAGCCTGACCGACGGATCGGACTGGACGCTGTCGGGCGACATCGATCCGAAAGTCGGCGGCATTGCGATCGACACCGCCGGCAACAGCGCCCTCACCGTCACGGGCACACTTGGCGGAGTGCTGCTGACAAAATCGGGGGCCGGCGCGCTGGTCGTCAACGGCAATGCCGGCGCCATCACGGTGAACGGCGGCTCGCTGGGCGGATCCGGCACGGTCGGCCCGGTGACCGCGAATGCCGGCAGCACGATCGCCCCGGGCAATTCCATCGGCACGCTGAATGTCGCCGGCGATTTCGGATTTGCCGCAGGCTCCACCTATGCCGTCGAGGTCGACAGGGACGGCAATTCGGACCTGATCGCGGCGACCGGCACGGTGACCATCGACAATGGCGCGACGGTCAATGTCACGGCGGAGAACGGCACCGATGACGGTTCGACCTATGCCTTGTCGACCACCTACACGATCATCACCGGCGGTGGCGGCGTTGTCGGCACTTTCGGCTCGGTGACCGATGACTTCGCTTTCCTCGACGCGGTGCTCGGCTACGACCCCAACAGCGTCACCCTTACGCTGACGCGCAACTCCACCGGGTTTGCCTCGGTAGCAAGGACGGCAAACCAGCGCGCGACAGCCGGAGGCATCGGCAGCCTCGGCGCCGGCAATGCCGCATACGACGCGCTGGTCTTCCTGAGCGCGCCGGACGCCCGCGCTGCCTTCGACGCGCTGTCGGGCGATATCCACGCGACGGCCAACGGCATGTTCATCGACGACAGCCGCCTCGTGCGCGACGCGGTCAACGACCGGATGGCAGCCGCCTTCGGCGCGGGACCGACCGGCGGGCGCTCCGCCTGGATGACGGCCCACGGCGCATGGAGCGAGCACGACAGCGACGGCAACGCGGCGGGATACGAAAGGCGAACCGGCGGTTTCCTCGCCGGGATGGACAGCGACCTCTCCAACGGCTGGCGCGGCGGCTTCGTCACCGGCTACGACACGACCTCGTTCAATGCCGGGACCTCATCCGGTTCGGCGGACAGCTACCATGCCGGCGCCTATGCCGGGGGGCAGTCGGGCGCATTCTCCTACCGCTTCGGGGCGGCCTACGCGTTGCACCGGATCAGCACCGCGCGGGCGGTCTCCATCGGCGCCTTCAACGACACGCCCGGAGCCGATTACAGCTCCTCCACGGCGCAGCTGTTCGCAGAGATCGGCCGCGCCTTCGACCGCAACGCCATCCGTTTCGAGCCCCATGCCGGACTGGCGCTCGTCCACCAGCATTCCGATGGCTTCACCGAAAGCGGCGGCGACGCCGCGCTGGAGGCGGCCGCCACATCGCAGACCCTCGGCATCGCCACGATCGGCCTGCGGGCGGAAACGGACATGCCGGACGTCTTCGGCAAGACCGCCAGGGTGCGTGGCGGGATCGCATGGCGGCACGCCTTGGGCGACGCGACGCCGGTCACGGCGATGCGCTTCGACGGCGGCACGTCCTTCGCCATCGCCGGCGTGCCGGTGAGCCGCGACATGGCGATCATCGATGCCGGCATCGATATCCCCGTCAGCGGCACGGCGCAGATGACGCTGGACTATCACGGAGAGATCGGCGCCGCGGCCCGCGGTCACACGGTCGAGGCCGGGTTCTCGGCGAAGTTCTAACGACGGAACAGCGAGAGGGTGTAGAGCACCAGCGCCGACCAGATGAAGATGAAGGCGATCAGCTGCCAGTGCGAGAACGGCTCGCCGAACACGAAGACCGCGGTCAGGAAGATCAGCGTCGGCGCCAGATATTGCAGGATGCCGATGGTCGCGTAGCGCAGCGCCTCGGCCCCGAAGGCGTAAAGGATCAGCGGAACGGCCGTCACCGGACCGGCCAGCATGAGCAGGCCGATATCGCGGGCCCCGCCGACCTGGCCGAAATGGCTGGTGCCGCTCGCCACCATCCATCCGATGATCGCGACGGCCGGAATCGACAGCAGCAGGACCTCGAGCATGAAACCCTGCGTCGGGCCGATGGGCAGCGTCTTGCGCAGATAGCCATAGAGACCGAAGGATCCCGCTAGCGCCAGCGACACCCATGGCAGACCGCCCGCCTTCACCGTCAGGATACCCACGGCGATCACGGCCAGCGCGATTGCCGCCAACTGGAGGCGGCTGAACCGTTCGCCCAGGAACACCGCCCCGAGCACGACGTTGACCAGCGGGTTTATGTAATAGCCGAGCGCGGTCTCAAGCGTGCGCTCGACGGAGATCGCCCAGACATAGATACCCCAGTTGACGGAGATCAGCCCGGCCGTCAGCGCGGCCAGCGCGATGGTCCGCGGCGAACGGAAGGCGGCCTTCAGGTCGGCGGTGCGGCCAAGCAGGAGAATGATCACGCCGGCGACGGGCACCGACCAGACGACCCGGTGGGCGACAACTTCCCAGGCAGGCATGTGATCGACCGCCTTCATGTAGAAGGGCAGTCCTCCCCACAGCAGATAGGCACCGAGCGCGAAGGCGAAGCCGGAAAGCGGTTCGCCCTGGCGCGTCGAATCGGTCGTCTTGCTGGTGGCGGCGGTCCTTGACATGGCCGGTCCCTCTACACCCGGTATCCTCGCGCCGGCAATCGGCGGTTTGTCACCGTGACAATTGCCGGCGAAGGCCGGGCGCTACTCCGCCGCGGCCAGGCCGGCGTGGCCGCGATTCTTCATCAGCTTGAAGGTGATGGAATCCATCAGCGCCTCGAAGGAGGCGTCTATGATGTTCTCCGACACGCCGACCGTCCACCAGCGTGCCCCCGAGGCATCCGACGACTCGATCAGGACCCGGGTGATCGCCTCGGTGCCGCCATTGAGGATGCGCACCTTGTAGTCGACCAGCTCGAGATCGGCGATCTCGGCCTGGTACTTGCCCAGGTCCTTGCGCAGCGCCATGTCCAGCGCGTGGACCGGGCCGTTGGAGCTCTCGGCCACCGACATGCGCTCCTCGCCGTCGACATTCACCTTGACCACCGCCTCGGCGACGGTGATGACCTTGCCGACCGCGTTGTGGCGGCGCTCGACCATGGAACGGAAGGCCACGACCTCGAAGAATTCCGGCACCTCGCCGAGGGTGCGGCGCGCCAGCAACTCGAAACTGGCGTCGGCGCCCTCATAGGCATAGCCGCCGGCCTCGCGCTCCTTGACGATGGATACCAGCGTGTCGAGCCGCGGATCGTCCTTCGCGACACTGATGCCGCGCCGGTTCAGCTCGTTGATGAAGTTCGACTTGCCGCCCTGGTCGGAAACCATGATGTGGCGGACATTGCCGACCTTTTCCGGCTCGACATGCTCGTAGGTCGAGGGATCCTTGACCAGGGCCGAGGCGTGGATGCCGGCCTTGGTGGCGAAGGCGGACAGGCCGACATAGGGCGCCTGCTGGGCCGGCGAGCGGTTGAGCAGCTCGTCGAACCAGCGCGACAGGCGCGTAAGCCCCTTCAGCTTCTCCTCCGAGATGCCGATCTCGAAGCGCCGCGACCAGACCGGCTTCAGGCCGAGGGTGGCGGCGAGCGTGACGAGATTGGCGTTGCCGCAGCGCTCGCCGATGCCGTTCAGCGTGCCCTGCACCTGGCGCACGCCGGCATCGACGGCCGCCAGCGAGTTGGCGACGGCCTGTTCCGTGTCGTTGTGGGCATGGATGCCGAGACGGTCGCCCGGCACGCCGGCGGCGATCACCGCGGCGACGATCTCGCGAACCTCGTGGGGCTGGGTGCCGCCATTGGTGTCGCACAGCACGATCCAGCGCGCGCCGGCGTCGAACGCCGTTCTCGCGCAGGCAAGCGCATATTCCGGATTGGCCTTGTAGCCGTCGAAGAAATGCTCGCAATCGACCATCGGCTCCTTGCCGGCGGCGGCGGTCGCCTCGACCGACTGGCGGATGGATTCGAGATTCTCCTCGTTGGTGCAGCCGAGCGCCACGCGCACATGCAGGTCCCAGCTCTTGGCGACGTAGCAGACGGCATCCGACTGCGAGGCATTGAGCGCGGCGACGCCGGGATCGTTGGAGACCGAGACCCCTGCCCGCTTGGTCATGCCGAAGGCGACGAATTTCGCGTTGCTCGTGCGCTTGCGTTCGAAGAAGGCGGTGTCGGTCGGGTTGGCGCCCGGATAGCCGCCCTCGACGTAATCGATGCCGAAGTCGTCGAGCATCCGCGCGATCGCAATCTTGTCCTCGACCGAGAAGTCGATGCCGGGCGTCTGCTGCCCGTCCCGCAATGTCGTGTCGAAGAGATAGATGCGTTCGCGTGTCATTTTACCTGTCTAGCCTGTTCGGCGGTTGCCCTCTGTCAGAAGATTTCGGCGTAGTACAGCACCGCAAGCACGATCACAACGACCAGAACGCCCTTGCCGACCAGACCGTAGAGGAGCCACTTCGGCATCTGCGTTTGCGGGTTGCGTTCAGCCACGGTTTCCCTCCATCGGCCAGACATCGGTATCGCGATCGGGATGCTGGCGGTTGCCGGCCCGGATGGCCTCGATCTCGGCTGCGGAAAAGTCGTCCTCCGTCACCTTCTGGCGCGTGTCCGCCCATGCGGCAAGGAAATGCACGCGCGATTCCACGGAATCCTCCGATACCGGCTTGCAGCGCGAAGGATCGTCGAGACTGCCCAGCGTCACCGCGATATCCGCCTCCCCGACGGGATCGAAGAACAACGGCGTGCCGCAATCGCGGCAGAAGCCGCGCCGGACGATGCCGGAGGAACGGAACCAGCCGGGTTCGCCGCGGGTTATCGCGACCTTGCCGCGGGGGGCGGAGGCCAGCGGCATGAAGTAGTTGCCCGCCGCCTTCTGGCACATGCGGCAATGGCACAGGTGCGGATTTTCCAGCTCGGTTTCGACGCGGTAGCGGACCGCCCCGCACTGGCATCCGCCCGAAATGGTGGTCATGGGCCTTCTCCTGTTCCCGCGCCGTTTGCCGGACGCGCTTCCCGGCGCATCGATCCTAGCGGAGTACGGGGCGCGCGCAACCGGCCCCGCGCCTCCGGCCGGAAGGCGGGTTGCCGGAATCTCCCTTCATTTCCCCCGTCACGGCGGCCCTTCCCTTTCCGCCCATACCGCGACGCGGTGGCATTCCTTCAGAACCTCGTCGATGGCGTGACGGTTCCGCTTCCGGTACCCCGGCGGCGGGCCGGGGCGCAGCACGGTGTAGATCACCCGGCGGCTGTCCGGCGGGCGGTGGCGGACGCGCGCCTCGTGGCGGGCGAGCCTGCGGGCCTCGCGGTCGAGGTTGTCGAGCGCGCGGCGCACCGCGATGAGGCGGCGCAGCAGGGTCGCGGCGGGAACCGGATCGCCCGGCAGTGCCAGACCATGTTCCGGCAATGGCGGCTGGCGCATGTAGACCGGGAGCGGGTTGTCGCCCAGCAGGCGGATGCGCGGGCGGGTCCGCGCGTAGCGGCGGCGCGGATGCAGGTAGTCGAAGCGCTTGCGCGGGTCGACCAGCGGAAAGGCCGGAACATGGCCGAGCGGCACCGGCCCGTCTGGCTTCTCCTCTTCCTCCGGTTCGTGATCGGGGATGATGCGGAGATTGGCCAGCCCCAGGTTCACCGGCACGCGGACGAGCTGCGGGGCGGACGCGGCTGGTTTTTCCGTCGGCGCGGGCGGCTCGGGGCGTATGGTGACGGTGACGGGGGTGGCGGCCCCATGGCCGGCGACCCCGCCGCATGGCGCGTTCGTCGCCCGAAGCGTTTCGCCGGGGGAGAAGGAAGGGCGCGCTTCTCCGGCATCGCACCCCTTGTTCACCTTCAGCGCAGGCGCATGGCGGACGGTTACTTCCACATCTCTTGCCGCAATGACGATCAGGCGTCGCACGGCCGCCTCGGCGGAGCGCAGGATGCGGCGGATGTGGAGAACGGCGAAGCGCGGCAGGATGGCCGGGAGAACCGACGGAACGGCGAACGAAGCGGCGTCCGCCTCGGCGGCTTCATGGGGACCGGAGGCGGGATCATGGCCGGCGGCAGCGGGCGCCGCGTCGAAATCCAGCCCGGCCAGCGCGAAGAGGTCGTGCAGGATGCGCAGCAGGTCCCTGCGGTTCCTCTCTATCGCCAGTGCCCAGTCGAACTGCATCGCCTGCCTCCACGCCGCACCATGCGGCGGGAAGAAGGATAGGGGCGCGGCGGAAACGGTGGATGAACCGGCCGGCGGGAACTTGCACGGTCCCAGCAAAATCAACGGGTTGGCGGCGCGGGGAACGGAAACCTGTCCACCGCGCGCACCCGCTTCGCCTAGCGCCTTACTTCCCAGGTCGTGACGCGCTCGCCGGTCTCCGGGTCCTTGCCGTCCTTGAGCTGGATGCCCTGCTCCAGCAACTCGTCGCGGATGCGGTCGGCCTCGGCCCAGTTCTTCTCGCGGATGAAGGCGAGACGCTTCTCGATTCGCGATTTCAAGTCATCCTCGGCCAAGCCCAACGTCTCGAGTTCGACCGCTTGAACAGACTTCTGAAGCGATTCACGGATTCCAGTTCTCTGCTTCTCGCGAAACTCCCGGGCGATACTGACCAGCCGCTGATCGGCAATCCCGAGAAATTCCAGCGTTGCCGCTATATCCTCATCATTGCTTCCACCCTGCAGAAGGATGGAGACCGCTTTCGGCGTGTTCAGATCGTCACACAGGGCATCAACGACCTTGGCAATAACCTTTCCATCCTCCGGCGCATGGCGCCGAGATATATTCCTGAACTTCAGCGAGATGTTCTGCGCCTCCTCCAGCCTTCTGACGCTGAAATCGATGGGCTCGCGGTAATGGGTCATCAGCATGGCGAGGCGCAGCACCTCGCCGGGCCACTTGCGGCCGCCGAAATTCTCCGTCGTCATCAGCTCGTGGATGGTGAAGAAGTTGCCCTCGGACTTG
This sequence comes from Oricola thermophila, assembly GCF_013358405.1. Classification (NCBI taxonomy): domain Bacteria; kingdom Pseudomonadati; phylum Pseudomonadota; class Alphaproteobacteria; order Hyphomicrobiales; family Ahrensiaceae; genus Oricola; species Oricola thermophila. The sequence goes on from NZ_CP054836.1 coordinate 1,712,835, forward strand.
GACATCTTCCGGCCCTCCACCTGGAGAAAGCCGTTGTGCATCCAGTAGTTGGCCATGCGCTCGGTGCCGTGGGCGCAGCAGGACTGGGCGATCTCGTTCTCGTGGTGCGGGAAGATCAGGTCCAGCCCGCCGCCGTGAATGTCGAAGACATCGCCCAGGTGATGCGCGCTCATCACCGAGCACTCGATGTGCCAGCCGGGGCGGCCGTGAATGGTCACCTCGCCTTCCGGCGTGGCGAAGGTCGCGTCCCAGCCGGGCTCGTCCGGGTCCGACTCCTTCCACAGCACGAAATCGGCCGGGTTCTTCTTGTGCGCCTCGACCGCGATGCGGGCGCCGGCCTGCTGCTCGTCCAGCTTGCGCTTCGACAGGCCGCCATAGGCGGGCATGGAGGCGACGTCGAACAGCACCTCCCTGCCCTCGCGGCCCGACGCGACATAGGCATGGCCGCCGTCGATGAGCGTGCGGATCATGGCGATCATGCCGTCGATGTGCTCGGTGGCACGCGGCTGGACCGTCGGCTCCAGGCAGCCGAGCGCCTTCACGTCCTCGACATACTGGGCGAGCGTCGTTTCGGTCACCGCGCGGATCGCGTCGTTGAGGCTCATGCGCCCCGCATCGATCTCGTCGCTGTAATCGCGCAGGGCGCGGGCGTTGATCTTGTCGTCGACGTCGGTGATGTTGCGGACATAGGTAACGTGATCGGCGCCATAGAGATGGCGCAGCAGGCGGAACAGCACGTCGAAGACGATGGCCGGGCGGGCGTTGCCGATATGGGCGTAGTCGTAGACCGTCGGGCCGCAGACATACATCCGGACATTGTCCGGGTCGATCGGCTCGAAGGTTTCCTTCTTTCGCGTCAGCGTGTTGTAGAGGGTCAGCACGGTCTTCTCGGTCATCTTGCGCGTCTTCCGTTTTCGCGCCTGTCAATCGCAAGGCTCGCGGCCAAAGGCAAGCCATTCGCTCCGCAATCCACCCGGCGGCGCCCCGTCATCAATCATTCTCCAGTTTTTCAATATTGCCGGGGGAACAATCCCGCGTAGCACGCTACAAGGCCGGTGCCTTGAGAAAGGCGGCTCCGAACGTGTGCGACGCGCTGACCCCCATCAGACCGTCGCGCCGCCCTGCCGGACCCACGGACCAGGGGAAAGGCCGGGCGGCGCGTTCGGGGCCACAAGGCGCTCAGAGTACCAGCTTGGCGGCAAGCGCGAACATCACCAGGGCGATCACCAGGTCGAGCACCCGCCAGGCCGAGGGCTTGGCGAACAGCGGTTCCAGCAGCCGCGCGCCGTAGCCCAGTCCGAAAAACCAGACGAAGGACGCCGCCACCGCGCCGATGCCGAAGGCGAGCCGCGCCGCGCCGGCATAGCCGCCGGAAATGCCGCCGAGCAGGACGACCGTGTCGAGATAGACATGCGGATTGAGGAAGGTGAAGGACAGGCAGGCCGCCAGCGCGGCGCCGAGGGAGCCGCCGCCGCTCTCCGCCGCCACCATAGCGCCGGGCTTCCACGCGCGGCGCAGCGCGATCAGGCCGTAGACCGTGAGAAAGGCGAAACCGGCCCAGGTCACGAGGCCGATGGCGGTTTCGCTCGACGCCACCAGCGATCCGAAACCGCCGACGCCAGCGGCGATCAGCAAGGCATCCGACAGGGCGCATACCAGGCAGAGCACGAAAACGTGCCGGCGCATCAGCCCCTGGCGCAGGATGAACGCGTTCTGCGCGCCGATCGCGATGATCAGGGACGCACCGAGAAGGAAGCCGGACGCGCCGGCGGCAAGGTTTGGCGTGGCGAACATGGCGGGTTTGTCAGAATAGCTTCATCTGGCCGCCGTCGGGCGGGGATTTCGATTTGCCGCTCCTATCCGATCCGGCCGCGGCTGCAAAGTCCTTCGGCTCGACGCGCTCCTGGATATCGGGCGTGGTGTTGGAAACCTTGTTGACCTTGTCGGAGACGGGAATCGCCTCGAAGAAGCCGTCCGGCGCGGGCGCGAGCAGGTCCGCGACATGGCGCGGCTCCTGCGTGCGGCAATCGAGCCAGCGGGAAAAGTCCTCGGGCATGATCGTCACCGGCATGCGGTCGTGGATGGAGGCGATGGATCGCGACGCCCGGGTGGTCAGGATCGCCACAGTGTCCAGTTCGCTTCCCTCCGGCGCGCTCCAGGTTTCCGCGAGGCCGGCAAAGGCGACGAGGCCGCCGCCGGCGGGGCGTATCCAGTAGGCCTGCGACCGGCCGGTGGCCTTGTCGCGCTTCCACTCGTAGAAGCCCGATGCCGGGATCAGCGCGCGGCGATGGCGCATGGCGGTGCGAAAGGACGGCTTGGCCGCCGCCGTCTCCGAGCGGGCGTTGATCAGCAGCGGGAACTCCTTCGGGTCCTTCACCCAGGAGGGAAGGAAACCCCATCGCGCCAGGTGCGCCTCGCGGTCCGGGCGGTTGGAGCCCGGCTCGCGCGGCGGGCCCGCCGTGACCGCGAGGACCGGCTGGGTCGGCGCGATGTTGTAGCGGGGCGGGAACGCCTCCAGCCCCTCGAGACCGAGGAATTCCGCCACCGCCTCGGGCGAATGCAGAAGCGAGAACCGGCCGCACATCAGGCAACGCTCCCGAATGGCGCACCGGGCAGCCCTGACGCTGAATGCCGAACGATCATCAACACCTTTTCCTGCACCGGCCCGCGGTTCGATGCTACAAGCGCACGCGCAAGCGCAACCGAACGACGCCGAGCCATGACCGACAATCCGCCTGCTCCCCTTATCGCCGTATCCGTCGCCGCGCGGAACCCCGAGACCGGCGAATTCCTGTTGGTGAAGCGCGGCCGCGCGCCGGCAAGGGGGCTGTGGGCCTTTCCCGGCGGGCGGTTGCACTACGGCGAAACGCTGGAACAGGCCGTGCTTCGCGAGTTGCGGGAGGAAACCGGGCTTTCGGCGGAACGGGTCCGGTTTCACCGCCTGTTCGAACTGATGAGCGACGGCAGCGACGGCGACATGCCGCACCACTTCGTGCTGGCCGTGCACAGCGCCCGGGCGCATGGCGATCCGGTGGCCGCCGACGATGCCGACGCGGCGGGCTGGTTCTCCATCGACGCCATGGCCGCCCTGCCCGTGACGGACAGCACGATCGAGACGGCCCGGGAAATCGCCGGGGCCGACGACGATATGGCGCCGGAGAGCGATTTCAGCTAACAGGATGACCGCGCCGCAACCCAGAAACGAACAAGCCCATATCCGCGGGAGATGCCCGGTCGTGTCCAAGGCAAAATCAGGTCTGCGCCTCACGGCAATGGTGGCTGCTCTGCTGCTCGCCGCCCTCCCCGGGGCGCGCGCGGCGTCGCTGGTTCCCTATGACGAGAAGCTGATGCGGCTCGCCGAGGTGCTGGGCTCCATCCACTACCTGCGCAATCTCTGCGGCGAGGAATCGAACCAGTGGCGGGACCAGATGAACACGCTCCTCAGCGTGGAAAAGCCCGAGCCGCTGCGCCGGGCGCAGCTCATCGCCCGCTTCAACCGCGGCTATCGCAGCTTCGACAGCGTCTACGTGACATGCACCGAGCAGGCCCTGAAGGCCGTCGACCGCTACATGGCGGAAGCCCGCGACCTCACGCGCGAGATCAACAATCGCTACGGCGAATAGGCGAACATGCTCGCGGCTTAATCGTGCATTAACGGTTTCGCAGCTTGGCGCTTTCGTTTCGCGATCAAGTCCTGATATGTTAACAGCACGTAAACCGGTGTTTCAAAATGGCGCACCTCAATTGACCACGATGGATGCAACGATCAACGAGATGGACGACATCATCGCCCATGAAAAGCGGATGGCGGCGATGGAAGTCCACAGCGAAGCCTGGGCCGACGGCGCGATGGAAGGCATCGAATCCGACATCCTCGCCGACGCCGCAATCGCGACGGCGCTCGAGGAGACGATCCGCGAGCGCGGCGAGGACGCGGCGCTGGCACTTGTCGACACGCTGCGCGAACGCATCCTTCGCGGCGAATTCACACCGGACCGGTCCATACAGTAGCGACAGATGACAGGCTCGGGACGGCTGGAACGGAAATGACGCGACCTGCCCCACTTCCCGATGCCCGGCCTCATCGAAGAACGCTCAGTCCTTTCCGCGGCAACCGCCCGATATTCGCGACGGCCATCGCGGCATTGCTGACCGCCGCGCCGACAGCCGCCCTTGCGCAGGGCGTCGACATCGCGCCGCCGCCCTCCGGCGCCGTGCCGCTTCCGGAACCGTTCGAGCGGCCGCAGTTCAACGATCCCGACAATCCCCTGGCCATGCCGGAGGCCACCCCCTCCATGACAGCGGAACCGGTCATTGGCGGCGCGGTGGAGGACTTGCCGCCCGCCGTCCGGAAAACGCGCGAGACGATCATGCAGGCCGCGCGGAACGCCGACATCGAGGCGCTGCGCCCGCTCATCGAGGCGGACGGGGAAACGACCCAGCTGACCTTCGGCGACCTCGACGGCGACCCGATCGACTTCCTGCGCAGCCTGTCGGGCGACGCGGAGGGGCACGAAATCCTCGCCATCCTGCTGGAAGTGCTGGAGGCGGGCTACGCGATATTCGATCCCGGCACGTCGAACGAGATCTATGTCTGGCCCTATTTCACGGCGACATCGCTGGACGACCTGACGCCGAAGCAGAGGATCGAGCTGTTCAAGCTGGTCACCTCCGGCGACTACGAGGAGATGCGCGCCTTCGGGGCCTACATTTTCTTCCGGGCGGGCATCACGCCGGACGGAAAGTGGCGCTTTTTCGTGGCGGGAGACTGAGAGACGCCGCGTTCCGGACCGTTTTTCTTGGAATCCGGCGTCTTCCTACCGATATCCGCAACAGGACAACTTCTCGGGGGAGAAAACATGGAAATCGAGGCGCATGGCCTGGCGCGGGCGGACACTCCGGCGGAACGAACGGACGAGGGCTCGCGCGGCGCGCTGCTGCGGCGGCTCGTCATCTTCCAGCTGAAGCTGTTCGCCGACGGCATGCGCGACCTCGTGCTCAGCCCGGTATCCTTCGTCGTCGCGGCCTTCGGCATCCTGTTCGGCGGGCGCAATCCGCACGGCCTCTTCGACAGGCTGATGCATGTCGGCCATCTCACCGACGAGTGGATCGACCTGTTCGGCTACCACGCGCGCGAGGGAAAGCGCGCCAACCTGGAACGGATGATCGAGGACGTCGAGACGGCGCTGCGCGAGGACCACGCGCGCGGCGGGGTGACGGCGGAAGCCGAGAAACGCCTCAGGACGCTGGCGGAAGAACTGCGCCGGAGACGCTCAGGCCGGTAGGGCCTCCGAGAACAGCACCGGCTCGCCGGTGCCGGGCGCGACGATCTCGCCTTCCCACATGACACGGGTGCCGCGGACGAAGGTGCCGACCGGCCAGCCGGTGACTTCCTTGCCGTCATAGGGCGTCCAGCCCGCCTTCGATCCGGCCTGGTCGTTGCGGATGGTCTCGCGGCGCTTCATATCGACGATGGTGAAGTCGGCGTCGTAGCCGGCGGCGATGCGGCCCTTGCGCGCCATGCCGAAGATGCGGTTGGGGCCGTGCGAGGAGAGATCGACGAAACGCTCCAGCGTCAGCCGGCCGGCATTCACGTGGTCGAGCATGATCGGCACCAGCGTCTGCACGCCGGTCATGCCGGACGGCGAGGCCGGATAGGATTTCGCCTTTTCCTCCAGCGTGTGCGGCGCGTGGTCGGAGCCGAGCACGTCGATGACGCCCTGCTCCACGCCGCGCCAGATACCGTCGCGGTGGCGCGGTGCGCGCACCGGCGGGTTCATCTGGATCAGCGTGCCGAGACGCTCGTAATCGTCGGCGGTCAGCGTCAGGTGGTGCGGCGTGGCCTCGCAGGTGGCGACGTCCTTGTGATCCTGAAGGAAGGCGATCTCCTCCGCCGTCGAGATGTGCAGCACGTGGATGCGCGCGCGGGTTTCGCGGGCGATGCGAACAAGGCGCCCGGTGCACATCATGGCGGCGGTCTCGTCGCGCCAGACCGGGTGCGATGACGGATCACCCTCGACGCGCTCGCCGGCACGCTCGCGCAGGCGATACTCGTCCTCGGAATGAAAGGCGGCGCGGCGGCGGGTATTGCGCAGAACGGAGGCAACGCCCTCGTCGTCCTCCACCAGCAGGCTGCCGGTGGACGAGCCCATGAACACCTTGATGCCGGCGGCGCCCGGCAGGCGCTCCAGCTCGCCGACGATATCGGCGTTCTCGCGCGTGCCGCCGACCCAGAAGGCGAAATCGCAGTGCATGCGGCCGGTGGCGCGGCGCACCTTGTCGGCCAGCGCCTCCTCGCTGGTGGTCAGCGGATTGGTGTTGGGCATCTCGAAGACCGCCGTCACGCCGCCCAGAACGGCCGAGCGGGAGCCGGTTTCGAGATCCTCCTTGTGCTCCAGCCCCGGCTCGCGGAAATGGACCTGGCTGTCGACAACGCCCGGCAGCACATGCAGGCCGGTGCAATCGACGATCTCGCCGGCATCGGCCGGGCCGAGCGCGCCGATGGCCGCGATGCGTCCGCCGCGCACGCCGATGTCGCGCTTTCCCTGGCCGTCATGGTTGACGACGGTGCCGTTCCTCAAGATCAGGTCGAAAGTCTCGCTCATGCCATTGTCCCTTGCCGCGCGGTTGCACCGGGATTACGTAGCAGACAGTCCGAAAGCAAGCGCACGAATCCAATCTGGTGTCATGCCCCTTCATTTTCCAAAAGGCCGCAGCGTCATTTCCGTCACCGGCGAGGACGCGGAGCATTTCCTGCAGAATCTCGTCACATGCGACGTGACGACGATTCCCGCCGGGAGCGCGCGCGCCTGCGCGCTGCTGGCGCCGCAGGGCAAGGTGATGTTCGATTTCCTGATCATGCCCGACGGCGACGGCGGCTACCTGATCGACATCGACGGGCGGCTCGCGGCCGACTTCCTGCGCCGCCTGACCATGTACAAGCTCAGGGCGAAGGTGGAAATTGCCGAGGCGGATGAATCACTTGCAGCGATTTCCTGGCAGGATGATTCAACAACCGGCGGGCGCATCTTCGCCGACAGCCGTTTCCCGGCCGAACTCGGGGTTTCGCGCCACTACGGCGCCGCCCCCGAGAGCGCGGACGACGCCGCCGAATGGACCGCGCTGCGGATTGCCCACGGCATTGCCGAAAGCGGCAGCGATTTCGAGGCGGGCGACGCCTTCCCGCACGACATTTCCCTCGACCAGACCGGCGGGGTCGATTTCCGGAAGGGCTGCTATGTCGGCCAGGAGGTCGTCTCGCGCATGCAGCACAGAGGCACCGCGCGCCGCCGCATCGTGATCGTTCAAGCGGAGACCGCCCTGCCCGCTTCGGGCACGGCACTCGAGGCCGGCGGCAAGACCGTTGGCCATCTCGGCTCCGTCGCCGGCAACAAGGCCCTGGCGATCGTGCGCCTCGACCGCGCGAAGGCGGCGATGGATGCCGGCACGCCGATCACCGCCGAAGGACTAGCCGTCACGCTCTCCCTGCCGCCCGGCGTCACCTATAGCTGGCCGGACAGCGCGAAAGACGGGGGAGACTGAGAATGCCCGACCGGATCGGCGCGCCGCCGCGCGCATGGCAACGCATGCTGTCGGGCCGCAGGCTCGACCTGCTCGATCCCTCGCCGCTCGACATCGAGATCTCGGACATTGCGCACGGGCTGGCGCGCGTTGCGCGCTGGAACGGCCAGACCTCCGGCGACCATGCCTACTCGGTCGCCCAACACTCGCTGCTGGTCGAGGAGATCGTGGGCCACATCGTGCCGACCTGCAGCGCGCAATTGCGGCTGGCAACGCTGCTGCACGATGCGCCGGAATACGTGATCGGCGACATGATCTCGCCGTTCAAGAAGGTGCTCGGCGGCAACTACAAGGCCGTCGAGGCCCGGCTGGAAGCCGCGATCCATATCCGGTTCGGCCTGCCCGCGCATTGCCCGAAAACCATGCACGCGCAGATCAAGCGCGCGGACCAGATTTCCGCATTCTACGAGGCGACGCTGCTGGCCGGCTTCTCGGAAAGGGAAGCCGTGACCTATTTCGGCCGGCCGCGCGGCTACTCGCCGGACGGGATCGACATGACGCCGCTGCCGGCGTCCGAAATCCAGCAGATGTATCTTTCCCGTTTTGCCGAGGTGGAAGCCATGTTCCGGGATGAAGTGGCGCAAAAGGCGCGGAAACGAAGGAAGGCCTGAGCGATGCCGTATCTCGCCGTCTGCCCCCTCGCCCATGTCCAGCGCGTCGCCACGTCGACGGGCGCGCAGCGCATGCTCACCGTGATCAACACCGGCACGAAGGTCGAGCGCCCGCGGGAAATTGCCGAGGAGAACCACCTGTTCCTGGGCTTCAACGACATCGCGACGCCGATGGAGGGGATGACGCTTCCCGGCGAGCAGCACGTGCGGGCGATACTGGACTTCGCGCATGACTGGGACCGCAGCGCCCCGATGATCGTTCATTGCTTCGCCGGCATTTCGCGATCGACCGCCACGGCCTACATGATCGCGCTGGCCCTGAATCCGGCGCGCGACGAGATGGAGCTTGCGCAGGAACTGCGCTGGCGCGCACCTTCCGCGACGCCCAATCCGAAGCTGATCGAGATCGCCGACGCGATACTCGGCCGCAACGGCCGCATGGTGGACGCGATACGCGCCATCGGGCGGGGCCAGGACGCCTATGAGGGCGAGCCTTTCAGGCTGCCGATCCTCGAAGGGGAATTCGAGGAATAGCGGGCGACACGGCCGGCCCGCACCGGAGCCGGCCATGCCGGAGGCTGCCGCCTACCAGCCCCAGGCGAAGGTTGCGCCGGTCTGTCCGTTGCCGTTCTGGACAACGTGGGCGTCCGTGCCCTTGCCGAACTGGAACAGGCCGTAGGCATTGCCGTTCCCGTTCTGCTGCAACGTGCCGGAATGGCCATCCCCCTCCTGGTGGACGATCCCGTGGTTTCCGCTGCCGTTCTGCGCGATGCCCGCAAGGTTGTTCATGCCGAGCTGCGTGATGTTGCCCCCGTTCTGCAGGCCGTTGACGACCGAATAGATCCCGAGTCCGGCCCGCATCGCCTGCTCGGCCTCCGGGCCCTGGGGCGCGATGCTGACAGATATCGACCCGCCGGCCATGGCGGGGGCAGTCACGGCAGACACCGCGGCGGCTGCGGCGAACAGGCTTGCGATCAACTTTCTACGGGGCATTTTCCTTCTCCTTCAATCACCCTGCGTTCGTTTTTCCGGGCATTGGCCCGGCGATGGAACCATCCTGGCCGACACGGCCTGAATGATCGCGGAACCGGGCGTTCATCGACCATTCAGGACGGCGGAATCGGCCGGCAACACAAGAAGAGGCCCCGGAAACCCGGGGCCCTTTTTCGAAAAAAGCGGAGCGAAGCGGGCGTTCAGATGCCGCCGACGGTACGGACGCAGGAATGGTCCCGGCCGGCGACATCGATGTCGAGCCTGACCCGGTACTGCGCACCATTGTTGGCAAGCACCAGCTTGCCGAGACGGGCATCGTCGCCGGGACCGGCCGAGAAGAAGCCGCCCTGCGAGATGCTCGTCGACCCGGACGAACCGGACCCGCTGACCGCGAGGCTATAGGTGCCGGTGACGGGCTTCCTGGCGTGAACGACCGCGCCGAGTTCCAGCGACCGCCCGGAGGACGAGACGTCGATCTCGCATTGCACGAGTTCCCGGTCCGGTACCTTCTCGCCGGCGCCCGCGTTGCAACCGGCAAGCGCCGCAGCGGCGAGAACCGCCGCGGCGGCAACCGGTTTCGTCTTCATTATCCTGGACATGATTCGTGCTCCCTTTCCTGTCGAGAGCCGCCGGGCGCGACCGTCGCGCCCGGCAGCGTTGGATGTGGCCGATTACGGGCAGCTCTGCACGAAGGCGGCGACGTTGCCTCCGCCGCTCTGCTCGACTTCGGCGGCGCAACCGTTGCCGACCTGCACGCCGGCGGCGATGTTGCCGTTGCCGTCCTGGGTCATGATCGCGTTGTGGTTCGCACCGAACTGGCCGACGCCGGCGCCATTGCCATGGCCGGCCTGCCAGGTGTCGGCGTAGTTGTTGAAACCGTCCTGACCGACGGCGGCGGTGTTGCCGTTGCCGAACTGGCTCGAGATCGCGCCGTTGAACACGCCGTTCTGGTGAATGCCGATCTGGTTTCCGAAACCGGCCTGCTGGCCGCCGGCCTCGTTCCCGAAACCGAACTGGTGGAGGAATACGTCGTTTCCGGCCGTTGCCGGGACGACGCCAAGGCCGATGGCGGTTGCAATCACGGTTGCGACAAGGGTCTTGCGGGACATTTTCATTCTCCTCTGGTTGGGTTGCGGCTCACCGTCCGCGTTGGAATGTCCCGGTTGTAGAAAACCGCTTTCGAACCTCGCCTGAATCTCCCGTTCAGCTATTGTTCATCGGCCGATTGCGCCCGGAACACCCATCGGGGGTTCTGTGCCGCGGCCGGGTGTGCATTATCGGGGCACAAGGGGAATCACATGGAAAACGCCGAACAGATCGTCGAAGGTGCCTTCGCCAGTTTCGAGGACGGACTCGCGACCCTTTGGGACGCGGCGAGCGAACTGATCATCGAGTATGCCTTCTCGGTGATCGGCGCCGTCCTGATCCTGGTCATCGGCTTCACTGTTGCAGGAATGGCCCGGCGCTGGGTCTACACCGCGCTGAAAAGCCTGCGGAACAGCGACGAGACACTGAACCTGTTTCTCGCCAAGGCGGCACGCTACGGCGTTCTCGTGCTCGTCTTCGTGACGGTGCTGACGCAGTTCGGCGTGCAGACCACCTCGATCATCGCCGCGCTGGGCGCGGCCGGCATCGCCATCGGCCTGGCGCTGCAGGGCACGCTGCAGAACATCGCCGCCGGCATCATGCTCCTGTTCCTGCGGCCCTTCCAGGTGGGCGACTATGTCGAAACCACCAATGCCAAGGGCGTGGTGAAGGAGATCGGGCTGTTCGCCACCGAGTTCGAGACGCTCGACGGGCTCTATGTCCTCGCGCCAAACTCGGGCGTGTGGGGAAGCCCGGTGACAAACTATTCGCGCCTGCCAAAGCGGCGCTTCGATCTCGTCGTCGGCATCGACTACAAGGACGATATCGACAAGGCGTTCGCCGCCTTCGAGGCGCTGGCGAAAGAACACGACAAGGTCCTGTCGAACCCGGAGCCGTTCATCTTCGTCTCCAATCTCGGGGACAGCGCGGTCGAGGTGACGTGCCGCATCTGGATCGCGACCGCCGACTGGTGGGGCACGTCACGGGAGCTGACCAAGCTCGCCAAGCAACGCTTCGATGCCGAGGGGCTATCGATCCCCTTCCCGCAGCGCGACATCCACATCATCGGCAACGCGGCCTAGCCCGTCAGTCGAGCCGGATGTCCAGGCCGACATCGAGGGTCGGCGCAGCCATGGTGATCTTCGAGGTCGAGATGTAGTCGACGCCGGTCTCGGCAATCGCGCGGATCGTCTCGAAGCGGACATTGCCGGAGGCCTCGAGCTTCACCCGGCCGCCATTGTCGGCCCGGTTGATCGCGACCGCCTCGCACAGCTGGTCGTTGGTCATGTTGTCGAGCAGGACGGCATCCGGCGACGCGGTCAGCGCCTCGCGAAACTGCTCGAGCGTGTCCACCTCGCACTCGATGCTGACAAGATGGCCGGCATAGGCGCGCGCCGCCTCGATCGCCTTCGCCACGCCGCCGGAGACGGCGATGTGGTTGTCCTTGATGAGAATCGCGTCGTCGAGGCCGAAACGGTGGTTGGAGCCGCCGCCGCAGCGCACCGCATATTTCTCGAAGCTGCGCAGCCCCGGAATGGTCTTGCGCGTGCAGGTGACTTTCGCGGGGGTGTGCGCGATCTCGGCCGCGAAACGGGCGGTGTAGCTGGCGATACCCGACAGGTGCATCAGGAAGTTCAGCGCGACGCGCTCGGCGGACAGGATCGCGCGGGCGTCGCCGGAAATCGCGGCGACGGCCTGGCCGGGCCCTACCGCATCGCCGTCGGACAGCTTCGCGTCGAAACGTATCGACGGGTCCATGAGGCGGAACGCGGTCGCGGCCAGCTCCAGGCCCGCGATCACCCCATCCTCGCGCGATGCGAGCTCGGCCGTCGCTGTCGCGCCGGGCGCGATCGTGGCATTGGTGGTGATGTCGCCGGCGCGGCCCAGATCCTCCAGGAGCGCGGCGCGCACCGCATCCTCGACCATCAGGCGCGGCAGGCTCGGCGGCAAGGCTTTCATCTTCAGTCCTCCAGCAGGGCCGGTATTGCCATTTCGGCCTGTTCCAGCGTCGTCAGGGTCCGCCGGCGCCAGGCGTCATCCTCCTCGGGATAGTCCGTGCGGAAATGGCCGCCCCGGCTTTCCGTGCGGTTCAGCGCACAGACGGCAATGAGCTTGGCCGTGGCAAGAACGTTGGCAAAGCGTTCCGTGTCGGCCTCGCGCTCCAGTTCGAGGATGGTGCGCAGGGCCTCGCGCATTCCCTCGCCGTTGCGCAACACGCCGAGATGCGTGCTCATGGTGCGGCGGAGCCGTTTCATCTGTTCGGTGTCCGGGCGCGGCTCGATACGGCCGCTGTCGCGCGAGCCCTCCGACCAGCCATCCGGCGCGTCCGCAATCGCCTCCGCGCCAAGCGCGTTCGCGATGCGGGCCGAGAAGACAACCGCCTCTAGAAGCGAGTTCGAGGCCAGCCGGTTGGCGCCATGGGCGCCGGTCGACGTCACCTCGCCGCAGGCCCAAAGGCCGGGAAGCGAGGTGCGGCCGTCCATGTCGGTCCATATGCCACCCATGAAATAGTGCGCCGCCGGGACGACCGGGATCGGCTCGGTCACGGGGTCGATGCCCGCCTCCCTGCAGTAGCCATAGACCGTCGGGAACTCCTCGGCGAAGCCCTTGCCGACGGCCCTGGTGCAATCCAGATAGGCACCGCGCCCGGCCTGCACCTCGGCGAAGATGCCGCGCGCGACGACATCGCGCGGGGCCAGCTCGGCATCGGGATGGAGCGGCACCATGAAGCGCTCGCCGGCATTGTTGACCAGCGTCGCGCCATGACCGCGCAGGGCCTCCGTCGCCAGCGGCGCCGGATCCTTGCCGACATTGATCGCGGTGGGGTGGAACTGGACGAATTCGAGATCGGCCATGCGGGCACCGGCGCGCGCCGCCATGCCGACGCCGCCGCCGCGCGCTTCGGCCGGATTGGTCGTCACCTCGTAGAGATGCCCGATTCCGCCCGCGGCGATCACCACGTGGGAGCCGCGCAGCGTCAGCAGCTCGCCATCGCCATCGCCGCCGAAACCGCGCGCCTCGATACCGGTCACGCGGCCGTTGTCCAGCAGCAGCCTTTCGGCGACATATCCGCCGAGGACGCGGATCGAGGGCGTGTTCTTCACCGTCTCGACCAGCGCCTGCATGATGGCGCGGCCCGCCATGTCGCCGCGCACGCGCACGATGCGACTCTCGGAATGGGCAGCCTCGCGGCTGACCTGCAGGCGGCCTTCCAGGTCGCGGTCGAAGGGGACGCCGTAGCCGAGCAGGTCGTGGATGCGGTCGGACGCCTGGGAGACCATCATGCGGGCAACGGCCTCGTCGACGATGCCGTCACCGGCGGCGATCGTGTCGGCGACATGCTTTTCGACGGTATCGCCCTCGCCCACCGCCGCGGCGATGCCGGCCTGCGCCCATGCCGAGGATGCGCCGCGCCCGATCGGTGCCGCGGTGATCACCGTCACCGCCTTCGGCGCCAGCTTCAGCGCGCAGAAGAGACCGGCGAGGCCGCCGCCGATGATGAGCACGCCATCCTGAATATCGTTCAACTCCGTCAGTCCCCCTCGCAGGCGGCCGCATCATGCGACCGACATCAAAGTGTCACAATTCCCTTAAGCGGAGAGGCGCGGCCGCACCAGCCCCCTTGCGCATTCCGCAGGGCGGGCGCGGGAACCGCTCAGTGCTTCAGGTTCACCATGCGCTCGACGGCAAGACGGGCCCGATCGGCAATCGCCGGATCGACGAGGATCTCGTCCTTCATCTCGCACAGCGAGTCCAGGATCTTCGGCAACGTGATCCGCTTCATGTGCGGGCACAGGTTGCACGGCTTGACGAAATGGACCTCCGGCGCCTCCGAGGCGATGTTGGACGCCATCGAGCATTCGGTGACCAGCAGAACCTTCGGCGGCTTGCGATCCTTGACATAGTTGATCATGCCGGACGTGGACCCGGTGAAGTCGGCGATCTCGACGACCTCGCGGGGGCACTCGGGATGGGCAACGATCTCGATCTCGGGATCGGCCTCCTTGTAGGCGAGCAGTTCCTCGGCGGTAAATCGCTCATGCACCTCGCAATGACCCTTCCAGGTGAGGATCTTCACCTTGGTCTGGGCAGCCACGTTCTGCGCCAGGTACTCGTCCGGGATGCACAGCACCCGGTCGACGCCGAAGGATTCCACCACCTGCACCGCATTGGAGGAGGTGCAGCAGATGTCGGTTTCCGCCTTCACCTCCGCGGAGGTGTTCACATAGGTCACGACGGGGACACCCGGATAGCGCTCGCGCAGCAGCCGCACATCCGCGCCGGTGATCGATTCCGCCAGGCTGCAGCCGGCCTTCATGTCCGGTATCAGCACCGTCTTGTCCGGGTTGAGCAGCTTCGATGTCTCGGCCATGAAATGCACGCCGCACTGGACGATGATCTCGGCGTCGACCTTCGTCGCCTCCTTGGCGAGCTGCAGCGAGTCACCCACGATATCGGCGACGCAGTGGTAGATTTCCGGCGTCTGGTAGTTGTGCGCCAGGATGACCGCGTTGCGCTCCTTCTTCAGCCGGTTGATCGCGGCGACATAGGGCGCGTAGACCGGCCACTCGATGCGCGGGATGTGATCCTTCACCTTCTGGTAAAGCGGTTCGGTCTCTTCCGCGATCTCGGGCGTCCATTCCAGAACCGGACGTTCGACGATCCCGAAACGCTCGGCGGCGGTCGGCCCGGTCTTTGCCTCGGCGGCGGTGGTCTGCGAGGACTGGCTCATGTTCGTTCTTCCCGTCGGGCCGGATTTCCGACACTCTGCTTGCCGTTATGGCGCCTTGTTAAAGCGCGGCGCGAAGCCGATGGCAGCCACGGTGCGCCGCTGCCTCCCCTAGTTGCAGGCAAAACGGCGCAATTTCAATCCCTTGCCGCGGCAAAACCGGCCCGCCACTGCGCTACGCAGTGAAATACCAGAGCAATACGCTGACGGTCGCGAAAGAGGCGACCGTCGTCGCAAGCAGCGCAACGGCGCCAAATCCTTCCTCGCCGTAGTTCTGGGCCAGGATCGGATAGATGCCGAAAATCGGCATCGCCGCCGACAGGACGAGCGCCTCCCGGTACGGCGTCTCGAGCGGAGCGAAGCCGAGCACCGGCAATGCCGAGAGCGCGAGGAGCATGATCGCCGGATGGACCAGCAGCTTGCCGAGGACGACAGGCACGATGCGCCCGGCAAGGCCCCTCACCGGCAGGCCGACCAGCATGCCGCCGATCGTGAAAAGCGACAGGGCGGCGCTGGACTGCGCGAAGATATCCACCGTCTTCTCGACCGGACCCGGCAGGCGCAGCCCGCCAAGCGACACCAGGAGCCCCGCGACAAGGCCTATGACGAGCGGATTGCGCACCAGCCGGACGAGCGCGCCGGCCATCACCTGCAGCGGATGCCCCTCTTCTCCCTTCGCACGCTCGGCCAGCACGAGCAGCAGCGGCACGACGAACACGTTCTCGACGAACATGTTGAGCGCCAGGACGGTGCCCGCAATCG
Organism: Oricola thermophila; assembly: GCF_013358405.1. Classification (NCBI taxonomy): domain Bacteria; kingdom Pseudomonadati; phylum Pseudomonadota; class Alphaproteobacteria; order Hyphomicrobiales; family Ahrensiaceae; genus Oricola; species Oricola thermophila. The sequence continues at coordinate 1,728,597 of NZ_CP054836.1, forward strand.
GGGGGAAGGTCAGCAACATGATCGGGAAGCCGACGAAACCGCTGTTCGGACAGGACATGCCCATCGCGGAGATCGCGGCCGTCATGCGTTCATGGCCCAGAAGCTTCCGCACGGCGAGATAGCCGACCAGAACCATGACAATCGTGCCGCCCAGATAGGCGGCGATATAGGCGGGGTTGGCGATCTCGGCCACCGGCTTCTGCGCCAGCGCCCGGAACAGCAGCATCGGCAGCGCCAGATTGAGGACGTAGCGACCGAGGGAACGCATGTCGGCGGCGGCAAACGGTCCGAAGCGCGTGGCGATATACCCGATCGCGATAGTGATGTAGATCGGACCGGTTACGGAGAAGACATCAAGCAATTGCGGTCACACGGGAAAGGGACGAGTTTTTGCGACGTGTGTACATGGCATCCGGCAGCGGTTCCAGAGCGAAATTCGCGTTGACGCATCGTCAATCCGGCGGTCCGCGATGACCGCATTCGGCATCCATGCCGGCCTGTTCGCGCTGGCATTCCTGGCCGGTTCAGTCCTGCCCGCGCAGTCGGAGCTCGGGCTGGCAGCCCTGCTTGCCGCTGGCGATCATGCGGCCTGGACGCTGCTTGCGACGGCCAGTCTCGGGAACACGCTTGGCGCGGTCGTCAACTGGGTCCTCGGCCGCGGTATAGACCGGCTGCACGACCGGAAATGGTTCCCGGCGAGCGAGGCGCAGCTGGAGCGCGCCGCACGATGGTATTCCCGCTGGGGCCGATGGAGCCTGCTGCTGAGCTGGATGCCCGTCGGCGGCGACGCCCTGACCGTCGTCGCCGGCGTACTGCGCGAGCCCCTGCCCTCCTTCCTGGCCCTGGTGGCGATTGCCAAGACGGCGCGCTACCTCGTCGTGGCGGCATTCGTCCTGAGCTGGTTCTGAACGCGGCCCGTTCCTCCCGCTCCGGTCAGAGAATGCGCGGCATCAGCCGCTTCAGGAGCGCAAGGGAGTTGCCATATGGCGGATATTTCAGGGCCGGATCGGGCCATGTCGACCGCCTGACGACGGCGCGATGGTGGGAAAAGGTATCGAAGCCGGCCTTGCCGTGATAGGCGCCCATGCCACTGTCACCGACGCCGCCGAAAGGCAGGTCCAGGTTGAGAAGCTGGGCGAAAATGTCGTTGATCGCCGCCCCGCCGGAGGACACGGTTTCCAGTACCCTGTCCGCCAGATTCCCGTCTCGCGTGAAGACATAAAGGGCGAGCGGTTTCGGGCGGCGCTGCAATGCCGCGAGTTCAGCATCGAGATCGTCCCAGGCAAGGACCGGCAGGATCGGGCCGAAAATCTCGTCGGCCATGACAGGATCATCCCATGTCACACCGGTGACGACCGTCGGCGCAATGTAGCGGCGATCACGGTCGGCCTCGCCGCCCGCAACGATTTCGCCGCGTCCGAGAAATCCTGCCAGCCGGTCGAAATGATGCTCGTTGACGATACGGGCATAGTCGGGGCTGGCAGCCGGGTCGCTGCCGTAGAAGCCGGTGATCGCAGCCTTCAACGCATCGAGAAACCGCTGTTCGATCGCCCTTTCGACAAGGATGAAATCGGGGGCGATGCAGGTCTGCCCCGCGTTGAAGTACTTGCCCCAGGCGATCCGCTTCGCCGCCGTCCCGATATCCGCGTCGGCGGCGACGATGCACGGGTTCTTGCCCCCCAGCTCCAGCGTGACGGGCGTCAGGTTTTCGGCTGCCGCCGTCATGACGATCCTGCCGATGCCCGTGCCTCCGGTGAAGAAGATGTAGTCGAAGTCCTGACCGAGCAGTGTCCGTGTCGGCCCGACACCGCCCTCCACCACGGTCATGACCTCGTTGCCGAAGGATTCCGCGATCATCCGGGCGATCAGGGCGGATGTCGCCGGCGCGTGCTCGGAAGGCTTGATGACAACGCAGTTCCCGGCAGCAAGTGCAGCGACAGCGGGCGCAAGCACGAGTTGCAAGGGATAGTTCCACGGGCCGATGACGAGCACGGAGCCATACGGCTCCGGAACGATGCGGCTCGATCCGGGAAACAGGAGCCAGGGCGTGCGGACGCGCTTCGGCCTTGCCCAGCGGCCCAGCCTTTTCAGTGCCGTGTCGATCTCCACGAGCACCACGCCGATCTCGCTTGTATAGGCCTCCGCCGCCGGGCGGCCGAGATCGAGACGCAAAGCCTCCAGGATGTCAGCCTCCCGCTGCACGAGGAGATCGCGCAGGGTGCGGAGCTGGCGCCTGCGGAATTCAAGGTCGCGGGTCGCCCCGGTCCGGAAAAATCGCCGCTGCATTTCGGCCACCCCTTCCGGGGCGACAGGTCCACGACCGGTTGTCAGTTCGCCGTTGCCGTTCATAGGTTGTCCCTTGCGAAAGATGTCGGTTCGCCAACCGGACAATAGCGCAGTATTGCGATCGAGGCGCGGATTGCATGTTGACAAACGCGCATACATCAATATTTCTTGAATTATGGATAAATCACAGGCTATCGACGCGCTACATGCGCTTGCACAGGAAACGCGGCTCGACGTGTTCAGGCTGCTCGTCAGGCAGGGAGAAGCCGGCATGGCCGCGGGCGAAATCTCCGAGTTCCTGGGCGTGAAGCAGAACACCATGTCCGCCAATCTCGCCGTCCTGTCGCGCGCGGGGCTCGTACGCAGCGAGCGCGAAGGCCGGGTGATCCGCTATTTCGCGGATTTCGAGGGAATGCGGAACCTGCTGGCCTTCCTGATGGAGGACTGCTGCGGCGGGAACCCCGACCTCTGCAAACCCGTTCTCGATGAAATCGCATGCGCGTGTTGAAGGAATTTCCCGATGGCCGGTGACAGCTACAACGTCCTGTTTCCTTGCACCGGCAATTCGACGCGCCCGATCCTGCGTGAAGCCATTCTCAACCGCATTTCCATTTTCACCTGCCGGCCCATTTCCTCCATCGAAAGCCTGGCGCCGCGAAAGCGGCTGGACGACATCGGGCAAACCAACTGAACCAGGCGGGTACTTGGCACCATATCATGAAAAACATCCTTGTCCTCTGCACCGCAAATTCGGCCCGTTCGATCCTCGGCGAGGCAATCCTGAACAAGCTCGGCGGAGGGCGGATCACCGCCCATTCGGCCGGTTCCGCGCCCCGGGGCACGCCCAATCCCGACGGCATCGCACTGTTGCAGGAATACGGACATGACACGTCGGCGCTTCGCTCGAAGTCATGGGACGAGTTCGCCGGCGCGGACGCGCCGAAAATGGATATCGTCATAACCGTTTGCGACAACGCGGCCGGAGAATCCTGCCCGATCTGGCCGGGCGCCCCGGTGCGGGCACATTGGGGCATTCCCGATCCGGCCGGCAGGGGCGAGACGGTGGAGGAACGCCGCGCCGCCTTTGCCGAGACCTACCGCCTGCTGGAAGCGCGCATCCGCGCGCTCATGGACCTGCCATTCGAAGACATGGCACCAGATGAGCTGAAGATGGAACTCGACCGGATCGGCGCAATGGACGGAGCAACCGAACTGGCCGCCGCCCGGGCAGCGAAGTAGACGAAACAGAAGACCCCCATGGACTGGAAAGACGACAAGAGCCTGCCCAACGTGGCGGGCGACCTGCTGCACGACATCGACCACGCGCAGCTGTTCGACGTCGCGCCCTCGACGCACCAGCCGCGCGTCCTGATGCTCTACGGCTCGTTGCGGGAGCGGTCCTACAGCCGCTTCCTCACCTACGAGGCGGCGCGCCTTCTCGACCGCTTCGGTGCCGAGGTGCGCATCTTCCATGCCGACGGGCTTCCCCTGCCCGACGACCGCTCCGCCGACCATCCCAAGGTGCAGGAACTGCGCGAACTGTCTCTGTGGTCGGAAGCGCAGGTGTGGTGCACGCCCGAACGCCATGGCGCGATGACGGCCGTCATGAAGGCGCAGATCGACTGGCTGCCGCTGTCGCCGATCGGCGGCATACGCCCGACCCAGGGCCGCACGCTGGCGCTGATGCAGGTCTGCGGCGGCTCGCAGAGCTTCAACGCCGTCAACCAGATGCGCGTTCTCGGGCGCTGGATGCGGATGATCACAATTCCCAACCAGTCCTCCGTCGCCAAGGCGTGGCTGGAATTCGACGACAACGGGCGCATGAAGCCGTCGGCCTACTACAACCGGGTCGTGGACGTGATGGAGGAACTGGTGAAGTTCACCCTGCTGACGCGCGACCGTTCCGCCTATCTGACCGACCGGTACTCGGAACGGGTCGAGAGCGCAGAGGAAGTCCACAAGCGCGTCAGCCTGCGAAAAATCTGACCGTGTCGGCACGGCGGCAAAATTCGCCGCAAGGGCGATTGTGCGCCGCCCCGCATTTCTCTAGGATTTGACTCGCGGGTTCCAGGACGGCCAAGCCGTCCGGATTAAAAGGGAACACGGTAGGGACGACCCAAGGAGGGGCCTGATCCGTGACTGCCCTCGCAACTGTGAGCGCGAGCCGCGTCCACTATGCCACTGGGGAGACCTGGGAAGGCGGACGACGGTGTTGAAGCGCGAGTCAGGAGACCTGCCCGCTTGACGTCAAACCGGCGGTGCCGAACGGCACCGTCTCCAGATGCACGATGGGTGCAGAAAGGAAAGACCATGCATATCGAACCCGGCGTCGTCGACGGCGCCAAGATCGTCCTCAGCTACGCGACCGCAGCCGCTTCCTTCGGGCTTGCAGGCAAGATGGCACTCGACACCATCCGCAATGACGGTGGCATCGTTTCGCTTGCCGCGCGCAGCGTCGCGACGACCGCGCTCGTCTTCGGCTTCTTCGAGATCCTGCCGCATTATCCGGTCGGCGTCTCGGAGGTGCATTTCATCCTCGGCTCGACGCTGTTCCTGATCTTCGGAGCGGGCCCCGCCGCGCTGGGTCTTGCGCTCGGCCTGCTGGCGCAGGGGCTGTTCTTCGCCCCGTTCGATCTGCCGCAATACGGAATCAACGTCACGACGCTGCTGGTACCGCTCTACGCGATGAGCCTGCTGGCGAAACGGATCATCCCCGCGAAGACGGCCTACAAGGACGTGAAATACACGCAGGCACTGGCGCTCTCGACGTCCTACCAGACGGGAATCGTCGCCTGGGTCGCGTTCTGGGCGTTCTACGGCCACGGCTTCGCCGCGGAAAACCTGGCGCAGGTCGCCTCCTTCGGCGCCGCCTACATGAGCGTCATCATTCTCGAGCCGATCGTCGATCTCGCGGTTCTGACAATCCCCAAGAATGCCGACCGCCTCACCGACAACCTGATATTCCAGAACAGGCTGCACCGCGCCGCCGCCTGACCGGGCGAACGGAAGACAAGATCATTTGCGCCCGCCGGTCTTGCCGGCGGGCGTTTTTCATTGCGGTTCCGCGTTGCCGGTGCGAACCAGAATGCGCTGGTAGAACCGGCCGATCGCCAGCAGCGAGATACCGAGCCCCATGAAGGAGAATGCACGCAACGCGCCGGCCAGCGCGGTCATGTCGAGGAGAAACACCTTGCAGACGGTGAGCGCGATCACGACCGCGGATGCTACACGCAGGGGCAGCGACCTCAGGCCAAGCCCGGCGGCAAGGACGACGGCGCCCAGAACCAGCCACACGGCCGAGTAGGTCCAGAACTCCATGTCGGACGTACTCCTGAAGAGGCCGATGCGCTCGCCCTGGAAGGCATGGCGCGTCATCAGGGTGAAGTAGGCGAAGGCCAGCAGCCCGGCAAGAAGCGCATAGGAAAGCGTGTACCATCTCGGTCGCACAGGCCGCGCCAGCAGCGCGACCACGGCGGCAAGCACTGCCGTCACAAGGTAGGCCGGCAGAAGCATGTTGAGCACCGCTCCCTCGCCGACGCTGTCGCCCGTCAGCAAGGGGTTGAACACGAGCAGCAGGCCGAGCGCGGACATCGCGGCACCGAAACCGCCGGCAACCAGCGACGCCAGGTCGAAGACCCTCGCCCGGGTGAAGCGCGCAACGCGCTGCAGCCCGATGGAAAAGCCCAGGGCGGCAATCGTCTGCACCGCCATGTCGGCCAGCCGGAAGTGCCCGCCGATGATGTCGCCGCCATTGATCCAGTGACGCAGTTCCAGCCCGACGAAGAAGGCCAGAAGCGCCAGGCCGATCGCGGTGACGATGGAGCCGGTTCGCGCCGCGCCGGCACGACGCAGTATCTCGCCGCCGAGCAGCACCGCCGCGGCGGGCAAGCCGACGATGACGACCAGCCGGTTGAGGAACGGCGTCGTGCCTATCGCCTCGCCGGGGAACGGAGCACTCGCCCACAGCCCGAGCGCGGCGAGCAGGCTTGCCGCAATGGCAAGATACGGCAAGGCCGCCAGCGGCCGCGCGCGATAAACCCACGCAATGCCCGCGGCGGTCAGTGCAAAGCCGAAAGGCATCCAGGTGGCGGACAGGGAGACTCCCAGGCCGAACGAAAGCAAGGCGATCGCGGCGACCGCGAATGCGGCCGGCGCGGGCGCCGACCAGTCGCCCGGCCTCGCCCGCGTGAACAGTTCGGCCAGCAGCACGAGCAACAGCGCGATGGCTATCGAGGCCGTGCCGAACAGCAGGTCGGTCTCGAAGGGCGAAATGCGCAGATAGGCGATGACCGGGGTGAATACCGCGATCACGGACCCTGCGACGGCCAGGTTTCCGGCCATGCGCGGCGCCGTTGCCGCGGCACGGCGCGCGGCACCCATGGCGAGTGCAGCAACCGGCACCGCGAGGAAGGCGATCGCGCCGACATAGGCGCCGATATCGGCGGGCATGAACGCATCGCCGCCCTCGCCGTCGAGGATCAACCCCGGATAATGAACCAGCGGCAGGTCGATTGCGGCGGCTCCGGCGAGCACGACGAGGGACGCCGCGCCCGAGGCGACGGACAGTGCCGGCCAGATACCGGCAGCAACCACGATGATCGCGCCGACCGCCAGGCCGGCGGGCAATGCCGGGAAACCGGCATTCACGAGGCAATGCTCCGCATAGACGAGCGCGATCAGCACGAAGGAAACCACGCCCGGCCGGTCCCAGGGCCTGTCCTGCAGCGGAACGGGCCGCTCGGACTTTTCCCAGCCGAATGTCGCCGCGAATAACGCGGCGAGGCACGCCAGCAGGATCGCGCCCGCCCACGGCACCGCCGGATCATCCACCGCGGCAATGAGGAAAGCCCAGAGACAGCCGCCGACAACACCGCCAACCGCCAACCACAACCAGTCGCGTATGCGCGAAACCGCCATCACCGATGCAGTCACGACGAGCGTGTGCAGCGCCAGCGCGACCGGGTTCGGATCGCCGGAGGAAACCAGGGACGGCGCGCCGTAAGCACCGAGCAGGCCTATCGCGGCCAGTTTCGGCCCGTGTATCGAGGACAGGAGAAGGCTGGCAATGCCGATGACCGTCAGGCCAAGGAAGGCCACACCGGGACCGACGAAATGGTAGAGCGCATGGGCGGCATAGAGCGTGCCGAAGGCGCCGATCGCTCCTGCCCCGGTCAGGATGCCGGGAACGTCCGCCTTGTGAAACACCGGAAGATCGAGCTCGCGGTCGCGCCGACGCAGCCATTCGCCCGCGGCGAACAGGGCCGCCGAGAACAACGTGCCTGCCGCGATACGGGCACCGGGACCGAGCAGGCCCGCCTCTATCGAGTAACGGACGAGGAACAACGCGCCCAACGCGATGGCTATGCCGCCGAGGATGACGGACCAGCTGGCGCCAACGAGCTTCTCGAAATCGGCCGCGCTGCGGCGTTTCTGTTTCGCGGACGGCAATGGCGGCGGCGTTGCGGGCGTCGACTTCCGGTCGGATTCGCCCGACGCGCGCATTGCAACCGGCTCGGCATCCGGCGTCGGCGTCCTGCCGGCGGATGCCCGGTCAGAAGCTTTCGGGCCGACCGGCGGCGGCGACGCAGCCGGCGGGCCGGACGGAGCCGGCCCCATGTCCACTCCCGCCCGCACGAGGGCCGCCCGCAACGCCTTCGTCTCGGCTTCCAGCTTGCCGATTCTGCGGGAAATGCCCGTCATGACGACCAGCACAACCAAGACGGCAATCACGACTACCGCTTCCATGTTCTCGCTCCCGTATTACCGACACACCAACAGATCCGGGAAAATGACCGGCAGCCGTCGCCCGCAAATGCTTGATCGTCCGGCATCCATGCCCCCGTTCTTCGCCGCCGCCCTGCATAAGGGCGTCCGCCGGGATTGTTGATAGCAAAATGCAACCATAACCTTTCCGGAATGCAGGTTCCTGTCCCGAATTCCTTTCGTTTCGCATGCATCTGCGCCGGGCCGGTTCAGCGAAATTGAACGCCGGATCAGAACATTGCGCTTGGCTCGACACGTTTCGCGGAATATTGCTCGGCATCCCCGACCGAGCGGAGCCGCCATGACCACCACAGACCGTTCCCCCTCGCGAAGCGACTTTCCCTGGCTCATCATCGCCAGCGGCTGCGTGATCGCGGCGCTCACCTTCGGGCCGCGCTCGGCAATGGGCTTCTTCCAGCTACCCATGCTGGCCGATACCGGCTGGTCGCGCTCGGACTTCGGGCTTGCCATGGCGATCCAGAACCTGATGTGGGGCCTCGGCCAGCCGCTTTTCGGCGCGCTGGCGGACCGCAAGGGCACCTGGCGGGTGCTGGCGCTTTCCGCGGCTCTCTATGCCGCCGGGCTGCTGCTGATGGCCATGCCGCAGAGCGTGTGGTTCCTGCACCTTGGCGGCGGGCTGCTCGTCGGCCTCGGCATCGCTGCCGGTTCCTTCGGCATCATCCTGTCCGCCTTCGCCCGAAACGTGACGCCGGAGCAGCGTTCCTTCGCCTTCGGCATGGGAACGGCGGCCGGATCTGCCGGCATGTTCCTGTTCGCGCCCTTCAGCCAGATACTGATCGATGCGCTGGGCTGGCAGGACTCGCTGCTGATCATGTCGGCGATGATGCTCGTCATCCCGGTGCTGGCGGTGCCGCTGCGTGGCAACTCGCAGTCCGGCACGCAGAAGCAGACCGACATCGACCAGTCGATCGGCGCCGCGCTGCGCGAGGCCTTCGGCCATCACAGCTACCTGCTGCTGACCGCCGGATTCTTCGTCTGCGGCTTCCAGGTCGCCTTCATCACCGCGCATTTTCCCGCCTATATCGGCGACATCGGCATCGACGCGCGCTTTGCGGTCATGGGCATCGCCCTGATCGGCTTCTTCAACATCATCGGATCGCTCGCCTCCGGCGTGATCGGGCAGAAATACTCGAAGCCGATCTTCCTGGCGCTGATCTATATCGGCCGGTCCGTCGCCGTGACGGCCTTCCTGCTGCTGCCGCAGACGGGAACCAGCGTGATCGTGTTTTCCGCCGTCATGGGGCTTCTCTGGCTGTCGACGGTCCCGCCGACCAATGCCCTCGTCGCCATCATGTTCGGTACGCGCTATCTCGGCATGCTCGGCGGCATCGTGTTCCTGTCGCACCAGGTCGGCTCGTTCCTGGGCGTCTGGCTCGGCGGCTACCTGTACGACATCTTCGGCACCTACGACCCTGTCTGGTGGCTCGGCGTCGCGCTCGGCCTGTTCGCCGCCGTCGTGCACTGGCCGATTCGGGAGAAGCCCGTCGCCCGGCCGGCGCTGAGCGCGGCTGAATAGCGCGCCCGCCTATTCCTGCGCCGGCACCGCGAAGATCGCACAGGTCTCGGTGCCGAAGGCCATGACGCGGCCGAGTCCGTCGATAACGCGGCATTCGGACACGCCGGTGGTGCGGCCCCGGCTGACGACCGTTGCCTCGCAGGTGACCTCGCCGGTTTCCGGCGTTATCGGACGGATCAGGTTCACCTTGAACTCGGTCGTGGCAACGGCTTCGCCCTTCTTCAGCAAAGTCTGGACCGCGCAGGCGAGCGCGGAGTCCATGATCGTCGCGGTCCAGCCGCCATGGACCGTGCCGATCAGGTTGAGATGTTCCGCCTTCGGCATTCCCTTGAAGACCGCCCTGCCCTCCTCGACCTCGACGATCCGGAAGGACAGCGTTTTCGAGATTGGCGGTGCCGGCAACTCGCCGGAAACGACCTTGCGCAGCATCTCCAGTCCGCCCAGCGATCCGATCGCCTCCGGCGGGACCGAGCCGAAGCCTCCCGATGCGTCGCGATCCCGATATGACTCGCTTTCGGACCTGGTCATGTCCGGTCTTCCCCCTTTTGTGCGATGGCCCGCCCGACCGCGGCGGCGAAGCCGGTTCGCGCGGCCGGCTCCGCCATGCCGCGCGGCTCGTAGACGTGACGGCGCAGGAAATGGCCCGTCAGTTCGAAGGCCGCCGCCATCGCCTCCGCGTCGGGCGCGGCCGGCGACCGGCCCGAGAGGAATGCGGGCAGCGCCAGCAGCCTGTCCTTCCACGGCTCGCCGGCGGCACGGCTCACCGCGCGGCCGCTTTTCGGCGACACATAGACCAGGTCCTCCCGGGAACCGGTTCCCGCGCAGGATGAAAGATCGAGGCCGAACCCCAGTTCCTCGAGCAGCCGCAACTCGAAGCGCACCATGAGCGGACCGGCGATCTCCGGCTCGCACAGGTGTTCGATCATCACTTCCAGCGCGCGGAACAGTTCCGTGTGGCGGTCGCGTTCGGGCAACAGGCGCAGATGGCCGGCGAGAAGCTGGATGCCGTGAATTCCGGAAGGCTGCTCCATCAGCCGCGCCGCCGACAGCGCAAGCGGCTCGACCTGGAAGGTGCCCAGATGCTCTTCCAGCCGGGCGCGCCAGGTGAGTTCCACCGCGTTGCCCGGTTGCAGCACGGGCTGCTGGCGGCGCGAACGGCCGCCACGCACCAGGCCGAGATGCCTGCCGCGCTGTTCCGTCATCACTTCGAGGATCAGGCTCGTCTCGCCGTGCCTGCGCGTGCCGATAATGATGCCGCGGTCCTGCCATTCCATGGCGCGGACAATGCGTCAGTCGGCGGAAAAGTCCAGCCCCATCTCGCGATATCGTTCCGGGTCGTCGCCCCAGTTCTCGCGCACCTTCACGAACAGGAAGAGATGAACGGGCTGCTCCAGTATCCCGGCGATCTCCTTGCGCGAGGCCTGGCCGATCGCCTTGATCGTCTCGCCCTTGTGGCCGAGCACGATCTTCTTCTGGCTGTCGCGCTCGACATAGATCACCTGCTCGATGCGCACCGAACCGTCCTTCCTATCCTCCCATTTCTCCGTCTCGACGGTGGAGGAATAGGGCAATTCCTGGTGCAGGCGCAGATAGAGCTTCTCGCGCGTGATCTCGGCGGCCAGCTGGCGCATCGGCAGGTCGGAAATCTGGTCCTCTGGATAGTACCAGGGGCCCTCGGGCGACGCTTCCGACAGGCGGTTCAGAAGATCGTCGCAGCCGGAACCGGTCAGGGCGGAGATCATGAACGTCTCGGCGAACTCGACGCGGTCGTTCAGCGTCTTGGCCAGCTCCAGAAGCTTCGGCGGATCTATGGTATCGACCTTGTTGAGCACCAGCCACTTGGGCTGGGTGAAGGATGGAAGCATCTCGAGGATGCGTTCCTCGTCGTCGCGGATGCCCTTGCGGGCGTCGATCAGCACAAGCACGATATCGGCGTCGCGGGCGCCCGACCATGCAGTCGTCACCATCGCGCGGTCGAGACGGCGTTTCGGGGCGAACACGCCGGGCGTGTCGGTGAACACGATCTGGGTGCGGCCAACCGTGGCTATGCCGCGCACCAGCGCACGCGTCGTCTGCACCTTGTGGGTGACAATGGAAACCTTGGCACCGACCAGCTGATTGACCAGGGTCGACTTCCCCGCATTCGGCGTGCCTATCAGGGCAACGAAGCTGGAGCGGGTCGGCTCCGCGTTCGGTTCGTCAGTCATCGTCTCTTACCTTTTCACGCACCAGCATGCGGCCGGCTGCGGCTTGTTCGGCGATCCGCTTGGACCGGCCCTCGGCAACTTCCGGCTCAAGCTTGCCGACGCTGACGGACACGGTGAACATCGGGTCGTGATCGGGGCCCACGCGCGAAATCACCTCGTAGGACGGCGCGACGCCGTATTCGCGATGGGCCCATTCCTGCAATTCGGTCTTGGCATCCCTGCGCGCCGCCGTGGCCGTTGTCGCGCGGCCGCCCCAGTAGCGGCGAATGAACGGACGCACGGCGTCGAGGCCACCCTCCAGATAGATCGCGGCAATCAGCGACTCCACGACATCGGCGTGCAGGTTCTTCTGGTGGGTCCTGCGCAACTGCTTCACGTCCGTGCCCGTGCGGATGAAGTCCGACAATGCAAGCTCGTCGGCCACTTCGGCCAGTGCATCGGCATTGACGAGCTGGTTCAGGCGCACCGACAGCTCGCCCTCGTTCGCCGCGGAAAACTGCTCGAACAGCATCTCGGCGACACAGAGACCGAGGACGCGATCACCGAGAAACTCCAGCCGCTCGTAGTCGCGTCCGTCCTTCGTGCGCGCGCTTGCATGGGTCAGCGCGCGGGCAAGGCGGTCATGGTCGCTGAAGCGGTGTCCGGTTGCCTGTTCCAGCCTCTTCAGGGCTTCCGGCGATATCATCTCGCGCGTCTTCTGCCGGGTCATTTGGATGCGGATTTGAAGAAACGCTCCAGCCGAAGCTCGGACGGCCAGCGCCAGATCTCGAGCGGCGAGGCCCCGCCGGCGATGGAGAAGAAGATGATATCGGCGCGACCGACGAAATTCTCCAGCGGCACGTAGCCGACACCGAAGCGGCTGTCGTTGGAATTGTCGCGGTTATCGCCCATCATGAAATAGTGCCCATCGGGGACGGCGAACTCGCGCGTGTTGTCGGCGCTCGAATTGGGCGACAGGTCGAGCGTGTTGTAGCTGACCCCGTTGGGCAGCGTCTCGCGGTAGACATCGACAGGGCCGAACTGCTCGGTCACGTCGGGATCGTCGATCTGGCCGACGAGTTCGCGCTTCACCGGCTCGCCGTTGATGAAGAGCACGCCGTCCTTCATCTGGATCCGGTCGCCCGGCAGGCCGATGACGCGCTTGATGTAGTCGACATTGGAGACCGGATGCTTGAACACAGCGACATCGCCGCGTTCGGGCTCGTCTGCCCAGATGCGTCCCGAAAAGATGTTGGGCGAGAACGGGAGCGAATGGCGCGAATAGCCGTAAGAAAACTTCGAGACGAACAGGTAGTCGCCCTCCAGAAGCGTCGGGCGCATGGAGCCCGACGGGATGGAAAACGGCTGGAACAGGAGTGTGCGGATGATCAGCGCGAGGATCAGCGCCTGGATGACGACCGAGACCGTCTCGGAAAATGTGCTTTGTTTCTTTTCGATCTTGTCGGACACGAGAAATCCTGTTCCTGCTGTCGAGCGCCTGTGCCGGCCGGTCTTAGCCGTTCCGTCGGTTGGCCGCAATTCCCGTCATCGCGGGAATTCGCCGCCCCGGTCCGGCAATGCTTCGATGATGACGAATGCCTGCGCAAGAGGCATGTCGTCGGTGATGGTGAGATGAATGAACGGCCGGTGGCCCGCCGGCACCAGTTCGTCAAGGCGCTTTGCCGCGCCTCCGGTCAGCCGCATCGTCGGCTTGCCGCCGGGAAGGTTGACCACGCCCAGGTCGCGCCAGAACACGCCCCTCGCCATGCCGGTGCCGAGGGCCTTGGCACACGCCTCCTTGGCGGCGAAACGCTTGGCGTAGGACGCGGCACGGGCCTGCCTCCGTTCCGACTTCTCGCGTTCGATGTCGGTGAAAATGCGCCGGATGAAGCGTTCCCCGAAACGTTCCAGCGACCGTTCGACCCGCCTTATGTCAATGAGATCGCTCCCCAGTCCCACGATCACAGGCCGATCTCCGGATTCTGGGTGGCCGGTCTGCGGGTCTCGAAATGCATCTGGCGGCGACGCTGGAACGCGGCAACCGCGAAACGCGTCAGCAGGTAGAGAACCAGGGCAACAACGAGGCCCAGCGGAATGCCGCCGACGAGCATCGGTTTCAGGATCGGCTCCCAGAGTGCAGAGATCTCGCCATGGCTGAGCATGGAGCCCAGCCGGACCGGCGCCGGATCGCCCCCGCCGGGAACCGTGGCGCCGAGAATTGCGGAACCTGCGCCATGCGTCGCTGCCCAGATCGCGGGAAACGTGATGGGATTGCCTATCGCAGTTCCGAATGCGGCAGCGATCATGTTGCCCGCCAGCAGCCAGGCGAGCACGAAGGCAAGAATGAAATGCAGCCCCATGAAGGGCGTAAACGACGCGAATGCCCCTGCGGCAACGCCGGCGGCAATGGCGTGCGGAGTCGCCTTGATGCGCAACATGCGCTTCCAGTAGTAGCGGAAGGAACGCGAGTAATTGCGGCGCGGCAGGAAGAAGACCCGCAATCGCTGATGCCAGCTCTCTTGGTTCCTACGTGCAAAGATCATTCGGGTCACACACTTCAATACAGGGCGGCGTCCGCATCGGAACCGTTTCCGGACGCAAGGACGCCCCACTTGAAATAGTCAGCACGTCGCCCGACATCAAGCGCCTGCCATGAGCGCCGAAATCAAAGACTGCGGCTTCCCGGCTTGACTGCCGGTATGGCGGCCAATTCCGGCGGTATTTTGTCCACCGAATAGGCCGGCACCTCGTACTCCGCCAGCGAAACGAGCGGCACGCCGACTTCCGCCTTGCCGGCGGAACGGTCGATCAGGCAGCCGGCGGCAAGCACGTTCGCGCCCAACGCCTTGAGGCTTTCGACAGTCTCCCGAATCGACAGGCCCGTGGTGACGATGTCCTCGATGATGACCACGCGGGCACCCTCTTCGATCTCGAAGCGGCGCAGCCTGAACACGCCCTCCTCGCGCTCGACCCAGATCGCCGGAACTCCCAGGTGACGCGATGTCTCGTAGGCGGGGATGATTCCCCCGACCGCCGGGCCGACCACATAGTCGACGGGCCCCTGCACGCTGGCGCGGATCTTCTCCGCGAGCGCCTTGCAGAGCACTTCCGTCTTTTCCGGATGCATGAACACCCGTGCCTTCTGCAGGAACACCGGGCTGCGCAGGCCGGACGTCAGTATGAAATGCCCGTGGAGCACCGCCCCGGCACTCTCGAACACCTCGAGGACTTCCTGCGTTGTCATTTCGCTTGTCATGCGTCTTTCCCTATCCGCTCGCACGCTCGACGGTCGAAACCGCCTCGGCGTCGCGCAGCCGCGATATGACGCCGTTCAGGTGCTTCAGGTCCCATACTTCGAGATTGAATACCATCTCCGTGAAATCCGGCGCAGTACGGACCATCGAAAGCGTGTGAATGTTCGCATCGAGATCGCCGATGATCTTCGCGATCTCGGCAAGGGAGCCGGGAGCGTTGATCGCGGTCACGATTATCTGCGCCGAAAAGCGTTGCCGTTCCAGACCTTCCAGGTCCCATCGAACGTCGATCCAGCGCTCGGGCTGGTCGTCGTAGGCCGCCAGGGCGGGAGACTGGATCGGATAGATCGTGATCCCCTTTCCCGGCGTCGAAATGCCGACAATGCGGTCACCCGGCACCGCGCCCTCGGGCGAGAAACGCACCGGTATGTCGCTCGCCGCCCCGCGGATCGGCACCGCCTTGTTGATAGCGTCGCGGGTCGCAGCACCCTGGTCATCATCCGGCCCGGTATTGCCGGGAATGCGGAACATCATCCCGGTGGCGTTGGTCAGGTTGAACCAGCCGTCCCCTTCTACCGCGCCGGTGGGAACGTTGGAATTGCGCGCGTCCTGGTAATCCGGATAGACCGCGCGGACCACGTCGTCCGACGGGATCTCGCCGCGGCCGACGGCGGCCAGCACATCGTCGATCTCCTTGTGCCCCAGCCGCTGCAACCCCTGTTTCAGGACATCCTTCGAGAACTCCTTGCCAACGCGCTCGAACGCCCGTTCGAGGATACGGTGCCCGAGGCCCGCATATTGCTTTCGCACCGCCATGCGCGACGCGCGGCGGATCGCCGAACGCGCCTTGCCGGTCACGACCACGTTCTCCCAGGCCGCCGGAGGCGTCTGCGCGTTCGAACGCACGATCTCCACCTCGTCGCCGTTCTGCAGCCGCGTAACCAGGGGCATGATGCGACCGTTGATCTTCGCGCCGACGCAGGAGTTGCCGATGTCGGTGTGCACCGCATAGGCGAAGTCCACCGGCGTCGCGCCCCTTGGCAGCGCGATCAGGCGTCCCTTCGGCGTGAAACAGAAAACCTGGTCCTGGAACAGCTCGAGCTTCGTGTTCTCCAGGAATTCCTCGGGATTGTCCCCCTCGGACAGCGATTCGATCGTGTGGCGAAGCCAGGCATAGGCGTTCGTGTCCTTCGACATGGCGAAGGCCGCCTCGTCGCGGCCATTCGCGGCCGCATCCAGCGCGCGGTCCTTGTAGATCGCATGTGCGGCCACGCCGTACTCGGCAACATAGTGCATCTCGTGCGTGCGTATCTGCAGCTCGACGCGCTGTTTCGACGGACCGACGATGGTGGTGTGGATCGAACGGTAGTCGTTCTGCTTCGGCGTCGAGATGTAGTCCTTGAAGCGCCCGGGCACCGTATTCCACTTGCGGTGGACGACACCGAGCGCGCGGTAGCAGTCGTCTTCCGTGTCGACAATGATGCGGAATCCGAAGACGTCGGACAGCTGCTCGAAGGACAGCGCCTTCGATTCCATCTTGCGGAAGACCGACCAGGGCTTCTTCTGGCGGCTGTAGACCTCGGCATCGATGCCGTTTTCCACCAGCAGATTCTTGAGCGTTTCGGTGATGTCCGCCAGGGTCTCGCGGTTGTATTCGCCAAGCTCGGCCAGCCGATCGGTGATCGTGCGGTGCGCCTCGGGATTGATGTGCCGGAAGGCCAGTTCCTCCAGCTCCTCGCGCATGTCCTGCATGCCCATGCGGCCGGCGAGCGGCGCATAGATTTCCATCGTCTCCTCGGCAATGCGCGCGCGCTTGTGCGGCGGCACGAAATCGAGCGTCCGCATGTTGTGCAGCCGGTCGGCAAGCTTGACCAGGAGCACGCGGACATCGTCGGCGATGGCGAGCAGCAGCTTGCGCAGGTTCTCCGCCTGCGCCGCGCGCCGGGACACGAGATCCAGCTTCTTCAGCTTGGTCAGCCCCTCGACAAGACGGCCTATGTCCTCGCCGAACATCTCCTCGATCTCGCGGCGCGTGGCAGTCGTGTCCTCGATGGTGTCGTGCAGCAGGCCGACGGCGACCGTGCTCTCGTCAAGGCGCATGTCCGTGAGGATGGCGGCGACCTCGAGAGGATGCGAGAAATAGGGGTCGCCGGAGGCGCGCTTCTGGTTGCCATGCTTCTGCATGGCGTAGACATACGCCTTGTTCAGGAGCGCCTCGTTGACTTCGGGCTTGTAACGCTGGATGCGTTCGACAAGCTCGTATTGCCGCATCATCGCCTGCAAAATCCCATTAAAAAACGTGCGGACGGGGATGTCCGCACGTTTCTATATAAACACCATTCGCGCGGCCTTGAAGGCCGGCCGGACGCTTACATGTCGTCCGATTTCTCCGGCGGAACAAGACCTTCGATGCCGGCCAGGAGTTCTTCCTCGCTCATGCTGTCGAAGGTGATCGCCTCCGGCGCGCCCTCTTCGGCGGCTTCCGCGGTCTCCACGACCTCGCTCTCCGGCTCGTCCACCTCCACGTGCTTCTGCAGCGAATGAATCAGATCTTCCTTGAGATCCTCGGGCGAAAGAGTCTGATCCGCTATCTCGCGCAGGGCAACAACCGGATTCTTGTCGTTGTCCCGGTCCACCGTAATCGGCGCACCCTGCGAAATCTGGCGAGCACGATGAGCGGCCAGCAGAACGAGATCAAAACGGTTGTCGACCTTGTCAATGCAATCTTCGACGGTAACGCGAGCCATATGCGTCTTTTCCCAGGTCAGCTATGTGTGGAAACCCAAATCCATCAGGACAGTAAGCCGCGCCTATAGCCGGTAACAGGCGGAAACGCAACTCGGATGCCCATGTGAAGCAGCAAATTCCGGCATTTTCGCGGCGAAATGCCACAAAACTGCCGATTTCGGCTGTGTAGTGCCCCTTGAGTGTTTGATTCGGCGCCAATACCATGACATTGCGCGCAAACCGGTCACTTAATTCATTTCGCCCAGAGGCTCCAAATGTTTGATCCACGCGAAAAGATTGCTCTCTTTATCGATGGCGCCAACCTGTACGCAGCCGCGAAGGCCCTTGGCTTTGACATAGATTACAGAAAGTTGCTGGCGGCATTCCAGTCACGCGGCTATTTGTTGCGCGCCTATTACTACACAGCACTCGTGGAGGACCAGGAATACTCATCCATCCGGCCGCTTATAGATTGGCTTGACTACAACGGCTACAAGGTCGTCACCAAGCCAGCGAAGGAATTCACGGATTCAACGGGTCGCCGCAAGATAAAGGGAAACATGGATATCGAGCTGACGATCGACGCCATGGAACTTGCGGACACCGTGGACCATTTCGTCGTGTTTTCCGGCGACGGCGATTTTCGGTCGCTTGTCGAGGCATTGCAAAGGCGCGGCCGCAAGGTTTCCGTGGTTTCGACCCTTGCAACCCAACCGCCGATGATCGCCGACGACTTGCGCAGGCAAGCCGACCACTTCATCGACCTCAAGTCGCTAAAGGATGAAATCGGTCGGGATCCGTCCGAACGTCCGGTATCACGGCAAGCCGCACCCGTGGATGCCGATGTCGAAGACGACGATATCGACTATTGATTTCCGTACAGACCATGACATCTCCCGACCGCGCCGATCCCGACCGGGATTGCGCACTATGCCCGCGCTTGCACGACTTCATTGCCGACTGCCGCCAACGCGAGCCGAGTTGGCACAACGCCCCGGTATCCACATGGCTCCCCGCCGAGGGCCCAACTGAAGTCAGCCTATTGATCGTCGGCCTCGCCCCCGGGCTGCGCGGGGCCAATCGCACGGGACGTCCGTTCACCGGCGATTACGCCGGCGAGCTTCTATACGGAACACTCAAGAAGTTCGGCTTCGCTAGCGGAGAGTTCGAGGCCCGTCCCGATGACAGCCTGCAGCTGAAAGCAACGGCAATTACCAATGCGGTGCGCTGCGTCCCGCCGGAAAACAAGCCGACGGCAGCCGAGATAAACACCTGTCGACAGTTCCTGAAAGCGACCATCGCGCGTTTCGAAAGGCTCAGGGTCATCGTCACGCTCGGCAAGATTGCGCACGATTCAACCGTGCGAGCATTGAACGGGCGCGTGGCAGCAAACCCGTTCAAGCACGGCGCCACCACGGACATAGACGGAATTTCGATCGTCTCCAGCTACCACTGCTCGCGCTACAACACGAATACCGGCGTGCTGACGCCGGAAATGTTCGAAACGGTATTTGCAGACGTGCAGCGGAAACTCTCGACCTGATTCCGCCCTTCAGCCCCGATCACGCAACAGCCGCGCCTTTTCGCGGCTCCAGTCGCGCTTCTTTTCGGTCTCGCGCTTGTCGTGCAATTTCTTGCCCCGGGCGATGGCGACCTCGAGCTTTGCCCGGCCGCGATCATTGAAGTACAGCTTCAGCGGTACCAGCGTCATGCCTTCACGGTCCGCAGCCTGCGCCAGCCTGGCCATCTCGCGTTTGTGCAGCAACAGCTTCCTGCGCCTGCGCGGTTCATGGTTGAAGCGGTTTGCCTCAAGGTATTCGGGGACATAGGAGTTGATCAGCCAGATCTCACCGTCTTCCTCGGTGACATAGCTTTCCGCGATATTGGCTTCGCCGTTTCGCAGAGACTTGACCTCCGTGCCCTTGAGCACGAGACCCGCCTCGACCGTATCCTGGATCTCGTAGTTGAACCGCGCCCGCCGGTTCTCGGCGACGAGTTTTCGGGCCGGGTCAGCCTTTTTCTTTTTTACTGCCATGATGCGAAAGTGTGTATGGCCGCGCTCAGTTCAAGAGACCGGCGTATCGCATCGCCTCGTCTATCGCATGGGCGGTTGAATCCTCCACGGGAACCATCGGCGAGCGGAGCCGGTTCTTGACCCGCCCCAACCGCGACAGGGCATATTTCGCGCCGGACACGCCGGCCTCGATGAACAATGCCTTGTGCAACGGCAGAAGCTTGTCCTGGTATTCGAGCGCCTTGGCGAAATTCCCCGAAAGGCAAGCCGCCTGGAATTCCGAACACAGCCGCGGCGCAACATTTGCCGTGACAGAAATGCACCCGACCCCGCCATGGGCGTTGAATCCGAGCGCCGAGGCATCCTCGCCGGACAGCTGAATGAAATCGTGCCCGCATGCCATGCGCTGTTCGGACACGCGTTCCACCTTGCCCGTGGCGTCCTTCACGCCCCAGATATTCGGAAAGTCGGCAACAAGGCGGCCCATCGTCTGCGGAGACATGTCGATCACCGAGCGCGGCGGAATGTTGTATATGATGATCGGAATGTCGATCGCCTGCGCGACAGCGGCAAAATGCTCGTACAGCCCGCGCTGGTTGGGCTTGTTGTAGTAGGGCGTGACAACCAGCACGGCATCCGCGCCGGCCTTTTCGGCATGCTTCGCGAGATCCACGGCCTCGGCAGTGCTGTTGGACCCGGCACCTGCAATCACCGGCACCCGCCCGGCTGCCGCCTCTATGCAAACCTCGATAACGCGCTTGTGCTCATCATGGGTCAGCGTCGGCGACTCGCCCGTGGTTCCCACCGGAACCAGGCATTTCGTTCCCTCCGTCACCTGCCAATCCACAAGGGCCCGGAATGCCTCCTCGTCAAGTCCACCGGGGGTATCGAACGGAGTAACAAGCGCGGTCATCGAACCGCACAGTGCCGAACGCTCAATCATGCAACGCAACTCCCGCCTGAATATGCGCTATTGTCTAGCGCCAATCCTTGAAATTCGGCGCACCATAGTCGCGCCGTTTCCCCGCCGCAAGCGCCGTGACGGTGGCGGAATCACCATCATTCATTGTCCATTCACCACAAACCCGCCATTCTTTGGCTGAATACGTTTTGAGGCGTATCGTCGCGGAGCATTCATGTTAATCACCCGCCTGCTAGGGATTGTCGGAGCGAGTATAGCCGCCCTCCTAATATTGTTCCCGAACGTTTCGACAGGCATTGGCGACGAAAGTCCGGAAATTTCGGAACATCCGCAAACCGAGCTGCGCAACCAGTCCCCCGACCGCGTTCGACCACCTGACGAGGGGCAGCTTCCGGAGATCGCGCCGCCTACAGGACGGTCGGAGACGCTCGAACGGGCGCTGGCCGCGCTCGACGAAGGCGATGCAGAGACCCTGCGACGACTGCGAAGCGCACTGCCGGAAGGCTCGCTCGACTACGACATCCTGGCCTGGGCGGCCGCCCGCACCGGCAACGGCATAGCCGATGCGGAGGAAATCGAGAAAGCGATGGCGCGCCTGGAAGGCTGGCCCGACATGGCCCGGCTTCGCGCCAATCATGAAGCCGCGCTGGCGCGGGAAATGCCGGAGCCGTCGGAACTGGTCGCCGCCTATGGCGACCGCCTGCCGGCGACCTTCACCGGCGCCGTATCGCTGGCGCGCGCCCTGCATCACCTGGGACAGGACGAAAAGGCACGCGAGATACTCGCCCCCTGGTGGCATGACGAACCGCTGACCGGCACGACAGAACTGGCCGTTCTCGCCGAGTTTTCCCGGGTCCTGAAGAAGGAAGACCACGGCAGACGCTTCCTGGCGATGATGTATCGCGACCGGATCCGCTCTGCCCAGCGGATTGCAGATCGCGCCGGCATGGAAGAATTCCTGGCCCCGTGGTCGGCTGCAATCCGGAAGAGAGCCGATGCGCCGAAGTTGCTCGAGAAGGCACCCGACGCATTCAAGGAAACGCCCCATCACCTGTTCGCGCGGATCAAATGGCTTCGCAGGATGGAACGCGACGACGAGGCGGCAAAGCTACTCCTGGAATCGCCCGTCGACGAAGCCGAACTGGTCGACCCGGACGCATGGTGGGTCGAGAGGCGGATCGTCTCGCGCGACGCGTTCGAACGCGGCGATGCCGAAACGGCATACAAAATCGCCGCCATGCAGCGCGGAGGATCGGATGCGACCCGGGTGGAAGCGGCGTTTCACGCCGGATGGTATGCCTTGCGGGGCCTCAAGGATGCAAAAAAGGCGGCTGGGCACTTCGCGCAGATCGAGAAGATCGCCAAGGGCGGGATTTCCCGCGCCCGCGGCGCCTACTGGCTCGGACGGGCGCACGAGGCCATGGGATCGGCAGAAGCGGAAAGCCATTTCCGACGCGCAGCCGGTTACCCGATAACCTATTACGGGCAACTGGCGCGTCACCGGCTCGACATGCCTCTGGACGGGCTCAGGCGCCCGTCGATCACGCAGGACGACACGCAACGGGTTCGGGAGAACCGCGCGATCGCCGCCATGCACCGGCTCGAGGAAATCGGCCAGACAGAACGCGCCCGGCAGTTCGCGCTGGCACTGGGAAGGACACTCGATAACACCGAGGAAATCACGCATATCGTTGCCCACTGGGAACGCAACGAAGACCGCCATATTGCGCTTCGCATCGCCAAGGCCGCGGAATGGCGCGGCGTGGAGACGGGCGCACTGACGCATCCGATCGGCGCCATTCCCCCGACGCCCGGGATCGCTCCCGAAGAACGTCCACTCGCCTACGCGATCGCCCGCCAGGAAAGCGAATTCAACGTCACCGCGCGCTCGCGTGCGAATGCGCTGGGGCTGATGCAATTGCTGCCGGGCACCGCCCGGGAGGTCGCGCGGCAGGCGGGCATCAAATACGAGCCCGCCCGCCTCGTATCGGACGGTGCCTACAATGCGAGGCTCGGAACCGCATATCTTAGAAAGCAGCTGGAGCGTTTCGACGGCTCCTTCATCCTCACATTCGTCGCCTACAATGCCGGACCGAGCCGGGCGCTGGAATGGATAGAACGTTTCGGCGACCCGCGCGGCAAGCCGCTCGAGGACGTTGTCGACTGGGTGGAACAGATCCCCTTCGGTGAAACGCGCAGCTACGTGCAGCGCGTGATGGAAAACCTCCAAGTCTACAAGGCCCGGCTCGGCGAACATCCCGACATCGGGCACGACCTGCGGTTCGGAGCACGGGACCGAACGCCGTAATTGCCTGTTTACCCGCCGGATTCTATAGCGGACGCAACGTCAATACATACCAGGCAGAATCGCGGCACCCAATGAGCGAACTCGGCGAAAGCGTCTTCTTTTCCGCGCCCGACGGACTGCGCCTTCACGCCGTCGACCACGGGCGCGGCATATCCGACGCGTTGCCGCTGGTATGCCTGCCCGGACTTAGCCGCAATGCCCGCGACTTCGCCGGATTCGCCGAGCATTTCGTGACGAGGGCGAAACCCAGACGACGGGTGGTCTGTTTCGACTATCGCGGGCGAGGCCTTTCGGAATGGGACAGGAACTGGAAGAACTACAATGTCGTGACGGAGACCGAAGACCTGCTTGCGGGCATGGCCGCTCTCGGCATCACCCATGCGGCCATCGTCGGAACATCGCGCGGCGGCCTGATAGCGATGACGCTGGCAGCCATGCGCCCGGGGATCATGCGGGCGGTGGTTCTCAACGACATAGGGCCGGTCATCGAAGGCGACGGCCTGACGCAAATCCGCGCGGTCCTCTCCCGCGCCCCGAAGCCGAGCAACTGGGACGAGGCCATTGCGCTGCAAAAGGCGACGATGGCGAAGCACTTTCCGGCCCTCACGGACCAGGACTGGGCATCAGAAACCCGCGCCAAGTACCGTGAAGTCAAGGGAAAGATCGTTCCCGATCACGATCCCGCGCTGGTTCGGACACTCACGTCCATAGACCTGCGCGACCGGCTGCCGACACTCTGGCCCCAGTTCATGGGGCTGTCCTCCCTGCCCGTCCTTGTCCTGCGCGGCGAACACTCGAACCTGTTGCGGCACGATACGGTGCAGAAAATGGCGAAACGCCACCCGGACCTGCGTCACGTCACGATCGCGGGACAGGGACATGCGCCGCTCGTACACACCGCGGGCATACCGGAACTGGTCGAGGACTTTCTGAAGACACGGCGGCGCTGACGCTCAGCCCCCTGACTTGCCACCACCCCGTTTCGGACGGGACGCGCTGGACGCCACCTTGCCTTTCGCGACACGATCCGCGAACTCCGTGGTTTCGCCGGCAGCAAGGCGCTTTGCCTGGGCAACCCAGTCATCACGCTCGATACGGCCGGCGAAGGACAACTTCTCGCCCCACTCGGCGACATCCTTTTTCGTCCAGCTCGCAATCTGCTCGTAGCGCGTGATCCCGGCAGCATGGAGCTTCGCCTCTATCTGCCTGCCGACCCCCTTTATTCGCTTCAGGTCATCCGGCGCGGCGGCTCCCTTCTTCGCCCCGGAACCGGCTTTGGCGGCGGCCTTTCGTGCCGGCTTCTTCTTCACCTCCTTCTTCGCGTCCTGCTTAGGAGCCGAGGTCTCTTCACCCCCGGTCTCCGTCGCAGCAACGGCGCGGGCAGGTTCGGGCGTCGCGGCGGGCGCAGATCTGGCATCCGCGACCGGAGATTCCGGCCGCTCATTGAATCGGGTGCGCACAAGACATCCGACGACGGCACCCAGAATGAATGCAATGGCGAGCAGAATGACGGCTTGCAACAGGAACAAGAACATCGGTATCCCCCGGTTTCCGGACGTAGTGTGTCAATCGTTGCGCGGCGCCGGCGTGGCCGAGCGCCAGCCGACGAAAAGCCCGACCGCGAATGCGATCAGGAGCCAGATCCAGATTTGCGACGCGACGGAAAGCATTCTCGATCTCCTCGTTCCGAACACCAAGGCCCCATCCCGGGACCACCAAATCTACAGGGCGTGCGTCAATGCGACGAGACAGGCCAGAACCAGCGTCGTCACGCAGCCCGGAACAATCCAGCGTTGCCATTCGCACATGGCTATATTGCCTCTCCGCATTCTGCCCGGGGAGAGGATCGCGCAACAGCATGTACAAATCAAGAAGCGGCAAATGCACCCGGAGGGAAGGCCATCTGCAAAGGAAACACTGTCAGCGATCGGCCCGAGGCGGGAAAGGCCCGTGCCGACCGCCAGCAGACAGATAAGAAAAAGTCACACGAAACGGCCCCGCGGCGCGGAGGCAAGAAAAAACCCGGCAGTTTCCTGCCGGGTTTCCATCAACTGGCTGTTGCCAGGAGATCAGAACGAGCGGGTGAAGCGCAGGCGTGCGTCCCAGCCGGACGTGTCGACGAGGTCGAGTGTCGAGGTGTCCTCGAGCCAGCGCAGGCGCAGCTCGGTGTTCAGGCCGGAAACGATGTCGTAGGAAGCGACAGCGCCGATGCCCCAGTCGTCGTCGGAACCACCAAGCTCGTTGATGGCATACTGAGTGCCGAGACCGAGCGACAGCTTTTCGGTGGCGTCGAAGGAGACGTCCGCACCGAGCACCCAGTCATAGGACGCCATGTAGCGGCCAGTGCCCGGAGCAGCCGAGTATTCGGCACCTAGGCCGATGGCAGCAGCGCCAAGGTCGTAGGTGGCAATGGCCTGGAAGCCCCAGTCGCCGTCAGCAGCGGCACCAGCGGTGTCGTCGTAAACGGCGGCAAGCAGGATGCCAAGGTCACCGAAGGAACCGTCAACCACGCCAACCACGGACGGGGTCCAGTTGACGGAGCCGTCGTCTTCCAAGGCCAGCGAGATGTCGAAGCCGCCGGCGCTGGCCGTGTAAGCCACCATGCCGGTGTGGGTGCCGGTGTTGTTCCAGATATCAGCCGGGCCGCCGAAGCCGTTGTCGTAGAACGAGTTCTTGTAACCCATGGTCACGCCGGCGAGGGTGAAGTAGGCCTTGTCGATATTGACAAAGCTGTCGCCGAGCGGACGCGCGTCTTCGCCTACGCCGCCATCAGCCTCGAGGCGGATCTGCGAGTAGAGCGGGCCGTATTCGGTGTCGTTCCAGGCTTCGAACAGCAGGTTGACGTCGTATTCCTTGTCCCAGCCGTCCTGGTCGCCGTAGCCGTCACCGCCGGCGAAGTCCATCTGGTAGCGGACGAAGCCGGAGATCTTCAGGCAGGTTTCGGTGCCCGGGATGTAGAAGTAGCCGGTGCCGGCGGCGTCGCAGACGCGAACGTATTCCACCATTTCCGGTTCCGGGATGATCACGGCGTCGGCAGCGCGAGCGCCGGAGACAGCGACGAGAGCCGCTGCGGAGCCGAGAAGAAGGCTCTTGATTTTCATGGTCTGACCTCCAGTCAAAAGTTAAATGCGGGTCTGGGCTTTTATGCTGAAGGACAGCGAACTGTCCCATCCCCATTGAGAAAGATGCACACAGCAGCGCCCATCTCTCGAGTCGATAAATACCCAACGCGTCGACGCACGCAACCGCGAACAGCGCCATGGAAGGCCCCTCCACCCGCGTTCGCTCATCGCTGTTGCAGAAAAGACACGTTTTGAGGCCGGGAGGCGGGAAATCTTTATTCCTTCTTAGGAATTCGGGCCCGTCTGGCCCGGAAAGACGCGAGAAAAGAGCCCCTCCCGAAGCCGGCAAGCCGCCCCTGGGGGCGGGCGGAACGGGCTAGAAGATGGCGATTCCGGTCGCCACGATCGTGATTCCGTGCCCTTCGACTCGAATCGAATCCGGCGTCCAGTCGCCGGCAGCGGGCCGGTGCAGGCGGCAACCGGCCTCGCAATGTCATCTCCGATTCCTCGAGAGCGGCGCCAGCGCCGTATCGCGCAGATCCGCAGGCAACCATGCGCTGACGCGGTCCGCACCATCGCCGAACCGGCAGACTTCCCTGTTTCTTATCAATAGCTTGAGGGCAGTCCTGCCGCGCGCCTCCGCTGCTGGTTTTTCCCGGCTTCCGGCCAGCAGGCATGCCAGGCGCTGCGGCGAAGAAGGCTCGATTTTCGATTATGACTGGAGGTCAGACCATGAAAATCAAGAGCCTTCTTCTCGGCTCCGCAGCGGCTCTCGTCGCTGTCTCCGGCGCTCGCGCTGCCGACGCCGTGATCATCCCGGAACCGGAAATGGTGGAATACGTTCGCGTCTGCGACGCCGCCGGCACCGGCTACTTCTACATCCCGGGCACCGAAACCTGCCTGAAGATCTCCGGCTTCGTCCGCTACCAGATGGACTTCGCCGGCGGTGACGGCTACGGCGACCAGGACGGCTGGGACAAGGAATACGACGTCAACCTGCTGTTCGAAGCCTGGAACGACACCGAATACGGCCCGCTCTACTCGCAGATCCGCCTCGAGGCTGATGGCGGCGTAGGCGAAGACGCGCGTCCGCTCGGCGACAGCTTTGTCAATATCGACAAGGCCTACTTCACCCTCGCCGGCGTGACCATGGGTTACAAGAACTCGTTCTGGGACTACGGCTTCGGCGGCCCGGCTGATATCTGGAACAATGGCGGCCCGATGACCGGCATGGTTGGCTACACCGCCAATGCCGGCGGCTTCAGCATCTCGCTGGCCCTGGAAGACGACGGCTCTGCCGACTGGACCCCGGCGATCCTGGGTGTCGTTTCCGGCTCGATCGGTGATCTTGCTCTTACCCTCGGCGCGGTTTACGAGGACGACGGTGCCACGGGCGAAGTCAGCGACTGGGGCTTCAAGGCAACGGCCGCCTACGACATGGGCGCTGCCGCTGTGGGCTTCGGTGTCCAGTATTCGGGTGAAACCAGCGGCGTCAACGGCAGCCGCTACATGACCGCTTACGACTGGGTGCTCGGTGCGGACGTCTCCTTCGACGCCACCGAAAAGCTGTCGCTCGGTCTTGGCGCTCAGTATGCCATCAACGAGGGCGGTGCTACCGACGACGACTGGGGCATCGGCGCTGTCGCTTCCTACGACATCGTTTCCGGCCTGAACACCGAGCTGCGCCTGCGCTGGCTCGAGGACACCTCGACGGCCGACGCCGTCGACACGTCCGGCTGGAACGCACGCCTGCGCTTCACCCGTTCGTTCTGATCGGATGACCGGTTAAGCGAAAATTCGGGGCCCGGCGGGAAACCGTCGGGCCTCATTGTTTCGAGAGACGTGACGCAAGGATATCGACTCATCTGACACACTGAAAGTTGGGGGCGAATTTCATAGGAGTTGCAGTGGGTCAGTCCTGATTTAGGAGAATGCACCTTCTGGTGCACCAATCATGGCTGAACAAAGCGTAACCTTGAAAGAGCTTGTTGACCGGTTTTCCGACGCCTTGTGGGAACCCGGAAAGCACAGGATTTCGTGCATCGCCTTCCTTCTGGAAATTCATGAAATCATGATCCTGAAGGGACTCAGTGAATTTGATGATCACCTGGTGGATGTCCTGATCTCGGAATTCCGGAAGAAGAACAACCGGAACGCGACGATCAACCGCAAGCTCTCGGCACTGTATAAACTGCTGAAAAAAGCCGAGCGTGCCGGCATGGTAAAAAGACTTCCCAGCTACGTCAGACTACCCGAAAAGAACGGCAGGATCCGCTTCTTCACCCTCGATGAGGAAAGCCGCTTCTTCGAGGCGATGCGCGAGCGCAACGAGGACCACTACCGGCTCTGCGTGTTCCTGGTGGACACGGGCGCTCGCGTCGGCGAGGCGCTCGGTCTGAAATGGGGCGACGTCACGCGGGACCGGGCCACGTTCTGGATCACCAAGTCGGGCCGAAGCAGGACCATTCCGATGACCGCGCGCGCAAGCGACGCGGTGTTCTCGCAGATGAAGCCGGTCGGACCGTTCGCCGACGTGGAATATCCACGCTTCCTCTACGACTGGAACGCAGTCAAGAAGAAGGTCGGACTGGAAAAGGACAAGCAAATCGTTCCGCACATCCTGCGGCACACCTGCGCGTCGAGGCTCGTCCAGGCGGGTATCGACCTGAGACGCGTGCAGTCATTTCTCGGACACCAGACCATCCAGATGACCCTGCGATATGCCCACCTGGCGACGAACGATCTCGACCAGTGCGTCATGGCACTGGAGAATTTCACCGCGCAGGATCGGCAGGACGCCGACTCGCCGGTCACGCAGTTGCTGGCTGCGGAATAGGCGGCTTTCGTCTTTCCCTCCGGCGTTGCTTTCTCCGTGCCCGGGCCGTCTGCGTGCACGACGGGCACGACAATCCCCCGGCAAACCGCACAAGCGGGGTGACAGGAACAATATTGCGCGCTAAGTTCGGCGCGCTCACGGGCTTCGGCCCGGTCTGTCAGCGGGAGAGAGCCGAAAGGCCGCCGAAGGGGAAATCGCCCGAAATCTCTCAGGCAAAAGGAACCGCTGACAGGTCAAGGCACTCTGGAAAGTCGGGGCATAGCCCCGCGCCGAAGGTGTAAGTGTTCCCGACAGGGTTCCGGGAATGCGAGTCTCTCAGGCTTCCGACAGAGGGGCACATCCTGCCGTGCGAACGGCGGGCCTGTGCTGTCTGACGGAAAGGGTGCCAATGACCGACGACCATCCCCTCGAACAATTGCCGCTGAAGGCGATGCACCAGCGCGCCGGCGCAAAATTCGCGCCGTTCGCCGGCTGGGAGATGCCGGTCTCCTACCCGCTCGGGGTACTGAAGGAACATCTCCACACCCGTGACCATGCCGGCTTGTTCGACATCTCGCACATGCAGCTGATCGAGGTGACCGGCGCAGATGCCGCCCTGCTGGTCGCGACCTGCTGCCCGGTGGAGGCAGAGAAACTTGCGACCGGTGCGAGCAAGTATACCTTTCTGCTGAACGAGAATGCCGGGATCATCGACGACCTGATCGTCACCCGGCTGGCCGCGGAGCGGTTCATGATCGTCGCCAACGCGGCGCGGGCAGCAATCGACGAGGCGCATATCCGGCGCCTGGCAGAGAGCATGAATGTCTCCGTCACGCCCCTGAAGCGGGTATTCCTGGCCCTGCAGGGACCGGATGCAGCAGCCGTGATGGAAGAGACCGGGCTCGACGCGACGAAGCTGACCTTCATGAGCGGTTTCGAGCCGCGGCCCGGCTGGTTCGTCACGCGATCGGGTTACACCGGCGAGGACGGCTTCGAAATCGCCCTGCCCGCCGACCAAGCGGAAGCCTTCGCGGATAGCCTGATGCGCGACGAGCGCGTGGAATGGATCGGCCTTGCGGCGCGAGACAGCCTGAGACTCGAGGCCGGACTCTGCCTCTACGGCAACGATCTCGACGAGCAGACGGACCCGGTCAGCGCCGGCCTGCTCTGGGCGATTCCAAAGCCGCTGCGGGACGGCGGACCATATGTCGGCGCGAAAAGCCTTGCGGACATGATCGCGTCCGGCCCCGCCGAGAAACGCGTCGGCCTGCGGCCGGATGGACGACAGCCGGTCCGCGGCGGCACGACACTGACAGATGCCGGCGGCAAGCCGGCCGGGCGCGTCACCTCGGGCGGCTTCGGCCCGAGCGTCGAGCACCCGGTCGCCATGGGCTATGTCCGGGCCGAACTTGCCGCGCCCGAAACCCAGCTCTTCGCCGAGGTTCGCGGCCGGCAGATCCCCGTGCGCGTCGCAAAACTCCCCTTCATCGTCAAACGCAGCCAGAAAGGATGACTGCCGTGAGCAAGACCTATTACACCGAGGACCACGAGTGGATTCGCGTCGAGAACGGCATCGCAACGGTCGGGATCACCGACTACGCCCAGGAACAGCTCGGCGACCTCGTCTTCGTCGACCTGCCCTCCCCCGACACGTCGGTGTCAAAGGGCGACACGGTGGTAGTCGTGGAATCCGTCAAGGCCGCATCGGATGTGTTCGCCCCCATCGACGGAGAGGTGAAATCGGCCAACGAGGCGCTTTCCAGCGAACCCGGCCTGGTCAATTCGGCGCCGGAAGGCGACGGATGGTTGTGGACAATGAGCGTCGCCGACGAGAGCCAGCTCGAAGGCCTACTCGACGCCGATGCGTACAAGAAGACAATCGCCTGAGGAACTCCAATGAGCGCCGTGCATCCCTTCGACCGCCGCCATGTCGGCCTGTCGCAAGCCGATATCCGTGCCATGCTGACAACCATCGGCGTGCCTTCGGTGGAAACGCTGATTGCCGAAACAGTTCCGGCATCGATCAGGCTCGACCGACCGCTTGACCTGCCGGAACCGGCGAGCGAGCAGGAGGCGCTATCCGAGTTGCGCGCCATGATGGCGCGCAACACGGTGATGAAGAGTTTCATCGGCCAAGGCTATCACGGCTGTCATGTGCCGCCGGTCATCCAGCGCAACCTGTTCGAGAACCCCGCCTGGTACACGGCCTACACGCCCTACCAGCCGGAAATCAGCCAGGGACGCCTCGAACTCCTCTTCCATTTCCAGACACTTGTCTCGGAACTGACGGGCCTTCCGGTCGCGTCCGCCTCGCTGCTCGACGAGGCAACGGCCGTCGCCGAGGCGATGGGCGTCGCGCTGCGCCATCATCGTGACAAGCGGCGCAAGATCGTCTTTGCCGGCGAGCCACATCCGCAAACGCTTGACGTTGTCCGCACCCGCTGCCACGCGCTCGGCGTCACCATCGCCGACGCAATCGACGACGACACGGCGGCACTCATCGTTTCCTGGCCCGACACGAGGGGCGTATTCGGCGATCACAAGGCCACCATAGCGGACGCGAAGGACAAGGGCGCCCTGGTCGTCGCCGTCGCGGATCCGCTGGCGCTCGCGCTGCTTGAACCGCCGGCGTCCTGGGGCGCGGACATTGCCGTCGGCTCGATGCAACGCTATGGCGTTCCGCTCGGCTATGGCGGACCCCATGCCGGCTACATGGCTGTCTCCGACGCGCTGACCCGCACCATGCCGGGGCGTCTCGTAGGCGAGTCCATCGACGCGAAAGGGCGCCCGGCCTACCGGCTCGCGCTGCAAACACGCGAACAGCACATCCGCCGCGACAAGGCGACCTCGAACATTTGTACCGCGCAGGCGCTGCTTGCCAACATGGCCGCGGCCTACGCGATCTGGCACGGGCCGGAAGGCCTGCGCGCCATCGCGGAGCGCGTGCATAAACTTGCAGCACGCTTCGCCGCCGCCGTCGGCGTGAAAAGCGTGCACTTTTTCGACACGGTGACCGTCACGGTACCGGGCAAGGCCAGCGACATCGCCGCGAAAGCGGAGGAAGGCGGACGGCTGATCCGGGTGATCGATGCCGACACCGTTTCCGTCGCATTCGACGAGACGTCCAGCGAAGCCGACCTGAACGCCTTGGCCGCGCTGTTCGATGCAAAGGCGCCCGACACCGCCGGGACAGCCCTGCCCGGCGGGCGCGACGGCGCCCGTTTCCTGACCCAGTCAGTGTTCCGCGAGAACCGCTCGGAAACCGAGATGATGCGTTTCCTGCGCCGGCTTGCCGACAAGGATCTCGCGCTCGACCGGGCAATGATCCCGCTCGGTTCCTGCACCATGAAGCTCAATGCCGCCGCCGAGATGGCGCCGGTCAGCTGGAACGAGGTCGCCAACATCCATCCGCTCGCGCCGAAATCGCACGCGGAGGGATATCACGCCATGTTCGCCGATCTCGAGAACTGGCTTGCAGAGATCACGGGGCTCGATGCCGTGTCGCTCCAGCCCAATGCCGGCAGCCAGGGCGAATATGCCGGCCTGCTCGCGATCCGGCGCTACCACGAGTCACGCGGCGACAGCGACCGAACGGTTTGCCTGATCCCATCCTCCGCGCACGGAACCAACCCCGCTTCGGCCCATGTCGCCGGCCTCGACGTGGTGGTGGTGAAATGCACGGAGACAGGGGATGTCGACATTGCGGACCTGAAGGAAAAGGCGGAGGCCAACGCCGACAGGCTGGCCGGCCTGATGATCACCTATCCCTCGACGCATGGCGTTTTCGAGGAAGGAATCCGCGAAATCTGCGAGATCGTGCACGCCAATGGCGGCCAGGTCTATCTCGACGGCGCAAATCTCAACGCGCTGGTCGGCCTGGCACGGCTCGGCGACTTCGGCGCCGATGTCTGCCACATGAACCTGCACAAGACCTTCTGCATTCCGCATGGCGGCGGTGGCCCCGGAGTCGGGCCGATCGGCGTCAAATCACACCTCGCACCCTTCCTGCCAGGGCATGTCTCGGAAGGTACGGACAACGCGGTTGCGGCGGCGGCATTCGGCAGCGCCTCGATCCTGCCCATTACCTGGATGTACATCCGGATGATGGGTGCCTCGGGCCTCAAGCGCGCCACGGAAATGGCGATCCTTTCGGCCAACTACATCGCGGCACGGCTCGAAACGCGCTACCCCGTTCTCTACAAGGGAAAAAAGAACCGCGTGGCGCACGAGTGCATTCTTGACACCCGCGTCCTGAAGACCAGCGCCGGCATCTCCGTCGACGACGTCGCAAAGCGGCTGATCGACTACGGCTTCCACGCACCGACCATGTCATGGCCGGTGGCGGGAACACTCATGGTGGAGCCAACGGAATCGGAGCCGAAGTCCGAACTGGACCGCTTCTGCGACGCCATGATCGCCATAGCCGACGAGGCGGCGAAGGTGGAGAAAGGCGAATGGCCGGCCGACGACAACCCGCTGGTCAACGCGCCGCACACGGCCGACGACGTGATGGCGGACGACTGGGCACACCCCTATTCGCGCAGGCAGGCGGGAATGCCCGGCGGAGAGACCGCGGCCTCGAAATACTGGCCGCCGGTCGCACGCGTCGACAATGTCTACGGCGACCGAAACCTGGTATGCACCTGTCCCCCGCTGGAGGCTTATGCCGCGGAGGCCTGACCGGCCGGACAGCAGGCACGGCCCGCAAGCCGGGCCGGCAACGCCGAAAAGCCCCGTGCACGGGCAGCCCATGTGCGACGGATGGTCGTCCGGGCGGACATTCCGCCCGGGACCGCCCCGCGGGAGCGGAATCGCAACGGTCCTCGCGATCAGAACGATGACGTTCGCCGTCCGCGTTCCCGGTCGCGGCCTAGCCCAGGTTCCGGAACAGCCGGGTCTTGCCGAACATGGACTCGAGTTCCTCGATACGGCCCTTGGATTCATCCCACCGCGCCGCCTGAACGTCAGCTATAAGCGCCTCGACAATCAGCATGATCGCGATGGTTGAATCCCAGCTTGATGGCGCCTCCACCAACGCATGGAAACAGTGGTCCGCAAGGCGGCTGATCGGCGATCCCCACTGGTCGGTGAAAAGCACGATGGTGCAGTCGCGATCCTTGGCCAGCTTGGCCAGCTTGGCCAGATCCGTCTCATAGCGGCGAATATCGAACAGCACGAGAACCGATTTCCGGCCCATGTCGAGCAAGTATTGCGGCCAGACGTTCGGCGTCTGACTCATCAGCGTCACGTTCGGCCTGATGATCTGCAGGTGATTGAAGAAATAGTCGGCGTTGGAACGCGTGATGCGTCCGCCCGCGACATAGACGTGGCGTGACGGGTCCGCGAGGATCTTCACCACGGCATCGAAGGCATCCGGATTGAGGCGCTGAAGCGTGTTGCGGATGTTAGAGGAGACCGCATCGGCGAACTGGTTCAGTGTATGGTCATCCCGCGCATTGGCACGCCCGGCATCACGGCGCGAGATCGGCTCCTTGATCTGCGCGGCGATCTCCTCCCGGATTGCGCCCTGCATGTCGGGAAAGCCGTCGAAACCCAGCTTGCGCGCGGTACGGATGACAGTCGGCGTGGACACGCCCGCACTCCGGGCGAGCTCCGTGATCGAGCCAAGTCCGGCGACAGGGTAATCCTGCAACAACACGCTGACGATCTGCCTCTCGGATGGCGTCAGTGTCTCCATGCGCTCCTGAATGCGCATCTTCACTGATGGCAGCGTGTCGCTCACAAGCACTCCTTTCACATTCCCGGTAACTCAAAAAATGTAACGCTGTCTACTGAAACGATATTGACAGAAAATTTTTTGCTGTAATGAATTGTACGCATGGGAGATGAAAAGCGAAATGCCTTGATCCTCGCGCCGTCGGAAGGACCAGCAGCCGAGGTGACAAACCCCGATGGCCCGGCTCCCCTCATCTTGGTCTGCGAACATGCGAGCGCCTTCATTCCCGCCAGCCTCGAAGGGCTCGGGCTGCGCGACGAGGACCGGCTATCCCATGCCGCTTGGGATATCGGCGCACTTGCGATGGCAACCCGGCTGTCCGAACTGCTCGACGCTCCGCTGGTCGCATCGAGGGTTTCGCGGCTCGTCTACGACTGCAACCGTCCGCCCGAAGCACCAGACGCGATACCGGCGCAAAGCGAACGGATCGAGGCGCCGGCCAATGCGAACCTTTCCGAGGAAGCGCGACAGGCGCGCGTGCGGGACATTTACGAGCCCTTTCGCGCGCTGCTTTCCCGAACCATTGCCGAACGCCGCCACCTTCGCCCTGCGCTCATCACGATACACAGTTTCACCCCTCTCTATTTCGGCGTCAAACGCGAAGTGGAACTGGGCATTTTGCATGACCGCGACGACCGGCTGGCCCGTACCATGATGGCCGCAGCGCCCGATTTCACGACGCTGAAAACCGCCCTGAACGAACCCTACGGACCGGAAGACGGCGTCACCCACACGCTGAAGGAACATGCGCTTCCGGCCGACCTGCTCAACGTGATGATCGAGGTACGCAACGATTTCGTGCGCGACGAGGCGAGTGCGCAGAAAGTGGCCGAGGAACTCGCAGCCATCATTGAACGCGGCCTCGAAGCGTGTGACCATCCAGTTCGCGCCGAAAAAATCGAAAGGAAGAGCGGATGATTTCGCTTGCACGTCACTACGTGCGCGTCATCGACGGCATCAATTACCGCATCGGCCGGATCGCCATGTACGGTATCTTCATAATGATCGCGATCCTGCTCTGGTCCTCGATTTCCAAGACGTTCTTCCTGCCCTCGCTGTGGACACTCGAAATGGCGCAGTTCGCCATGGTCGCCTACTACATTTTCGGCGGCGCCTATTCGATCCAGCTGGGTTCCAACGTGCGGATGGACCTGTTCTACGGCAGCTGGAGCCCGCGCACCAAGGCCTGGGTGGACAGCTTTACGGTGCTGTTTCTCATCTTCTACCTCGCCGTCCTGCTCCTCGGCGGCATCGAAAGCGCGAGCTACTCATTGCAATACAACGAACGCAGTCCGACGGCCTGGCGCCCCTATCTTTGGCCCATCAAGGTCGCCATGTGCGCAGGCATCCTGCTGATGATCCTGCAGTGCGTGTCCGAGCTCATCAAGGACATCCTTCGCATTCGCGGGGAGGAAGCCTGATGTCCTATGAAATGATCGCCATCACCATGTTTTCGGCAATGATGCTGATGCTGGTGACCGGACAGCGAGTCTTCGGCGCAATCGGCTTCGTGGCTGCAGTCGCCGCCATACTTCTCTGGGGCACGGGCGGCTTCAACATCCCCTTCTCGGCCGCGGTCAAGGTGATGAAGTGGTATCCGCTTCTTACCCTGCCGATGTTCATCTTCATGGGGTACGTGCTGTCGGAATCGAAGATTGCCGACGACCTCTACAAGATGTTCCATGTCTGGATGGGACCGGTTCCCGGCGGCCTGGCAATCGGGACGATCGGCCTGATGGTGCTGATCTCGGCGATGAACGGGCTTTCAGTCGCCGGTATGGCAATCGGCGCGACCATCGCCCTGCCCGAACTTCTCAAGCGCCGCTACGACAAGCTGATGGTTACGGGCGTCATCCAGGCCGGATCGTCACTCGGCATCCTGGTGCCGCCCTCGGTGGTCCTGGTGCTCTACGCAATGATCGCACGTCAGCCGGTCGGCCAGCTGTGGCTTGCGGGCGTCATCCCCGGCCTGATGATGGCAACGCTGTTCATGCTCTATATTGCGATCCGCTGCCGGATCAATCCGGAACTCGGCCCCCCTCTGGCCAAGGAGGAGCGCGAAGTGCCCATGGCGGAAAAGCTCCGCCTGCTGCGCGCCGGCATCCTGCCCGTCATCATCTTCGCCACCATGATGGTGCCCTTCGTCAACGGCTGGACATCACTGGTGGAAAGTTCCGCGATCGGCGCGATCGCCGCCTTCCTCGCGGCTATCGTCAAGGGGCGGATGACGCGGGAGGTCTTCGAGACCTCCGTGCGGCAGACGCTGGCGGTTTCCTGCATGTTCATGTGGATCATCCTGGCAGCCCTCGGCTTCGGCGCGGTGTTCGACGGACTCGGCGCGGTGAAGGCGATAGAGAACCTGTTCACCGAACAGTTGAACCTGTCGCCGTGGACGATCCTGATCCTGATGCAGTTGAGCTTTCTGCTGATGGGCACGTTTCTCGACGATACCGCCATGCTGGTCATCGTCGCGCCGCTCTACATCCCGCTGGTGCGCGCTCTCGGCTTCGATCTCGTCTGGTACGGCGTGCTGTACACGATCACGACGCAAATCGCCTACATGACGCCGCCCTTCGGCTACAACCTGTTCCTGATGCGCGCGATGGCGCCGCCCGAGATCGGCCTGCGCGACATCTACAGATCGATCATTCCGTTCGTCATTGTGATGATCCTCGCACTCGCACTGGTGATGGCGTTTCCGCAGATCGCCATGTGGCTGCCGGATCTGGTCTACGGGAAATAACGAGAACTCCGGGAAACGGAGCGGATGGCAATCTGAAATTGACCAACCACCAGGAGGTGACCATGACCACGAGACGCAAATTCATCAAGACCGCCGGCATCGGCGCCGTCGGCGCAGCAGCCGGCACGACCCTGGCCGCTCCGGCCATCGCACAATCCAAGATCAAGTGGCGGCTGCAGACTTATGCCGGTCCGGCGCTTGCCGAACATGTCATCAAGCCGGCCGTCGACAGCTTCAACAAGATTGCCGGCGACGAGATGGAAATCGAGCTCTACACGTCCGACCAGCTCGTCCCCACGGGCGAACTGTTCCGCGCCATGCAGAACGGCACCATCGACGCAGTGCAGTCGGACGACGACTCCATGGCCTCGCCGACGGAGGTCACCGTGTTCGGCGGCTACTTCCCGTTTGCCTGCCGCTACTCTCTCGACGTGCCCGTGCTGTTCAACCAGTATGGCCTGAACGAGATCTGGGCCGAGGAATACGCCAAGGTCGGCGTCAAGCACATCTCCGCCGGATCATGGGATCCCTGCCACTTCGCCACCAAGGACCCGATCAACAGCCTGGAAGATCTGAAGGGCAAGCGCATATTCACATTCCCGACCGCGGGGCGGTTCCTCTCGCAGTTCGGCGTCGTGCCGGTCGTGCTGCCCTGGGAGGACATCGAAGTGGCACTGCAAACCGGCGAGCTCGACGGGGTCGCCTGGTCGGGCATCACCGAGGACTACACCGTCGGTTGGGCGGACGTGACCAACTACTTCCTGACCAACAACATCTCCGGTGCATGGATCGGCCACTTCTTCGCCAACATGGATCGCTGGAACGAGGTGCCCGAGCATCTGCAGGAACTGCTGAAGATAACGTTCGACAGCTCCCACTACTACCGCCAGTACTGGTACTGGGGCGGCGAGGCAAACCTGCGCGTCAACGGCACGAAGATGCAGCTAACGTCCATTCCGGACGCAGAGTGGCAGCAGGTCGAGGATGCCGCTGTGAAATTCTGGGACGAGATCGCGGCGGAATCCGAGGTCAAGGCGAAGGTCGTCGAGATATTCCGCAAGTACAACGCCGACATGGCCAAGGCCGGCCGGCCCTACCGTTACACCTGACGGTCTGGCACACGAAAGGCGACGGGGTGCGAAAGCGCCCCGTCTTGCATGTAAGGAAGGAAAATCGACATGCCGGGCATGATGACGCTTGAAGAACTGGAAGTCGCCGCGGAAACCGGCGAGATCGATACGGTAATAGCCGCGCACACCGACATGCAGGGCCGCCTGATGGGCAAGCGGTTCCATGTACGGCACTTCCTGGACAGCGCGAAGGACGAGACGCATTGCTGCAACTACCTGCTGACCGTCGACATGGACATGGAACCGGTGCCCGGCTACAAGACGGCCAGCTGGGAAAAGGGTTACGGCGACTACACGATGGTCCCGGACATGTCGACGCTCCGGTGCGTCCCTTGGCTGGACGGAACGGCCCTCGTGCTCTGCGACCTCGCCGACCACCACACCCGTGAACACATTCCCGTCTCTCCACGCGCCATCCTCAAGAAGCAGCTTGTGCGACTGCGCGAGATGGGCATGACGGCGATGATGGCGTCGGAACTGGAATTCTTCCTGTTCAAGGAAAGCTACGAGGAAGCCCATGCCAAGGGATATCGCGACCTCAACCTGATCAGCGCCTACAACGAGGATTACCACATCTTCCAGACATCGAAGGAAGAGAACGTGATGCGGGCAATCCGCAACGGCCTCTACGGCGCCGGCATACCGGTCGAGAACTCGAAGGGCGAGGCTTGGGCCGGACAGGAAGAAATCAACGTCCGCTATGCCGACGCGCTGACGGCCGCCGACAACCACGTCATCGTCAAGAACGGCGTCAAGGAGATCGCCTGGGCGAACGGCCATGCGGCGACATTCATGGCAAAATGGGACTACGCGGCCGCGGGTTCGTCGTCGCACGTGCACCAATCCCTCTGGTCCGCCGACGGCAAGGTGCCGGCGTTCTACGACGCTGGCAGCGACGATCCCGACGGGATGTCCGAAACCATGCGGCAGTATCTCGCCGGCCTGCTCACGCACGCCGCCGAGTTCACCTTCTTCCTCGCGCCTAACATCAATTCCTACAAGCGCTTTCAGGCCGGCACCTTCGCGCCCACCAAAGCGATCTGGAGCCGAGACAACCGCACGGCCGGATACCGCATCTGCGGTGGAGGAACCAAGGCCCTGCGTGTCGAATGCCGGGTCGGCGGCTCCGACCTCAATCCCTATCTCGCCTTCGCCGCACAGCTGGCGGCCGGCATCGCCGGCATCGAGGGCAAGTACGAACTCGAGCCCGAGTTCCGGGGCGACGCCTACTCGGCGCGCCGCGCACGTGAAATCCCCAAGACCCTGCGCGATGCCGCAACGGCCTTGAAACGCTCGAAAATGCTGCGTTCCGCCTTTGG
The DNA here is from genome assembly GCF_013358405.1 of Oricola thermophila. Classification (NCBI taxonomy): domain Bacteria; kingdom Pseudomonadati; phylum Pseudomonadota; class Alphaproteobacteria; order Hyphomicrobiales; family Ahrensiaceae; genus Oricola; species Oricola thermophila. Next base: position 1,768,400 of record NZ_CP054836.1, read on the forward strand.
CGACGACGTGGTGGACCATTATGTCCACGCGGCGGAATGGGAGCAATTCGAATACGATCGCCGCGTCACCGATTGGGAAGTCGCACGCGGTTTCGAGAGGTCCTGATACATGTCAACGATATTGAAATGCATCTCCCCGGTCGACGGCACCGTTTTTGCCGAGCGGCCGGTCATGGAACCGGATTCCGTACGGACCGCGCTGGCACGTGCCCGCGCGGCACAGAAGGAATGGGCGGGCCTGCCGCTCGACGACCGGATCAAGGCCGTGCAGGCGGGCGTCGAGGCCCTCGGCGCGATGGGTGACGAGACCGTCGTCGAGCTCGCGCGGATGATGGGCCGACCTGTGCGGTACGGCGGCGAGTTTGGCGGCGTGAAGGAGCGCGCGGACTACATGGCATCCATCGCCGGTGAGGCACTCGCGCCGATCATCACCGAGGACAGTGGCGATTTCGAGCGTCGCATCCTGCGCGAACCGCACGGCATCGTCTTCGTCATAGCGCCGTGGAACTACCCCTACCTGACCGCCATCAACACGGTGGCACCTGCACTGATCGCGGGCAACGCCGTGATCCTCAAGCATGCGACGCAGACGCTGCTTGCCGGCGAACGCATGGTGCGCGCCTTCACCGGTGCCGGAATTCCCTCCGACCTGTTCCAGAACGTCTTTCTCGATCACCCGACCACGGAAGCGCTGATCGCGGAGGGCTCGTTCGATTTCATCAACTTCACCGGTTCGGTGAACGGCGGCCGCGCAATCGAACGCGCGGCAGCGGGCACGTTCACGCCGATCGGCCTCGAGCTCGGCGGCAAGGATCCCGGCTACGTGATGAACGACGCTGATCTCGACTGGGCGGTGGACACGCTGATGGACGGCGCCCTGTTCAATTCCGGACAGTGCTGCTGCGGGATCGAGCGGATCTATGTCGCCGAGTCCCGGTTCGACGAATTCGTCGAGAAGGCGACCGCCTGGGCGTCGAAGCTCAAGCTGGGCAATCCACTCGACCCGGAAACGACGATAGGCCCCATGGCCAACAAGCGCTTTGCCGAGACGGTACGCGCGCAGATTGCCGACGCGCTGGCCAAGGGTGCACGCGGCCTCGTCGACCCGAAGCTGTTCCCCGAGGATGACGGCGGCGCATATCTCGCACCGCAGATCCTCGTCGACGTCAACCACGACATGGACGTGATGCGCGAGGAAAGCTTCGGCCCGGTCGTCGGCATCATGCCGGTCAAGGACGACGACGAAGCCGTCGCGCTGATGAACGACAGCAAATATGGCCTGACCGCCTCGCTGTGGACCGCCGATCCGGAGCGCGCGGCGCGTATCGGCGCCCGCATCGAAACCGGCACGGTTTTCATGAACCGCGCCGACTATCTCGATCCCTCACTGTGCTGGACGGGATGCAAAGAAACAGGCCGCGGCGGTTCGCTGTCCGTGATCGGCTTCCACAACCTGACCCGGCCAAAATCCTATCACTTCAGGAAAACGAAATGAGTCTCACTGCCAACTGGTCCTACCCGACTGCAATCCGCTTCGGCGCTGGTCGCATCGCGGAAATCGGCGACGCCTGCGCCGCCGCCGGCATCAAGCGCCCTCTCCTCGTGACCGACCGCGGCCTCGCCTCGATGGAGATCACGCAGCGCACGCTGAAGCTGATGGAGGATGCCGGGCTCGGCGCCGCGATGTTTGCCGATGTCGATCCGAACCCAACCGAAAAGAACCTTGAGGCCGGGCTCAATGTGTTCCGCGAGGGCGGGCACGACGGGGTGATCGCGTTCGGCGGCGGCTCCGGCCTTGACCTCGGCAAGATGGTTGCCTTCATGTCAGGACAGACCAGGCCGGTCTGGGATTTCGAGGATGTGGACGACTGGTGGACCCGCGCCGACCCGGACGGCATCGCACCGAACATAGCCGTGCCGACCACGGCAGGCACCGGCTCGGAGGTCGGCCGCGCCAGCGTGCTCACCAATTCCGAGACCCATGTGAAGAAGATCATCTTCCACCCCAAGGTATTGCCCTCGGTCGTCATCGCCGACCCGGAACTGACGGTCGGGATGCCCGCAAGGATAACCGCGGGAACCGGCATGGATGCCTTCGCGCACTGCCTGGAGGCCTATTGCTCGCCGCATTTCCACCCGATGAGCCAAGGCATCGCGCTCGAAGGCATGCGCCTCGTCAAGGAGTACCTGCCGCGCGCCTATGCAGACGGTACGGATATCGAGGCACGCGGCCAGATGATGGCTGCCGCCTCGATGGGCGCCGTGGCATTCCAGAAGGGCCTCGGCGCGATCCATGCGATCTCGCACCCGATCGGCGCGGTCTACAACACCCACCATGGCACGACCAACGCAGTGGTGATGACAGCGGTTCTCGACCTCAACCGGCCGGAAATCGAGGAACGTATCAGGCACGCCGCGGACTATCTGGGAATTTCCGGCGGCTTCGAAGGCTTCCGCGCATTCGTCGTGGAGTTGAACGAGTCGCTCGGCATTCCGAAGAAACTGTCGGAGATGGGCGTCGGGTCCGACCGCATCGACGAACTGACGGCCATGGCGCTGGAGGATCCGTCCTGCGGCGGCAACCCGGTGAAGCTGACGGAGCAGAATGTGCGTGCGCTCTTCGAAGCCACGATCTGATCGGTATGGCCTGTCGGCCGTCCATATGCTGAACTGCGGCGAGGCCGAAAGGCCTCGCCGTTTTGCATCGGGGGAGCGATTGACCGAAAACCGGAGACCAGTGGGCGCCACCGAGGAAGCGCAACACGAGACAGCCGCCATGCACATGGTGCGCGAGATACCGGTCGCCAGGGCCGATACGACGGTCGACACGGTGATGGCATCCCTGCGCGGCCGAAAGTTCGAATGCGCTGACACGGTGTTCGTCACGGACGATGACGGCCGGCTTGAAGGCATCGTGCGCATCAACGACCTGTTCGCGGATTCCGCCTACCTGATCGGCGACATCATGGAGGAGGTACACGAGGCCGTCCGCCCGGATGACGACCAGGAGGACATCGCCGTCCTTGCCATGGAGCTGGACATGATCGCGGTGCCGGTTGTCGACGATGACGGCAGGCTGCTCGGCGCGGTCCCGCCGGAGGCGCTGCTGCGCATACTGCGCGCCGAGCACATGGAAGACCTGCAGCGCCTTGCCGGCATCAACCCTGCCCGTCCCGGCAGCGAAGTCGGGATCGACGCGCCGCTCGGCAACCGCATTCGCCGCCGCCTGCCCTGGCTGGTCTTCGGCCTGTTCGCCAGCTCGCTTATCACCATCGTGATGGCCGGTTTCGAACATTCGCTGTCGGCCAATGTCGCGGTCGCCTTCTTCGTGCCGGCCATCGTCTACATAGCCGGGGCCATCGGCACGCAGGCCGTATCGGTGGCGGTGCGCGGCCTGCTGGACGACGATGTCAGGATCGGCAAGCTGTTGCGCGGCGAGCTCGTGGTCGGAGCGGGCATCGGCGCAGTCCTGGGACTGATCGCGGCCATGCTCGTGATGGCAAGCTTCGGCGACCACAGGCTGGCGGCGGCTGTCGGGCTGGCAGTGCTCGGCGGCGGTGTCGTCTCGGCGGTGGTCGGCTTCGGCCTTCCATGGGCCTTTACCCGTTTCGGCGCCGATCCGGCGCTTGGCAGCGGCCCGGTCTGCACCATCATCCAGGATGTTTCCAGCCTGCTGATATACTTCACCTTCGTCACACTGCTGCTGTAGGACCCGAGAGACTTCCGCAAATCAGTTTCCGATGCGGAAATCCGCCTCCCCGCTCCGGGCCATGACGAGGCGGGCATTGGGCAGATCGTTTTCCTCCAGCTTTTCAAGTATCCGTTCCGGCGACAGCCGGTAGCCGCGCCAACGCGCTTCCAGCCGCTCCCGCAGCGTTTCCTCCGGTACGTCAAGGAACACCGTCACGTCGAACAGCGACCGCAGAGCCGACCAGGGATCGTCGCGCAGCAGCAGGTAGTTTCCCTCGGTGACGATGACGCGTGCTGAGCGGGGGATCAGCCGCGCACCTGCGCGAGCAATCTCGATGTCACGATCGAAAACCGGGACAGCAACGGCCTCCTCGGCATTCTCGCGCAGCCTTTTCAGCATGTGAGCGTAGCCGCCGACATCGAACGTGTCCGGCGCGCCCTTGCGCGCGCGTCGGCCGAGCCTTTCGAGCAGCATGTCGTCGTAATGGTAGCCGTCCATGGGCAGAATCGCGGCCGCCTCGGGCGCCTTCGCCTCGACAAGCCCGACGAGTCTTTCCGCCAGCGTCGACTTGCCGGAACCCGGTGCGCCGGCGACGGCGACGACAATCCGCCCTTCGCCGGCCCGTTCGATCAGCAAGTCCGCCAGTTCCGGCATTCCGATTTTCCGGGTCACCGCCCTTCCTCCCCGTTTCGCACCTCAGGCAGGTTTACCCGAAGCACACGGCCGTTCAATGCCGGTGACGCGCGCAAGGCGCTGGACAAGGCGCGCCGGCCGGGACATGCAGGACAGAAACCGGAAAACGGAGTCCCACGCACATGCAACCATCCGCTTCCTCCGCACCTCTCGCCGGCCTCCGGGTGCTGGAACTGGCCCGCATTCTCGCGGGGCCGTGGATAGGCCAGACGCTTGCCGATCTCGGCGCCGACGTCATCAAGGTCGAAAGCCCCGAGGGCGACGACACGCGGCGCTGGGGGCCGCCCTTCATAGAGCACGACGGCGAGAAGGCGGCCGCCTATTTCCACGCCTGCAACCGGGGCAAGCGCTCCGTCACAGCCGATTTCCGCAACGAGGACGACCTCGCCCTCGTGCGCCGCCTGGCGGCAGAGGCAGATGTCGTGGTCGAGAACTTCAAGCTGGGCGGGCTTGCCAAATTCGGCCTCGATTACGCCTCCCTGTCGGCGGACAATCCGCGCCTCGTCTACTGCTCCGTGACCGGTTTCGGCCAGGACGGTCCATATGCGCCGCGCGCCGGCTATGACTTCCTGGTCCAGGGCATGAGCGGCATCATGGACCTGACCGGCGACCCGGACGGCGAGCCGCAGAAGGTCGGCGTCGCCTTCGCCGATATCTTCACCGGGCTCTACGGCGTCATCGCCATCCAGGCCGCCCTTGCCGAACGGGAGCGAACCGGCAAGGGCAAGCATGTCGACATGGCGCTTTTGGACTGCTTGACGGGCGTGCTCGCCAACCAGGCAATGAACTACCTCGCCTCCGGGGTCGCACCGCGCAGGATGGGCAATGCGCATCCCAACATCGCGCCCTACCAGACATTCGCAGTGTCCGACGGCTGGGTGATCGTCGCCGTCGGCAATGACGGCCAGTTCGGCCGGCTGTGCGACGTGCTCGGCCTCGAGGGCGTGGCGGACGACCCGCGGTTTGCCACCAATTCCGCGCGCGTGGCGAACCGGTCCGCTCTCGCGGCCATGATCTCGGAAAGAACCGGCGGTTGGCGCCGCGACGACCTGCTGGCGGCGCTGGAGGAAGCTGTCGTTCCCGCAGGACCGATCAACACGGTCGCCGACGTGTTTTCCGACCCCCAGGTTATCCACCGCGGCATGCGCATCGAGCCGGGAGGCGTTCCCGGGGTGCGCACGCCGATCAGCTTTACCGGCGAGCCTGCACCGGTTTCCGATCGCCCCTCGCCGAAACTCGGCGAGCACTCCGCCGAAATCCGGGCAGACGGGTGGAGCCGGTAGGCCGACGCGACGGCAATCGGCAGCCTGTAGCAGCATTTCTTCTTCGGCAGCGAGAACGTGCCGGCCGTTTCACGGTCGCGCGCGGAAAATCACGCTTGACGTTCGGAAACGATATGGAATAGATATTTCATTATTTGATTGCGATGCCAGATGTATTCCATTCAGGCATCGGGGAGGCAATTTTCGAACCGGCGGACAGCACCTCGGTTCTGACGCGCCTTTGAAAGGGCATTCCGGAAAAACCGGGGGCTTCCGGACCCCCACGCAAGCGGAGGAAACCAAATGAAAAAGCTTCTGACAGCAATGGGCGTAGCGGTCGCAATGGCCGCCCAGTTCGTCATGCCTGCGCAAGCGGATGGCGAGCGCTTCGTTCTCGTCAGCCATGCGCCGGACAGCGACAGCTGGTGGAACACCATCAAGAATGCGATCGCGGTAGCCGGCGAACAGATGAACGTCGAGGTCGAGTATCGCAATCCGCCGACCGGCGATCTTGCCGACATGGCCCGTATCATCGAACAGGCGACAGCCTCGAACCCGGACGGCATCATTGCCACCATCGCGGACTACGACGTCCTGTCCGGCCCGCTTTCCAATGCGGTCGCGAAGGGTATTCCAGTCATTACCATCAACTCCGGCACTGAAGAGCAGTCCAAGGCAATCGGCGCGCTTATGCATGTCGGGCAGCCGGAATTTGCCGCTGGCAAGGGCGCGGGCGAAAAGGCCAAGGCAGCCGGCGTCACGAAGTTCCTGTGCGTGAACCACTACATCACCAACCCGGCCTCGGTTGAACGCTGCCAGGGGTACGCCGAGGCGCTCGGCGTCGAGCTCGGCGACCAGATGATCGACAGCGGCCAGGATCCTGCCGAAATCAAGTCCAAAGTCATGGCCTATCTGCAGACCAACCCGGATACCAACGGCATCCTGACGCTTGGCCCGACATCGGCCCATCCGACACTTGCCGCGCTCGACGAGATGGGCAAGGCCGGCACGATCCATTTCGGCACCTTCGACCTGTCGAGCGAAATCGCGGAAGCCATCAAGTCCGATGTCATCGCCTTTGCGATCGACCAGCAGCCCTACCTCCAGGGCTACCTTCCGGTGGTCATCCTGACCAATCTCGCCCGCTATGGCGTGGTCCCCGGCAACTCGATCAATTCCGGCCCCGGCTTCGTGACAAAGGCCAATATCGCCCTGGTCGAGAAATACGCCGGCGAGTACCGCTAGGCCTGCACGCCTCGCGGCGGAGGCGGCTCGTGCCGCCTCCACCGCCTACTCGAACGGAATCAACCGAAATGCTGGCTGGCCCTTCGGCAATGCGAGCACCACTGTGATCGGCAGGAGGATACGATGGCTGACACGGGCGAACAGACAATCGAACAGCTGAAAGAGGAAATACGCGACGAACGCCTGCGCGAGACGTCCCGCCTTCGCAAGATGTTCATCCGTCCCGAACTGGGAGCCATCTGCGGCGCCATACTCGTGTTTGCCTTCTTTCTCGTGGTCGCCGGCGGTAGCGGCATGTTCGCTCCCGAGGGGATCATCAACTGGAGCGTGGTATCGGCGCAGTTCGCCATCATCGCTGTCGGCGCCTGCCTGCTCATGATTGCCGGCGAGTTCGACCTTTCGGTCGGATCGATGATCGGCTTCTCCGGCATTGTCATTGCCCTGATGACGGTCCAATGGGGCCTGCCGGCCTGGTTCGCGATCATCGTCGCCTTCGCGCTCGCGCTCGCGATCGGCGCCCTCAACGGCTACCTCGTCATTAAGACCGGCCTGCCGTCCTTCATCGTTACCCTCGCGTTCCTCTATATCCTGAGGGGTGCGACGATCTACATTTCCATAGCCACCACCCGAAAAACGATCATCGGTGGCGTGCGCGAGGCGGCGGAAGGCGATCCGATCGCCTGGCTATTCGGCGGCAAGCTGTTCTCCGGCCTCTTCGTCTGGCTGTCCGATATCGGCATCGTGGACAAGTTCGTCGCCGGACCCAAGGCCGGCCAGCCCGTGGTGGAAGGCATACCGATGCTGGTGATCTGGGCCATCGCGCTGATCATCTTCGGGCATGTCCTTCTCACGCGTACCAAGTTCGGCAACTGGATCTTCGCCTCCGGCGGCGATTCACAGGCGGCCCGCTATGTGGGCGTGCCCGTGAACCGCGTGAAGATACTGATGTTCATGTTCTCGGCATTCTGCGCCACGGTCTTCGCCACCTGTCAGGTCATGGAGTTCGGTTCGGCAGCTGCGGACCGCGGACTGCTGAAGGAATTCGAGGCGATCATCTCGGTGGTCATAGGCGGTGCGCTCCTCACCGGCGGCTACGGATCGGTGATTGGCGCCGCGCTGGGCGCCCTGATCTTCGGAGTCGTCCAGCAGGGCCTGTTCTTCGCAGGTGTCGAGAGTTCTCTGTTCCGGGTGTTCCTCGGCGTTATCCTGCTGCTCGCCGTCATCCTCAATACCTACATCCGCCGCATGATCACGGGAGAACGCTGACATGTCCGCTCCCCTTGTAGAACTCGTAGACATCGAGAAACATTTCGGCCCGGTCATCGCCCTCAATGGCGTATCCGTGTCAGTGAAGGCCGGAGAATGCCACTGCCTGCTCGGCGACAACGGCGCCGGCAAGTCCACCTTCATCAAGACCATGTCCGGCGTCCACAAGCCGACGCGCGGGAAAATCCTCGTGGACGGCAAGGAACGGACGTTCTCCAGCCCGCGGGACGCCATGCAGGCAGGCATCGCAACGGTTTACCAGGACCTTGCCATGATCCCCCTGATGTCGGTGACGCGGAACTTCTGGATGGGACGGGAACCGGAACGTCGTGTCGGCCCGATCAAGGTCTTCGATTTTCGCGAGGCCAACGAGATCACCATGAACGAAATGGCGAAGATGGGCATCCATCTGCGGTCCCCCGACCAGGCCGTCGGCACACTGTCTGGAGGCGAGCGCCAGACTGTCGCGATCGCTCGTGCGGTCTATTTCGGCGCGCGGGTATTGATCCTCGACGAGCCGACCTCGGCACTCGGCGTACGCCAGACATCCAATGTGCTGGCCACCATCGACAAGGTCCGCAAGAACGGTATCGGTATCGTATTCATCACACACAATGTTCGCCATGCCATGGCCGTGGGAGACCGCTTCACCGTGCTCAACCGCGGCAAGACACTCGGAACCGCCCAACGCGGGGAAATCACCGCGGAGGAGCTTCAGGACATGATGGCGGGTGGCCAGGAACTGGCGCAACTGGAGGGATCGCTCGGCGGAACGGTCTGACCCCTTGTATCTGCGGCGGGACCCGCAAATATTTCAGGGCCACGGCGGGACGGGATGCGTGCCCGCCCGGCACCAGCAAGCTGCACCACTCTCCGCCGGTCCCATCGTTTCCGGCAACCAGATGGAAGCACAGACATGACACTTCGCTTCGGACTTCTTGGCGCGGGCCGCATCGGCAAGGTCCATGCCCGGGCCGTCACGTCCAATCCTGACGCGCGACTTGTTGCGGTCGCAGACGCATTCGAGGCGGCGGCCAGGGCCGTTGCGGACCAGTACGGTTGCGAAATTCGCACGATCGAGCAGATCGAGGCGGCCGACGATATCGACGCTGTCGTGATCTGCACACCGACCAATACCCATGCCGACCTGATCGAGCGGTTCGCGCGCGCCGGCAAGGCCATCTTCTGCGAGAAGCCGATCGACCTGTCGCTTGAGCGCGTGCGGCAGTGCCTGGATGTTGTCGAGACGACCGGCGCGAAGCTGATGATCGGCTTCAACCGCCGTTTCGATCCGCATTTCTCGGCGGTCAGGAATGCCATCGAAAGCGGCCGGATAGGCGATGTCGAGATGGTTCAGATCATCTCGCGCGATCCCGGCGCGCCACCGGCCGATTATATCAAGGCGTCGGGCGGCATCTTCCGGGACATGACGATCCACGATTTCGACATGGCGCGCTTCATGCTCGGCGAAGAGCCGGTCAGTGTTCTGGCAACAGGCTCGATCCTGACCGACCCGGAAATCGGCACACTCGGCGACTTCGACAGTGCATCCGTCATCCTGATGACCGAGAGCGGCAAGCATTGCTCGATCTCGAACTCGAGACGCGCAACCTATGGCTACGACCAACGCGTCGAGGTGCACGGTTCGAAAGGCGCCGTGGCGGCCGAGAACGAGCGCCCGGTGCTGATCGAGGTCGCAAATGCCGACGGCTATACCCGGCCGCCGCTGCACGATTTCTTCATGACACGCTATGTCGCGGCCTATGCCGCGGAGATCGCGACGTTCGTCTCCGTCGTCCGAGACGGCGAGGCACCATCGCCCAGCGGTCAGGACGGACTGATGGCGCTGGCTCTCGCCGAAGCTGCGGTTCGCTCGGCCACGGAAGGCCGCGCCGTCCGCGTGGACGAAATCCTTAACTGATCCGCAGGTGCCGCCGGCGACGGCGGCGCCCTCTTCTCAGTCGTAGTCGATATCGACCCAGCCGCCCCCGTCATGGGCGGCGGCCATTGCATGCACCGCGCGCTCGATCTCCACGCCCTTCTCGAAGTCGATAACATGCGCCCCGTCGCCTGCCATGGCAGCGAGGACCTGGCGGCATTCAATGACCTTGAGATCGTTGAACCCCAGCCCGTGACCGGGTGCCGGCAGGAAGCGCTCATAGGGCGGATGGGACGGCCCGGCCAGGATGGTAGTGTAGCCGGCATCCACGGCATCGACGCCGGCGCGATAGACCTGCACCTCGTTCATGCGTTCCTGATCGAACAGTATCGAGCCATTCGACCCGAATATCTGGAGCGCGATGCGCCCCTTGCGCCCCCAAGCGGCGCGGTTGACCATCAGCACGCCCGAAGCCCCCTGCTCCAGGCGGAACAGGACGCTGGCGATGTCATGCGTCTCGACCGCGCGCCTTCCCCCTTCCCTCAGGGGCCGGTCGGGATAGGGTTTCGCCATGTCGGCCGATACCCGTGCGATCCGGCCGAACAGCGTCCAGATGAGAGACATCGGATGGACCGCGAAATCATCGAGCGCGCCATAGCCCGACGACGCCTCGCTCTTCCAGTAGAAAAGCGCGTCCGGGTCGGCCATGAAATCCTCGTCCATCTCGACGCGGACGTGATTGACTTCGCCGATCGCCCCGTCGGCGAGAAGCTTCCCGATCTGCCTCACAACCGGATTCTGTATGTAGTTATACCCGAGGATGGCCGCCCTGCCCGCCTCGCGCGCCGCCTCGCGCATGGCAACGGCATCGTCGAATCCCGGGGCCATCGGCTTCTCGCACCAGACGTGCTTTCCGGCCTTCAATGCCGCAATCGCCATTTCGGGATGGAACGCGTTCGGCGCCGTCACCGAGATCACGTCGACCTCGGGATCGGAAAGCAAGTCGCGCCAGTCGCCTGTCGCCCTGGAGAAGCCGAATGCCGCGGCCTTCTCCCGCGCCAGTCCCGCGTTGACCTCGGCCAGGTGCACGAGCCTGATCTCGGGGCAATCCCCGAAGACGGGCCCGACCGCATTCCATGCAAGCGCATGGCATTTGCCCATGTAGCCCGTTCCGATTAGACCGATTCCGACGGATTGCATCACGCCTCCCCCGTATCCGGCCGCGCCGGATGCGCCGCTTGTTGCAGATCATACCAAGTTATGGAATATTTGTTTCATCCAATCGGAAACAGGTCAAGAATGAATCAATCGGCGTCCAAGGCAAACACGGCATCCTCGAACCGCATTCCGCCACGAAACTTCGAAGCCCTGCGCGACCACATCGCCGCCAGCCAGGAAAGCCTGCCGAAGCGGCTTGCACAGGCCGCACGCCATGCCCTCGCCCACCCGGACGACATCGCGCTCGGCACTGCCGCCAGCATCGCGGACGCCGCCGACGTGCAACCGTCGACGCTGGTTCGGCTCGCCCGCCATCTGGGCTATGACGGCTTCACCGATTTCCAGAGCGTTTTCCGCGAACGGCTCAAGAACCGCGCGTCGTCCTACGAGGAAAGGCTGCAGAACATCCAGAAGGGAATTACGGGCGACTCCTACGAGGGCGCCCTGCTCAGCGGCTTCCTTTCGGCCGCGCGGCAATCCATCGACTCGCTTTCGGAGGCGATCAACCCGGCGGAATTCGCCCGCTGCGTCAGCGTCCTTGCCGATGCGGAGATCATCTACATCGTCGCCAGGCGGCGTGCCTACCCTCTCGCGGCGCTGATGTCCTATTCGTTCGGAAAACTCGGCATACGGAACATCACCATCGATTCCGCCAACGGCGTTGACGACGAGATCGTTCAGATGGCGACGCAGAAGGACGCGGCCATCGCATGTTCCTTCGCGCCCTACGCGCCAGCCACCGTGGAACATGCGCAGGCGCTGGCCCGTGCCGGCGTACCCCTCGTCGGGATCACCGACACCGCGCTCTCGCCGCTTTCGGCCTGCGCGACCCACTGGCTGGAAGTGTCCGAGCACGATTTCGCGGGCTTCCGGTCGCTGTCGGCGAGCATGGCGCTCACAATGGCCCTGCCCGTCGCCGTTGCAGAGCGCCGCCGTCTGGGAACATGACCGACCGGACCGGCTCCGCCAGGCGCACGATAACGTTCGTTTCGTATTGACATAAAAATGGAACATATGTTTCATTCTGGCATCGAGGCGGCAGAAACAATCATGCTTGCCGGAGGAAACCGATGCCCGCAAAAAACACCGACAGGCTGGACGTCATCACGATTGGCCGCTCTTCGGTCGACCTGTACGGCCAGCAGGTGGGCGGACGGCTCGAGGACATGGCGTCCTTTGCAAAATATATCGGGGGGTCGCCAACGAACATCGCCGCCGGCAGCGCACGGCTGGGGCTGAAGTCCGCATTGATCACGCGGGTCGGCGACGAACACATGGGCCGCTTCATCCGCGAACAGCTGGAAAAGGAGGGCGTCGACACGTCGGGTATCGTGACCGACCCGGAGCGGCTGACAGCGCTTGTCCTGCTCGGCATCCGCGACCAGGAAAGGTTTCCACTGATCTTCTACCGCGAGAACTGCGCGGACATGGCACTGTGCGAGGACGACATCGATCCGGAATTCATCGGACGCGCCCGCTCGGTCTGCGCCACCGGAACCCACCTCTCGCACCCCCGGACCGAGGCCGCGGTGCTTAAAGCACTGCGCCTTGCACGCGAATTCGGCGCGAAGACCGCGCTCGACATCGACTACCGTCCCAATCTCTGGGGGCTCGCCGGCCACGACGCCGGAGAGAGCCGCTACATCGCCTCCAAGGCGGTAACCAGGAAACTGCGATCGACCCTGCATCTTTTCGACCTCATCGTCGGCACCGAGGAGGAATTCCACATCGCGGGCGGCTCCACGGACACGCTCGAAGCCCTGAAGGCGGTTCGCGAGGTTTCGGATGCCACGCTCGTCTGCAAGCGCGGCGCGCAGGGCGCCGTTGCCTTCGAGGGACCGATTCCGCCAAGCCTCGACGACGGACAGACCGGCCCGGGCTTCCCGATCGAGGTGTTCAACGTGCTGGGCGCCGGCGACGGCTTCATGAGCGGCCTTCTGAAGGGCTGGCTCACCGGAGAGGACTGGTCGACATCGCTCAAATACGCCAATGCCTGCGGTGCCTTCGCCGTGTCGCGCCATGGCTGCACCCCGGCCTATCCGTCCTGGACCGAACTGCAATATTTCCTCGAGACCGGCATCCGCAACCCGGCACTGCGCAAGGACGAAAAGCTGGAGCAGGTGCACTGGGCCACGAACCGCAAGGGCGACTGGTCCACCATGCGCGTATTCGCCTTCGACCACCGGATGCAGCTCGAAGCGATAGCCGACGAGGCCGGCGTGGACCATTCGCGCATCGGAGATTTCAAGCGGCTCTGCCTGCGCGCCGCGAAAAAGGTGGCCGGCGGCAGAAATGGCTATGGCATTCTGTGCGACAGCCGGCTCGGACGCGATGCGCTATACGAAGCCGCCGGCTCGGGCCTGTGGATCGGCCGCCCGGTGGAATTGCCCGGATCGAGGCCTCTCGAACTGGAGCCCGAAATCGGTCCCGATTGCGGCGGGCTCGTGGAATGGCCCTTGGAACATGTCGTCAAGGTGCTGTGCTTCTACCATCCGGACGACGATGCCGCCACGAAAGCCGCCCAGGAGGACACTGTCCGGCGCCTGTTCGCGGCCGCGCGGCGCAACCGCCTCGAGATGCTGCTGGAAATCATCCCCTCGAAGGTCGGCCCCGTCGATGAGACGACAACGGCAAGAGTCATCGAACGCTTCTACGAGATCGGCATCTATCCGGACTGGTGGAAACTCGAACCGATGCAGACTGACGCCGAATGGGTCAACGCCTGCGCGGCAATCGAGCGGCACGACCGGCACACGCGCGGCATTGTCGTGCTGGGACTGGACGCCCCGGCGGAAGAGCTGGAGAGAAGCTTTGCAAGCGCAGCACGGCACGACCTCGTAAAGGGGTTCGCGGTAGGAAGGACGATTTTCGCCGAAGCCGCCCGCGAATGGTTCGCCGGCCGCTTTTCCGACGATGGCGCCGTCACGGCAATGGTGGAAAGATACGGCTCGCTCTGCGATGCTTGGGACAGGGCGCGGAGCTGAAGGGAGGATCAGGATGAAGACGGTTCGGCTGACTGCCGCCCAGGCGCTGGTACGGTATCTATCCAACCAGTTCAACGAGGATGGCGAACGGTTCCTCGCCGGCTGCTGGGCGATATTCGGGCACGGGAATGTGGCTGGTCTCGGCGAGGCACTCCATGCCGCCCGCGACACGTTCCCGACCTGGCGCGGGCACAACGAGCAGACCATGGCCCATGCCGCGATCGCATATGCCAAGCAGCTTGGGCGTCGCCGCGCCATGGCAGTCACCTCCTCCATCGGGCCCGGCGCGACCAACATGGTCACCGCCGCGGCGCTCGCCCATGTCAACCGCCTTCCGGTACTGCTCATCCCGGGCGACGTCTTTGCCGATCGAGGCCCCGATCCCGTGCTCCAGCAGGTCGAGGACTTCAACGACGGCACGGTCTCGGCAAATGACTGCTTCCGCCCGGTCAGCCGCTATTTCGACCGTATCACCCGCCCGGAACAACTTCTCACGGCCCTGCCCCGCGCGATGCGTACCATGACCGATCCGGCCGACTGCGGCCCGGTAACGCTGGCCTTCTGCCAGGACGTGCAGGCGGAAGCCCATGACTGGCCGGAGAGTTTCTTCGAGAAGAAGACCTGGTACCAGCGTCGCCCGGCGCCCGACCCGCGCGAGCTGGAAGCTGCGGCTGAGGCAATCCGCGCAGCAAGGAAGCCCGTCATTGTAGCCGGCGGCGGCGTGCACTATTCCGGTGCCTGCGACGCACTCAGGTCATTCGTCGAGGCACTCAACATTCCGGTCACGGAGACCCAGGCCGGCAAGTCGGCCCTGCCCTGGGATCATCCGCTGAACATGGGACCGATCGGCGTCACCGGCGCCGCGAGCGCCAACACGGTCGCGGAAAATGCAGATCTGGTCATCGGTGTCGGAACCCGCTTCCAGGATTTCACCACCGGCTCGTGGGCACTGTTCAGGAATCCGGAGCGACGTATCCTGGCGCTCAATGTGCAGCCCTACGACAGCTTCAAGCACGACGCCCTGCCACTGGTGGCGGATGCGCGCGACGGCCTGCAGGCGCTTGGCGCGGCGCTGAAGGGCCACCGCTTCGACGCTCCGCCGGAAACGCTCAAGCGCGACTGGTTCGCTGCCGCCGATGCCGTGACCGCCCCGCCCGCACCGGACGACAACGCGCTGCCGACCGACATGCAGGTTATCGGCGCGGTGCAGCGCGCAGCACGCGAGAACACCGTCGTCATGTGCGCCGCCGGCACCATGCCGGGCGAGCTGCACAAGCTCTGGAAGGCCGGACGGCCGATGTCCTACCACATGGAATACGGCTATTCCTGCATGGGCTACGAGATTGCCGGGGGCATGGGCATCAAGATGGCGGAACCGGACCGCGACGTGATTGTCATGGTCGGCGACGGCTCATACATGATGGCCAATTCCGAGTTGGCAACTGCCGCGATGATGGGCATCAAGATCACGGTCATCGTCACCGACAATCGCGGCTTCGGCTGCATCAACCGGCTGCAAATGGCGACCGGCGGCGCGGAATTCAACAACCTGCTCGACCATGCCCGCCACGAGATGCCATCGCATATCGACTTCGTGGCCCATGCAGGCGCGATGGGCGCCGATGCGAGGAAGGCCGGCTCCATCGCGGAACTGGAAAACGCGCTGACCGAAGCGCGCGATGCAAAGGGGCCGACGGTCATCGTCATCGACACCGATCCCTACCCCTCCACCGAGGCCGGCGGCCACTGGTGGGATGTCGCGGTGCCCGAGGTTTCCGGGCGTGAACAGGTGCGCGCCGCCCGCAAGAGGTACGAGTCCAACCGCAAGGCGCAGCGCGCCGACTGACACCGAGGGCACGAATGAGCGTGACGATCGGCATATCCCCGATTGCCTGGCAGAACGACGACCTGCCGGAGATGACCGCCGGATACACCATGGAGCAGGCGCTGAAGGAAGCGCGCGAGATCGGCTATACCGGAGTTGAACGCGGTCGCCGCATGCCGCAGGACACCGAGGGCCTGCGAAAATATCTGGAAGAGTTCGACATCGCGCTTTGCGGTGGCTGGTGCTCGGGCAATCTGCTGGTCAACGACGTGGCGACCGAACGTGAGGCCATTCGCCAACAGGTCGAGCAGTTCGCCGCCCTGCGCGCGCCCTGCATCGTCTACGCGGAATGCTCCAACACCGTCCAGGGCGACATATCGGTGCCGGTCAACGATCGCCCCAGGCTGTCCCGCGACGAGGTCTTCGCCTATGGCCGGAAGCTGAGCGAACTTGCCAAATGGACAAGGGACCAGGGGGTCGTGCTCGCCTATCACCACCACATGGGTTCCTTCATCGAGGCCGAGGAGGAGATCGACTGGCTGATGGAGGCGTCGACGCCCGAAGTCACGCTATGCTTCGACACCGGCCACCTGCTGTTCGGCGGCGGCGACGTGATGGCGACGCTGACACGCTGGAGCGACCGCGTGCACCATGTCCATTTCAAGGACATACGCCCGGACGTGGTGAAGGACGTGCGGGAGACCGACAAGAGTTTCCTCGACGCCGTGATCGCCGGCGCGTTCACCGTTCCGGGCGACGGCTGCATCGACTTCCAGGCGGTCGCCGACCATCTGAAGGAAACCGGCTATGACGGCTGGATCGTCGTGGAGGCCGAGCAGGATCCGGCCAAGGCACCACCGTACGAATATTCGAAAATGGGTTATGAAGAGATTCTGAGGGTCTGCGCCAGGGCCGGCATTGACGTCTCGGACAAACCATGAGGACCGGATGACCCAAGGCATGTTCGACTTCAACAATCCGTTCTACCGCCCGCTCTGGAAACGGGTCGCAGTTGTCGCGCTGCCGGGGACATGGGGTGCTTTCGAGTTCGTGGCCGGTTCGCCGTTCTGGGGCGTCCTGTTCTGCGGTGCAGCCGCACTGGCCTTCCACGGGTTGTTCATCGCATTTGAACCGCGCGACACTGACGTGGACAGCAAAGACGAGGAGTAGGACGATGGCAAATCTGCTGGTCAAACCAAGAGGCAAGCATGGCCATGTCACCCATGTCACGCCGGAAAGCGCCGGATGGACCTATGTCGGCTTCGACCTGCATCGCCTGAAGCCGGGCGAGACCGTGTCCGAGCAGACAGGTGACCGTGAAGTTTGCCTCGTCTGGATTGCCGGCAAGGGCCGCGCGACCGCCGGCAGCGACGATTTCGGCTCCATCGGCGAACGGATGAGCCCGTTCGACGGGCCGCCCCATGCGCTTTATGTACCCGCCGGATCGAACTGGTCGGTGACCGCCGATACAGATCTGGAACTCGCCGTCTGCTCTGCGCCCGGCGGAGGCAATCATCACGCGAAGCTCATCCCTCCCGGCACGCACCCGCCGGAAACGCGCGGCAAGGGCTCCAATGTCCGCCACGTCAACAACATCATGCCTGAAGATGACGGCTCGGCCCATTCGCTGCTGGTGGTGGAGGTTATCACGCCAAACGGCAACACCTCCTCCTATCCGTCGCACAAGCACGACCAGGACAACCTCCCGCATGAAAGCCAGCTGGAAGAGACCTATTACCACCGGCTCAATCCGCCGCAGGGCTTCGCCTTCCAGCGCGTGTATACCGACGACCGGTCGCTCGACGAGGCAATGGCGGTGGAGGACGGCGACGTGGTGCTGGTGCCGAAGGGATACCATCCATGCGCCACGATCCACGGCTACGACCTCTACTACCTAAACGTCATGGCCGGGCCGAAGCGTATCTGGCAGTTCCACAACCAGAAAGAACATGAGTGGCTGCTGAACGCCTGACGAACACGTGATCGGCGGCAAGTATCCGGACCGGCATTGACATGCAGGCTGGCCGATCACGATCCTGCGCGACGACTTCCGCAGGCCGAAATCTTCGCCCTGCCGCCGGCTACATCAGCGGTCGCCTTTCCGTGCCCCCCTGTGAACGCCGCTACCGGACGAGAACGCGGTTCAGAGCGTTTCAGCGGCAACGCGGGCGACAGCCGCGTAGAATTCCCCGGATGAAAAGGGTTTCAGCACGACCGTATGCAGGCCTGCGAACCCACCTCTCACGACACAGGCCGCGTCGGTAGTCAGGAATACGACCGGGATTCCCGCATCATTCAGCTCGTCGACCAGATTGGGCGCGGTTCCGTCGACCGAGCGCATGTCGACTATGGCGAGGTCGAACTTTTCGCCGGTCACCTGCCGTGTCGACGCAGCATCCCCCTCGCCGGCCGTCACGATCCGCGTGGCGCCGAATCCCACGAGCATTGCCTCGATGTCCAGGGCAATCACGGCGGAATCTTCCACGACAAGGACGGACTTTCCGGATGGCAAGGCGCTTATCTCCCGGTACCTGGCCCGGCCGGCAGCGCCGGCCCGCTCCTCGTACATGCAAGAAGTGGCAGGTTTCCCCGACGGAATACCAGAGTCTCCGGGTTTCGCGAAACACGAATGCTTGCATGCGCGGACAAGGTGGAACGCCGGTTGTTCCCGCGCAAGATCGATCGGCGACCGGACAACGGGCGCCGAAATGCCCTCGATCCGGTCAGGTTGCGAATCCGCCATTCGACCAACGCAAGGACGCAAAGAATGCCGCACCGCAAAAACGCAATACGTTTTCGACATGCGCCGCAAAGACAGAAACCTGTTTCCGGAAACAAGAAATCCGCACAAAAACAACGCACTTAGCTAAAATTGCACCCATTTTCACGCATGCAATTCGGGCGACGACCGCCAAATATTTCAGCATCCTGACGAATTTGCGAGCAGTTTGTGAAATTTTCCTGACAATCGGGCAAAAAGTGCCCCGATTCAACAGATTAACACTTGATTAACTCAACGTTAGCAGCTTTCAATGGGCCAATTCTCGTAGGTGCAGTGCACCATTTTCAGGAATCGGCACCGTGCTCAGAACCATTCTGCTTTTCGCCTGGATCCTCGCGGCATGCGCCGCGATGTTCCTGATCGCCCAGCCCGTCGGCACAACCGGTCAGCTGATCATCTCCCTCTCGGTGATCGTGATGCTTACCGTCATTTCGGTTCTCAGGCTCGACGGAACCTGGCGACACATATTCCTCGCTGTCGCCTCGGTCATCGTCCTGCGCTACGCATTCTGGCGGACGACCAACACGCTGCCGCCGGCGGACGACCTCTACTCCTTCATCCCCGCGCTCCTGCTCTACGGCGCCGAGATGTACTGCATCCTGATGCTCGCGATCTCGCTGTTCGTCGTCTCCGACCCGATCGACCGGGAACCGGCACCGCAATTTCCCGACGAAGAACTCCCCACGATCGACGTCTTCGTGCCGTCGTACAATGAAGGCAAGGAGATCCTCGCCCTGACCCTCGCCGCGGCCAAGGCGATGGTCTATCCGAAGGACAAGCTGCGGATCTATCTGCTGGACGACGGCGGGACGCTGGAGAAGCGCAATTCGCCGGATCCCGACGTCGCGCGTACCGCAAGCATCCGCCACGAGGAACTGCGCACGCTGTGCCGCCAGCTCGGCGTGCGGTACCACGCGCGAGCCGAGAACAGGCACGCCAAGGCGGGCAATCTGAATGCCGGCCTGGAAGTATCGGAGGGCGATCTCGTCGTCGTCTTCGACGCCGACCATGCCCCGGAGAAGAACTTCCTGAAGGAGACGGTCGGCTACTTTCTCGAGGACCCCAAGCTCTTCCTGGTGCAGACCCCGCATTTCTTCGCCAACGCCGATCCCCTCGAACGCAATCTCGGCACCTTCGGCGCCATGCCGTCGGAAAACGAGATGTTCTATCACCGGATCCAGAAGGGTCTGGATCGCTGGAACGCTTCCTTTTTCTGCGGCTCGGCCGCGGTACTCCGCCGCGATGCGCTGCGCCAGGTTGGCGGTTTCTCCGGCATAACCATCACCGAGGACTGCGAAACGGCACTCGAACTGCATTCACGCGGCTGGACCAGCATCTATGTGGACAAGCCGCTCATTTCGGGCCTCCAGCCCGACACGCTCGCGAGCTTCATCGGCCAGCGCTCGCGGTGGTGCCGGGGCATGATCCAGATCATGCTGCTGAGAAACCCGCTGCTGCAGCCCGGGCTGACCTTCCCGCAACGCCTGAGCTACCTGTCCAGCAACCTGTTCTGGATGTTCCCGCTGGTACGCCTCGCCTTCTTTGCGGCCCCGTTGCTCTTCATCCTGTTCGACATGAAGATCTATGTCGCCTCGCTGGACGAGTTCTTCGCCTACACGGTCACCTACCTGATCGTGGCCGAGATGGTGCGGACCTATCTGTACGGCAACGTGCGCTGGCCCTGGATATCGGAGCTATACGAATACATCCAGACCGTCTTCCTGGTGCGGGCAATCATAAGCGTTTTCCTGTCGCCGCGATCGCCGAAATTCAACGTCACCGAGAAGGGCCACGCCATCGAGGAAGACACGCTGTCGGAACTCGCATGGCCCTATTTCGCCATCTTCACGCTCTTCTGCGTGTCGCTCGCCGTCGCGATCTATCGCTACCAGACGGAACCCGAGATCAGCGGCCTGCTGCTGGTCGTCGGCGCCTGGAACTTTCTCAACGTGGTCATCGCCGGCGCCGCGCTCGGCGTGGTCATAGAGCGCAAGAGCGAACAGGATTCGCACGACCTGCTCGCTGTCGGGCAGTGCGATCTGGTCGTCGGCGAGGAATCCGTACCCGTTTCCGTGGCCTCGATCTCTCCCACCCGGGCAAGGTTGATTCCCGCCAGGAGTGCAAAGCTGCCGGACATGCGCCGCGGCGGAAAGGCCATATTGTGGCGTCCGGAGGCCAGCCCCGACGGGATCATTTCGACATTGCCGGTCTCCTATACCGGCGGTCGCGAGGATGACGGCAGCATATCGGTCCGCTTCGAACCCGACACCGAGCACTATGCAATCATTGCCGACCTGATGATGTCGGACCTTTCGCCGGCGCGCGATGCGCGTGCCGATCGGCGGAAACGCCGCAGCATCATCCTGTCGACATGGACGCTGCTTGCCTGGGCCCTTCGCTACCCGCCCGCAGCAGCATGGATGGCGATCACCGGCCGTCGCCGCGGGCGCAACGACCCGCAGCCGGTCGGCGCTGTCGCACCGACGCCGCGCGGGAGCGCGGCAAAACCCGAACCGGGAGCAGCATGATGGCAGGAAACAAGATGGCACTGCTCCTTGCCGGAGCAGTCGCGTCCCTCGCGGTCGCCCTGCCCGCCGCGGCACAGGAGGGATTCAGCCTCGACATCCCCGTCGCGACGAACGAGCCGGCGCCAAGCCGGGCCCTGAAGCCGATCGCGGCGGATTCGCGCGACCTTTTCTTCAGCGGCGAAAGCAATTTCCGCGAATTCGCCTTCTTCGCCATGCCCGAGGAAACCGCCGGCGACATCAAGCTGGTGCTCAACCTGCAAAGCGCGATCTCCAACACGCCGGAACAGTCGCGCATGGCCGTCTACGTCAATGATGTCGAGCTCGGCGTGGTGCAGCTGGCATCCGGCGAACCCCGCACCATCGAGCTGCCGGTAAAGCCGGGCATCATTCAACCCGGCTTCAACGCCGTCACCTTCCTCGTCGACCAGTTCCACCGCGTCGACTGCTCGGTCGTGGCCACCTACGAGCTGTGGACCCAGATCGACCCGGCGCGAAGCGGCTTCGCCTTTTCGGCCACGCCGGGCAACCGCAGCGACTTCGCCGACCTCGCGGCCGTTGCCCGTGCCGTGAACGGCCGCACCGCGATCCGGGCGGTACTGCCGGACGGCGCGGCGGCATGGACCGCAAGCCTGCTGGCAGAGACCATCCAGGCGGTATCCGTGGCGGCGCATTACGACCAGCCCCATGTCGAGTTCGCCGAAGATGCCGGCAGCGGCCCGGGCGTCGACGTGGTCATAGGCACGCCGGAAACCGTCCGCGAGATCTATGGCGAGATCGAACTCGACATCCCGAACGGCTCCGGCATCGTCGTATCGCGCGCGCCCGGCGACGACCGCATCCGCCTGTTCGTTCTCGGCCGCTCGCCGGAGGACATCCGCCGCCATATCGACACGCTGCACAACCAGTCGGCACGAACGGAATCCCGCGGCACCGCGCCGGGAATGCGGGCTTTCCGCAAGCTGGAAGGCCGCATCCTCGAACCGGGAACCGTGGTAAGCCTCGCCGATCTGGGCATCAACATGCGCACCTTCACCGGCCGCCATTTCCGCCAGTCGGTGAATTTCGAGATGCCGGACGATTTCTATCCCGGCGACTATGGGCGTGCCTCGATCCGGCTGAACGCGCTCTATGCCGCAGGCCTGTCGAAGGGAGCCGACCTGATCGTCAAGCTCAATGACATCATCGTCTCCAACATCAGCCTCGGGGCCAGCCGGGACGGCGTGATCGACGAGCAGCAACTGCCGATACCCTTTTCGGCGTTCCGTCCGGGCGAGAACACGCTTGCCATCGAGGCACGCCTGCCCGCGCCCTCGGACCAGGTCTGCGACCCGACGCGGATCGGAGGCGGTTCGGGCCGGCTTCGCATCCTTCCCTCCTCCTACCTGGAGATGCCGGATTTCGCCCGCATCGGCCGCTATCCGGACCTGGCGACCCTCAATGCATCGCTCAGCGAATTCGTCGGCCGCGACGGATCCGAACCGCTGCCGGTTCTCGTGCCGCAATCGGACCGGGCGGCAATGAATGCAGCGGCCACATTTCTCGCCAAGCTGGCATATGCGTCCGGCACGGTATTCCGGACCGAGTTCGTGTCCTCCGTGCCCTTCGACGAGTCGCGTCCGCTGATTGCCTTCGGAACCTACAATTCGCTGCCCTTCGACTTCCTGTCGAAGATGAACATCGATTTCTCGCTGGCACCCAACCTTGACGCGGAGACCGCCCCCATAGGCGGCGGACAGTCGACGCCCTTTCCCTCCGACTTCGCCGATACCGTGCAACAGCGCGAGGCGGAAACGATCTCGACGGGACCGAGACGCCTGTTGGAAAGCGGGGTACGCATCGTCCGAAACACCATCGACTCGACGACCGAGCTGTTCAGCGACATGCGCGACGGCGCCTACCGGGTCGCCGGGCTGTTCGGCCTGGCCGCGCCCGACGTTCCATCCTCGAGCGAGCGCGAGCCGCCGTTTTCTCCGTCCCGCACGGCCAATCTCGTCATCGCCCAGCGCCACAACCCGACGGGCGACGCCACCTGGACGCTGGTCGCAGCCCAGCGGGAAGACCAGCTGGCGGACGCGGTGCTGACCCTGACGCACCGCTCGGTCTGGAGCCGGATCGGCGGCTCGATCCTGTCGATCGCCGACACCGGCGAAATCGTCGACAAGGTCGAGGCAAAGAACACCACGCTGTTCCTGACACAACCGTCGACCGTGACGAATTCGCGCCTGGTCATCGCAGGCTGGCTTTCAAACAACTCGGACAAATACGTGGTTGCCGTGATGGGCGTATTCTCGCTGCTCGGCCTGTTCACGCATTTGCTGCTTCGGATCGGGAGGAACCGGCGGCGATGAAGACCCTTGCTCTGTTCCTGATGGCAACCCTTCTCCTTCCATTCCCGTTCGTGCAGCGTGCCTCGGCCACCACGGACGACGTGCGGGTGAGCGACTACATGATCGGCGCATGGTTCGCGTACCGGCTGAAATTCGTCGAGGACAGCGGCCGGGTCGTCGACAATGTCAACGGCAATATCAGCCATTCGGAAAGCCAGGGCTATGCCATGGTCCTGGCCGTGTCCGCGGACGACCGCGAGACCTTCGACCGCATCTGGTCGTGGACGCAGGAGAACCTGTTCATCCGCGAGGACAGGCTGGCGGCATGGAAATGGGATCCCGAGGCGGATCCGCCCGTGCAGGACATGAACAACGCCACGGACGGCGACCTTCTTATCGCTTGGGCGCTGATGAAGGCACGCATGGCCTGGGGCGAGGAACGCTATCTCGCGGCCGCGCGCGAAATCCTGGATGACATCAGGAAGCTCGCTGTCGTCGATACGCCGCATGGCAAGATCCTGCTTCCCGGCGTGATCGGCTTCGACGCGGAGAGCCAGGAGTCGGGGCCCATCGTCAACCTTTCCTACTGGATATTCCCCGCCATCGACGAGCTGGGATTGATCTCGCCGGAATTTCCCGCGCGCGAGTTGATCGCGACGGGGCTCAAGCTGCTGGAGAAGGCGAAATTCGGCCCGTCCGACCTGCCTGCGAACTGGATTGCGCTCGGTGGCGAGGAAATCGCGCCCGCACCCGGCTTCGATACGCATTTCGGGTATGACGCGATCCGCATCCCGCTCTATCTCGCCTGGCTGACCGCATCCTATCCCGACCTGCTCGACCCCTACGAACGGGCATGGACGAAGCGGAACGGCAGGGCCGTCCACGTGATCGACCTGGTATCCGGGGAAGCCATCGGCGCGATGACCGATCCCGGCTACCAGGCCATCGTCGATCTCGTCCTGTGCAGTCGCGGAACGCAGGCATCGGCCTTCCACATCCGTCGCTTCGAACCGACCGACTACTACCCCTCAACGCTTCATCTTCTCAGTCTGCTAGCCATGGTCCAGAGGTACCCCCAATGTTTGACCGCCCCCTTGTGAAATTTCTCGCATTGTCGGCGACGGCACTCACCGTTTCGCTCGCTTCCGCGCAGAACGTCTATGCCCCGACGGGCTTCGGCTCGCCCGTCCTGCCGGCACCCGGCCAGGGTACGGCATTTGCGCCGCAATGGGGGCCCCAGGGCGTCGCCCCGTCCGTCATGCCGGCCAATCCCGCGGTGGTCCCCGCACCGAACGCTTGGAGCGCGGCGCCCGCAACGGACGTGGCGCTGGTGCCCGGCCCGCTCGTGCCGGGGCAAAACCCGTTCGCCGCAAGTCCGAACCCGACGCATGGCCATGTTCCGGCCGCCAATACCGCGACCGCCGCCCAACCGCGCGCAGGTTCGGCCATGGCCAACTACCTGCCGGAGGCCACGGTGCAGGCACCGGCGGCGGCCCCGCCGCGCGCGCCGGGCATCACTGCAACCGCCAACCCGACCGTGTCTGCGCCTGCGCCGATGCCGGCTCCCGCGCAACCCAATCCCTTTGCCGTTCAGTCGGCGCCCACCCCGGCCCCGGCGGCACCCAGCCCCGGCAAACCCGCAAACCCGTTCTCCCTCGGCACCGGGAACGAGACCGCGACCGCGACCGATTCGGAAACCGTGAAACGCGACGAGGTCGATATCAGCGCCCTGCGTTACTATGCCAGCAAGCGCGACCTTCAGCGGGTCGGCGCGGAGATGCGCCGCCTCAAGACGCTGCATCCGGACTGGGAACCGCCGGCAGACCTTTTCGCGCCACAAAGCAGCGTCGACGAGCAGCCGCTGTGGGACCTGTTCACGGTCGGCAACTATGCCGCCGTCCGCGCCAAGATTGCGGCATACAAGAGCGTCAACCCGGAATGGAACCCCTCCGATGACCTGGTGTCGAAGCTGGAGACGGCCGAGGCCCGCATCAGCCTCGAGCGCGCGTTTCTCGCGGGGAACTGGAACCAGGTCGTCGCGATCGCGAATTCCAGGCCGTCTCTGCTTGTCTGCGACCAGATGCAAAGCCTCTGGAATGTCGGGGAAGCGCTGGCGGCCATGCGCGACTACGCGCGATCGTTCGAGCTGTACAAGTACATCCTCACGAATTGCGGAAACCGCGAAGAGCGGATAGCGACCGTGCAGAAGGCCAGCCTCGTTCTCCCCGAGCAGGGAACGGCCGCACTGGTCATGCTGGGCGAAATCCTTCCCGATGGCACGTCGGAATTCGAGGATGTCGGTTTCAACGGCCTGCGTGCGCGCATGGGCCGCGTCGCGTCCGGCGATCCGCTTTCGCAGCCGATCGGTTCCGTCGATCTCCAGCGCTTTGCGGAATATGTGCAGCGCAAGCGCTCGGCAGACGATGCCGCACTGTTCGGCTGGTACTATTACGGTCAGGAACAGTGGGATGCCGCGCACGCCTGGTTCGTGGCCGCCAATTACGTCAAGAAGGATCCGAAACTCATCGAGGGACTGATCCTCAGCATTCGCAAGATCGGGCAGACGGAAGAGGCGCTGAAGCTCGCTCGCCAGGTACGAAAGCTCTCGCCCGAACTCGAAAACCAATATGTCGAGATCGTCTCGGAGATTCTCACCGACGAGGACAGCGAGATCGAGCTGTCTTCCAAGGAATTCGCCGCCTTCGAGGATCTCGTTCGCGAAGGCGGGTCGGCGCTCGGTGCCCAGGCGATCGGCTGGCACTACCTGTTGCGCGAAAAGGAACTGAAGACAGCGCGCGGCTGGTTCCGGGAATCGGTCGAGTGGGAGGAAAACGAAGGCGCGGTGATCGGCCTCGCGGTCGTTGCCGCCCGCATGCGCCATTTCAAGACGCTGGCGTCGATCCGCTCCCGCTACGGCGACAAATACGCCGCGCTGGATAAGTTCCGCCGCTGACGGAACGATACCGAAATTCGAGAAAACCGAGTGTGTGGAAAATGCGTGGCCTGACCAAACTTCTTGTCCTTTGCACCGTCCTGCTTGTTGCCGGATGCACGACAATTAACAACGACGGCCCGGTGCCGGCTTCCTATATCCAGCAGACGCTCACCGGCCGATCATGGATGTGGGTGCCCGGCGGTCCGGGCGCCGGAATCTATTTCGGCGCAAACGGCGAAGGCCAGGTCAGCTGGAACGGCAAGGTCAAGAAGGTGAAGTGGCACGCCAGGGACGGGCGGTTCTGCTACACGGGTTCCGGCGGCTCTTGCTGGCTTCTGTACCGGTCGGGCGGAAAAATGTATTCCCGCGCCACCTCTGGCGGAAGCCCGTATCCCTGGCACCCGCTCCGAGACACCAAGCGCGGAAACTTCGTCTTCTGACCGTCATCGCCCGATCCGGGGCGAAGCGGAAACCGAGCGCCGGTTCGGCTATCGGATTCGCAGGCCCGTGGACGGGTCGAACAGGAAGGCGCGCGACGGGTCGAACCGCGCCGTGAAATCCTGTCCCGGCGCGACATCGGCATCCTCACCCAAGGCGATCGTCAGCGGATTGTCGGTCCCTGCGCCCGAATAGGCATAGGACACCCCGCCCAGATGTTCGATGACGTCGATGCGGGCGTCGATGCCGGCCGTTCCGGCCGCGCCGAAATGCTCGGGGCGGATCCCGACCGTCACGGAGTCCCCGGCCTTCAGCCCCTCTCCCGCAGGCACGGCGAAGGGCGCGGCCGACCGCTCGGCCAGTTCGACCGTCGTCGCCCCGCCGGAAACCGACTTCACCACGCCCGCCAGGAAGTTCATCTTCGGCGAACCGATGAAGCCGGCCACGAAGATGTTGTGAGGATTGTTGTAGAGGTCCAGCGGCGCCCCCACCTGCTCTATGCGGCCGGCGTTGAGCACAACAATCTTGTCGGCCAGCGTCATCGCCTCTACCTGGTCATGGGTCACGTAGATCATGGTCGCGCCGAGTTCCCCGTGCAAACGGGCAATCTCGAGACGCATCTGGACGCGCAGTTCCGCATCGAGATTGGAAAGCGGCTCGTCGAACAGGAACACCTTCGGCTCACGCACGATCGCCCGACCGATGGCGACACGCTGACGCTGACCGCCGGAGAGCTGCTTGGGCTTGCGTGCCAGCAACTGCTCCAGGTGCAGTATCTGCGCCGCCTTCGATACGCGCTCCTGTATTACGGTTCGGTCTGTGCCCGTCATGCGCAGGCCGAAGCCCATGTTCTCCTCGACGGTCATGTGTGGATAAAGCGCATATGACTGAAACACCATCGCCACGCCGCGATCCGCGGGCTCGACGCGCGTGACGTCGACATCGCCAATGCTGATCGTGCCCGATGTCGCCTCCTCCAGTCCGGCAACGAGACGCAGGAGCGTGGACTTTCCGCATCCCGACGGGCCCACGAATACGGCAAACTCGCCGGACTTGATGGACAGATCTACGCCATGAATCACGTCGACCTTGCCAAATGACTTTTTCAGATTCTTCAGTTCGACGTCCGCCATGGACAGCCTCCCTCCTGCCGGTGTTTCAGCCACGCGGGCCAAGTTTCAATCTCATGTCATCGGTAATCGCCGCAGCCGTTCCTCGCACGTCGTCGGCCCAAGCCTCCAACTGCTCCATTCCAACGCGGTAGACAGGCGCCGTGACGGATATCCCGGCGCAGAAATCGCGATGAGGCGCGCCTACCGGCGCAGCAATGCAATGAATGCCCGACTCGTGCTCTTCGCGGTCAAAGGCAATTCCGGTTGTCCGGATTTCCTCGATCTCGCGAAGGAAGGCATTCGCGTCGCGGATCGTGCGTTCCGTGTAGGGTTGGAAATCAATGCGCCGAATCCGGTTGGCCAGTTCATCGCCCTGCAAGAGGGAGAGTGCAGCCTTGCCCACGCCGGTGCAAAACGCCGGTGATGCATTGCCGATCTGGCTGTGCATGCGCACCGACTGACGCGATTCCACCTTGTCCAGATAGATCACCTCGACACCCTGTAACACGCCCAAGTGGATGGTTTCACCTACCTTGTCATGCAGGGAATTGAGGTGGGGCTCGGCAATTTCACGAAACTGGTTCCCCGCCCAGGCATTGGATGCGAGCTTCAGCAACCGCAGCCCCAGTCCATAAGTGCCGTCGGCATTGACCTGCAGGAGCCCTTCGTCAATCAGATTGGAAATCTGGCGGTGCAGCGTGCCACGCGGCTGATCAAGTTCGGCCAACAAGTCCGTGAACCGCAAGGGCCTTTTCGCAGCAGCAACGACGTCAAGCACGGCAATAGCCTTGCCCAGTGTACCCGTCCCGGCATCTCCAGCAGTTCTGTTCGCTGATCTTCGCATGTGAATGCGCGCGGCCTCCCCCACAATCTGATCTTGACTTTTGGGCACTGTAATTGAATAGTTCTGAATAGTCAAACCGTGTTCCACATAGTGGAATTTGGCTATGCGTATTGACCGCCCTTCACCCGGGCGGCCAACAGCATCCCCTGACGAGGGGTGCAGGCGTTTGCGACAATGGTGGCTCGCGCCACCGCATACAGGGAGGAACCCCATCATGAATATCGTAGTGAAATCCGCTGCCCTCGGCCTCGCGGTATCGACCCTGATGGCATCGACGGCCATCGCGCAGCAGCGTACCCTCAAATACTATGCCGACTTCGACCCGGCGCCGCTCGCGGCATTCGAAGCGGTCATTGCCGATTTCGAGGCGGCGAACCCCGATATCGACGTGGTGCTGCAGAATTTCGACCACGAGGGCTACAAGACCGCGATCAGGAACTTCCTGACTGCCGACGCGCCGGACCTCGCCAACTGGTACGCGGGCAACCGCATGGCTCCGTTCGTCAATTCGGGCCAGTTCCAAGACGTCTCGGACGTTTGGGAAGAGCACAACCTGCACGAAAGCCTGGCCTCGGCCGCGCCTTCCATGACGATCGACGGGAAGCAGTGGGGTGTGCCCTACACCTACTACCAGTGGGGCATCTACTACAACAAGTCGGTCTATGAGCAGGTCGGTGTCGATGTCCCCGAGACCTGGGACGAGTTCGTTTCCAACTGCGAGAAATTCAAGGCCGCCGGCATCGACTGCCTGACCACCGGCACCAAGGCGCTATGGCCCGGAGCCGGCATCTTCGACTACCTCAACCTGCGCACCAACGGATACGAGTTCCACATGGCACTCACTTCCGGCGAGGTCGCGTGGACCGACGACCGCGTGAAGGCGACATTCGCGGAATGGGGCAAGCTGGTCGAGCCCGGATACATCACGGCCAATCACGCCGCGCTTGACTGGCAGGACGCCGCCTCGCTCCTGATCCAGGGCAAGGCCGCCAACTATGTCATGGGCAATTTCGCCGTGGCCGTGTTCAAGGATGGCGGCATGACCGACGACACGCTTGGCTTCATGCCGTTCCCGACGATCAATCCCGACGTCGCACGCGCGGAAGAAGCCCCGACGGACACGGTCCACATCCCCGCAGGCGCAAAGAACGTGGACGATGCGAAGAAGTTTCTCGCATTCCTGGCCACTGCCGATGTGCAGACCAAGCTGAACGAGGCACTCGGCCAGCTGCCCATCAACAAGGACTCGTCGGTCGCCGATGATCCCTTCATCAAGGCCGGTTTCGAGCTTCTGTCGACCACGCCCGGCGGCATCGCCCAGTTCTTCGACCGCGACGCCCCGGCAGAGATGGCCAAGATCGGCATGGAGGGCTTCCAGCAGTTCATGGTGCAGCCCGGCCAGATCGACAACATCCTCGAGCGGCTCGAAAAGGCGCGCCAGCGCATCTACAAGTAGATAACGCGCGGGGCCGGGATCCGTCCCGGCCCTCGCCTGCGGCGCCCGGACACAGGATCCACGTGTGTCCGCTTAGCTGTTCCTGATCGCGGGAGGATCGAGACCATGGCCATTGCGGACGTTTCAATATCCGCCACCCCGGCGCCCCAGCGTTCCTGGTGGCGCCGAAATCAACAACGCCTGACGCCTTGGCTGTTCCTTCTGCCCGGAATGGCCATGTTTCTCGTCTACGTGATCTGGCCGATCTTCGAATCCTTCTGGCTGTCATTCTATGACTGGGACGGACTCGGCGAGAAGGTCTGGCTGGGCTGGGGCAACTATGCCGAGCTGTTTGACGACGACGCCTTCTACACCTCGCTCTGGAACAACGTGCTCTGGCTGGTGCTCTACCTGCTTGCGGTGCCGGCAGGACTGGCAATCGCGATTTTTCTCAACCAGAACGTATTCGGGATCCGGCTCTACAAATCCCTGTTCTTCTTTCCCTTCGTCATAAGCCAGGTCGTGGTCGGCCTGATGTTTTCCTGGTTCTATGCCCCGAACTTCGGGCTGTTCTACAAGCTGATCGAGTGGCTGACCGGAACCGGCGTCGCCGTCCTGGCCGACCCGGAACTGGTCACTTACGGCATCATCGCCGCCGGATTGTGGCCGCAGATCGCCTATTGCATGATCCTCTACCTCACGGGTCTCAACAACGTTTCACCCGACCAGGTCGAGGCTGCACGGCTCGACGGAGCTCGGGGCCTTCGCATGCTGTGGTACGTAATCCTGCCGCAACTCAGACCCGCAACCTTCATCGCCGTGGTCGTGACCGTGATCGGTGCCCTCAGGTCGTTCGACCTCGTCTCGATCATGACGGACGGCGGCCCATTCGGCTCATCCCGCGTCCTGTCCTTCTACATGTATGAACAGGCACTCAGCGAGTACGGCTACCGCATGGGATATGGCGCAGCCATCGCCGTTATCCTGTTCCTGATCATGATGATCTTCATCTCCGGTTTCATCTGGAAGATGGTCCGCGACGAAAGGGAGGGCTACTGAAATGTTCCCGCGTCCCATAGAACATTCCGCGCCGCCCGCGCGCATCGCCTATCAAGTCGCGCTCCCCATCGCTCTGGTGCTATGGCTGCTGCCGCTCATCGGAGTCGCCCTCACCTCCGTACGCCCATCCGGCGACCTGGCCGCCGGCAACTATTTCGGCTGGCCGTCCGCCATCGCCTTTTCCAACTATGCCGAGGTATTCCAGAACTCGCCGATCGGTCAGTACATCCTGAACTCCTTCCGGGTCACGATCCCTACGGTAATCGGGGCCGTCGCGATCTCGACGATGACCGGCTTCGCACTCGGCATCTACCAGTTCCGATCGAACATCCCGATTTTCTTCATGTTCGTGGCCGGCAATTTCGTACCGTTCCAGATCCTGATGGTGCCGGTCCGGGACATGACCGTGAGCATGGGGCTGTACAACACGACCACCGGTCTCGTGTTGTTCCACATCGCCTTCCAGTCCGGTTTCTGCACACTCTTCATGCGCAACTTCATTCGCTCGCTGCCGCGGGAACTGATCGAAGCGGCACGGGTCGAAGGCGTCGCGGAATGGAAGATATTCATTCACATCGTCCTGCCATTGATGCGGCCGGCGATCGCCGCCCTTTCGGTTCTCGTCTTCACATTCATCTGGAACGACTACTTCTGGGCGACCGTCCTTACGACATCGGCAACCACGCAGCCGGTGACAGCGGGTCTCTATTCGCTCAACGGCCAATGGATCGCCTCATGGCATCTGGTCTCGGCAGGATCAATCGTCGCGGCAATGCCGCCGGTGCTGATGTTCTTCCTCATGCAGCGCCACTTCATCGCAGGCCTCACGCTCGGAGCCACAAAGGGATAAGGTGAGCAAGGACAATTCCACCGATGCAATCCGGTGCTGGCGGCTTGATGCCGGTGGCAGAACCGCTGTCTTCGCGAGCCTTGACAACGGCGTGCCGGCACTCGTCCATTTCGGCCGCGCGCTGCCGCCGTTCGAGAACCTGGGGTCGCTGGCCCGGCTGTCACTGCCCAATGTTGCCGGCGGCCAGCTCGACAGCCCTGCCCCGCTCTCACTGTTTCCGACAGCAACTGACGGGTGGCAGGGACACCCCGGCATAGGGCTTGTGGACAATGACGGCACAGCCGTCGAGCCTGCGCTACGGCTGACGGACGTGCAATCGTCCGCAGACCGGGTCGAGTGGCAAACAGACGATGCCAAACGCGTCCGCCTCACGATCACTGCCCGGCTTGACCGCGCGGGTCTCCTTCACATGAAGACATCCGCCGAGCCGCGAAACGGCCATGGCGTGCGATGGCTCTGCGCCGGGGCCGTACCGGTACCCGACTGCCTTTCCCGCATCGTTGATCACGGCGGCCGCTGGACCGGAGAATTTCGCCGGCAGGAGACGCGCTTCCGCGTCGGCCAACATGTGCGCGAAAGCCGCGAAGGCCGCACGGGCCATGCGCACTTTCCTGGCGTCACCTTTCTTTCGGATGCCTGCGGGGAAAACTCCGGCGAGTGCATGGGGGCGACCCTATGCTGGTCGGGCGGTCACCGGATGATCGCCGAGGAGATACCGGACGGACGGCGGCAGCTCCAGTTCTCGGTGCTGGACGATGCCATTCACTCGGACCCGGTTAGCCTGCCGGAAATGATCCTTGCCTGGTCCGAAGTTGGCCTGAACGGGCTGTCACAGGCATTCCACACCGTGCCGCGCAGCCATCACGCCGACCGCATGAACAGATCCCCGGCCCGGCCGGTTCACTACAACTGCTGGGAAGCGGTCTATTTCCGTCATTCGGTGGAAGAACTGCAAGAGATCGCCTCCCGCGCGGCGGCACTCGGCGCGGAACGTTTCGTGCTGGATGACGGCTGGTTCAAGGGCCGAAACGACGACACCTCGTCGCTTGGCGACTGGACCGTTGACCCGGACAAGTACCCGCAGGGGCTGTCTCCGCTCGTCGATCACGTGCTCGCTCTCGGGATGCGTTTCGGAATCTGGTTCGAGCCGGAGATGGTCAATACCGAAAGCGATCTCTTCCGGGCTCATCCGGACTGGGTACTCGGCCCGGCCGAACAGCCCTCCGGGCGAAACCAGCACGTTCTCGACCTATCGAAGGTCGAAGTCCGCGAGTACCTGTTCGATGCCGTCTCCACGATCCTTTCTCGCTATCCGGTCGACTACGTGAAGTGGGACCACAACCGCATTCTCACCGGCGGGAGTCCGGCACAGACATTCGCGCTCTACGACCTGCTGAGCCGGCTGAACGCGGCCTTTCCGGACGTGGAGTTCGAAAGCTGCGCCTCCGGGGGAGGACGCATCGACTACGGCATACTCGCCCATACCACTCGCGTGTGGCTTTCCGATTCCAACGACGCGGTCGAGCGCCTCCGCATGCAGCACGAGGCCTCGCGCTGGCTGCCCCCGGAATTCCAGGGTTCGCATGTCGGCCCGCGCCGGTGTCACACTTCGGGGCGGATCCTGCCTATGAGCTTCCGCGCCTGGGTCGCGGCACAACGGCACATGGGCTTCGAGATGGATCCGCGCGAGCTGACCGACGATGAAGCGAACACGCTTGAGAAGGCGACCGGATGGTACCGCGCCAATCGCGACTTCCTTTTCTCCGCGCGCCACTTCAGGATCGAGAGCAACGACCCAGAGGTCTTCTCGGAAGTCTTCGTCGCGCCGGACGCATCCCGGTTCGTCCTGTTCCGCGGGCAATCAGGGGCCTCCTGCCAGATCGCCGCACGTCCCTTCCCGCTCCCGGGACTCGAAACCGATGCGTCATACGAGATCGGTCTCGTCAACGCTGAAGACGTTGCGCCGCTGCTCAACCGCACCGATGCGGTCGGCTTCGCGAAAGGCCACAAGCTCATACTCTCCGGCGCAGCGCTGATGGCAGGCGCGCTGCGCGCCCCCAACGCGTTCCCGCACACCATGTTGGTGTTCGAGGGAACAAGGACCACCCAAACCGGCGGACGCGACTGACCATGGCAAACCAACCCAGTTTTCCGGAATTCCAGAATGCCTCTGTCCTCATTACCGGGGGCGGTACGGGAATAGGTGCGGCATTGACCGAGGGCTTCGCGGCACAGGGCGCCCGGGTTGCTTTCATCGACATCGCTGCGGATGCGAGCGAGGAACTGGTCGAAAGACTGGCACCAAGGGTCACGCATCGTCCCACCTTCCTGCATGCCGACTTGCGCGATGTCTCCGCCCTGCGAAAGGCCATTTCCGACGCGTCAACGGCAAACGGCCCGATCACGGTGCTGGTCAACAATGCCGCGCTCGACGACCGCCACGAGATAGAGACAGTCGATGAGGCTTACTGGGAAAACAATCTCGCCATCAATCTGCGTCCGCAGTTCTTCACCATCCAGGCGGTTGCCGAGGGCATGAAACAGGCGGGCGGCGGCGCCATAGTCAATTTCACCTCGACGTCATTCATGCTCAACATCGGAGACATGCCGGCCTATACCACCGCCAAGGCAGGCATCGTCGGCCTGACAAAGGGCATGGCCGGCAAGCTCGGTCCACACAATATCCGCGTGAACGCGATTGCCCCCGGATGGGTAATGACGGAGCGCCAGAAGAAGCTCTGGGTTACCGAGGAGGGCCTCGCCTCGATGATCGAGCGACAATGCATCAAGCAGGAAATCCAGCCGGAAGACATGGTCGGCCCATGCCTGTTCCTGGCATCCAATGCGGCGCGGATGGTCACTGCCCAGGTTCTCATCGCGGACGGGGGCATGTTGTGACCAGGGCCATCGCACCTTCGCTGGTCGCCGTGGATTGGGGAACGTCCCATCTTCGTATCTGGCTGCTCGGGGATGACGGCTCCGTGGTGGCCGAACACGGCAGCGACGAAGGCATGAGCACGACACCGCGCGAAGGGTTTCACACCGTGCTGGAGGCACACCTCGCCGCGCTCGCGGTGCCCCTCGATGTACCCGTGATGATGTGCGGCATGGTGGGCTCGCGGCAAGGATGGGCCGAGGCCCGCTACCTTGCCCTGCCGGCCACCCTCGCAGACATTGCCGGTGGCGCCGTCCGCATCCCCGATCTTCCTCGCGACATCTTCATCATGCCGGGATTATGCAAACCAGACGAACGCTATCCGGACGTCATGCGCGGCGAGGAAACGCAATTGCTCGGACTGCATCGGATCTCGCCGGTTGCCGGGGACCGGATCGCCTGCATGCCGGGCACCCATTCGAAGTGGGTGCACATGAAGGACGGCAGCGTGACCGATTTCGTGACTTTCATGACCGGTGATGCCTTCGCCGCCCTGTCAAGTCACTCGGTGTTGCGACACTCCATGGCGGACGCCCCGGTCGATTCCGCCTCACCGGTCTTTCGCGAGGCTGTACGGATGAGCCTTGACTGCCCTGCCGACATCCTGGCTCGCCTGTTTTCCATCCGGCCGGCAAGCCTGCTTGAGGATCTCGATCCCGTGCATGCGAAAGAGCGATTGTCGGGCTTTCTGATCGGCGAGGAAATCGCCGGTGCGCGCGCACGCCTGTCCCTGCCCGCGGAAATCGACATCATCGGCGGCGAAGCGCTTTCCGCGCTCTATGAAGCCGCGCTCTCGGAAGCAGGCATCACCTGCCGCATCCATGATGGCAAAGAGCTTGCGATTGCCGGCCTTGCCGGCGCCGCAAATGCCATGCCGGATGGCGCGGCTGCAGGCTAGATACAAGGAACGGAACGGACATGACCCAAGCAGCTCCCTGGCCTCGGCTTTCACGCGAACTGGTCGCGATCCTGCGCGGTCTCGAACCCGACAACGCGCTCGATACGGCCGGCGCGCTCGTGGATGCCGGGTTCCAGGCAATCGAGGTACCACTGAACTCGCCCGAACCTTTCCGCTCCATCGAAAGCATAGCGAAAGCTTTCGGCGACCGAATCCTCGTCGGCGCGGGGACCGTACTCACGCCAGCCGATGTCGATCGCCTGAATGATACCGGCGGGCGCCTCGTGGTATCACCGAACATCGACGCGGCCGTTCTTGCGCGGGCGCACGAACATGGCATGGTGACGATGCCCGGCGTTTTCTCGCCGACCGAGGCGCTGGCCGCAGTCGCCGCCGGCGCACCGGCGCTGAAGTTTTTCCCGGCCAGCGTGCTCGGCGCGTCCGGCATCAAGGCGATTTCCGCCGTACTGCCTGCAGGAACGATCATCGGCGCGGTCGGAGGCGTGTCCGAGCGCGATTTCGGCACCTATGTGCGCAACGGCATCCGCCTGTTCGGGCTGGGGTCCTCCATCTTCCGACCGGGCATGGACAAGCGCGAAATCGCCGAGAGAGCCCGCCGCACCGTCTCGGCCTGGGATGCGGCCGTGAACGGAACGCTGGAGGCCTGACAGCCATGTCGGCGAAGCGGAAACAGACACTCGGCGTCTGCTACTACCCGGAACACTGGCCGCGGGAGCGCTGGGAGACGGACGCGCGGATGATGGCGGAAGCGGGCATTACCCACGTTCGCATCGGCGAATTCGCCTGGAGCCGGATCGAACCTGAGCCCGGCCGCTACGACTGGGACTGGCTGGACGACGCCATCGAGGTACTGCATGGATATGGCCTTGGAGTCGTGCTCGGCACACCGACAGCGACACCGCCGAAATGGCTGGTCGATTCCATGCCCGACATGTTGGCCGTCGGCGCGGACGGCAAGGTGCGCGGATTCGGCTCGCGGCGGCACTATTGCTTCAGCCACGAGGGATACCGCCGCGAATGCGCGCGCATCGTCACCGAGCTTGCGAAACGTTACGGGCGTCATCCGGCGCTTGCTGCCTGGCAGACAGACAACGAATATGGGTGCCATGACACCGTGGAGAGCTATTCCAAGGCGGCACTCGAGGGATTCCGCAACTGGTTGGCCCAGAAGTACCAGTCGCCCGACGCTCTCAACCGCGCCTGGGGCAACGTCTTCTGGTCGATGGAATATCGCTCTTTCGACGAAGTGGAATTGCCAAACCTCACGGTAACGGAGCCGAACCCGGCCCATGCCATGGATTTCCAGCGCTATTCCTCGGACCAGGTTGTCGCGTTCAACCGGATACAGACAGAGATCATCCGCGCCCACTCGCCGGGCGTGCCGATAGCGCACAACTTCATGGGGCGTTTCGTCGCCTTCGATCACTTTGCCGTCAGCCGCGACCTGGACATAGCGAGCTGGGACTCCTATCCCATCGGCTTCCTCGACCGGGATACCGATGACGAGGAGAACAAGCTTCGCTATCTCGGTGTCGGCGATCCGGACAACCAGGCACTTCACCACGACCTCTACCGGTCCTGCGGACAGGTCCGCAATGGCGAGATCGAGGGGCGCTGGTGGGTAATGGAGCAGCAGCCCGGCCCGGTGAACTGGGCGCCATGGAACCCGGCTCCCTTCCCCGGTGCCGTGCGCCTGTGGGCGTGGGAGGCCTTTGCCGCCGGAGCCGAGGTGGTGAGCTATTTCCGCTGGCGCCAGCCGCCCTTCGCGCAGGAGCAGATGCACGAGGCGCTGCTGCTGCCCAACGCCGAACCAAACGAGGCCTACGAGGCCTGCCGGCAGATATCGGCGGAACTGGCACGGATCGGAGCGGTTGCCGCGCCGGAACGATCGGACGTCGCGCTGGTGTTCGATTACGAGAGCGCCTGGGCGTGGAACATCCAGCCGCAAGGCCGCGATTTCGTGTATTTCGACCTCGTTTTGCGCTTCTACCGCGCCCTCCGCCAATGGGGCATCTCGATCGATGTCGTGCCGCCGGAAGCAGATGCCGTCAGCGGAAGACGACTTGTGATCGTTCCCGGCCTGTTTTCCGGAACGAATATGCTTGTGGAAGCGTTGGCCACCGGCGAAGCAATCGTCCTGCTCGG
Source organism: Oricola thermophila (assembly GCF_013358405.1). NCBI lineage: Bacteria > Pseudomonadati > Pseudomonadota > Alphaproteobacteria > Hyphomicrobiales > Ahrensiaceae > Oricola > Oricola thermophila. The sequence continues at coordinate 1,806,772 of NZ_CP054836.1, forward strand.
TCCGCGCACCGGTTCCAAAACGAAGGACTTCCAAATCTCGGAGGAATTACCGCCGGGGCCGTTCGGTAGATTGATCGACCTGAATATCCGAAGAGTGGAAAGCCTGCCGCCGTTTGCCGATGTAAAGCTGAAAGACGGCGGTCGCTTCGACGGTTGGCGCGAATTCCTCGTTCCCGGTACGGGAACGACAGTGCATCGCGCCTCTATCGACGGCCACGAAGCGCATGTCTCGCAGGGACGCGTCCACTATCTCGGTGGACGCCCGGACGAAGAGACCGCAAAAGCGATCATCGGCGAATTGCTTCGCGAGTCAGGCATCACCCCGCTCGACCTGCATCGTGACATCCGCGTGCGCGACAACGGCAGTCTCCGATTCGTCTTCAACTACGGCCCGGAAACGGTCGATGTCAGCGCGATCGCGAACGGTGCGGAGGTGTTGTTCGGAGAAGCATTGCTCGGTCCGCGCGAAGTTTTGGCTCTACGGCGCTGAACCCGAAATGCATGGATATCGCGGACGCGACGCAGACTGCTACCCTTTCTGGGCAACGCCGGGCTTCCGATGCTTGTAGAGATCCGCGGTCCGATCGATGTGCATGCGCATCGCCTCGGTCGCGCCATCCGGATCACCAGCCTCAATGTTGTCCACAATGAGGGCGTGCTCCTTTAGAGTCACCTCCTCCTGTCCGGTCCAGATCAGCACTTCCGTGTGATAGTTGAACAGCCAGTTCAGCATGGCTTCGCTGACAGAGGCGAAGATCGGATTGCCGGACATTCTGGCGATCGTGGCGTGGAACTGCATGTCGGTGCGAATAAATAACGGCGCATCGCCCAGATGGCCGCGCTGCTCCTCGACCAAGCCGCGCAGGACCGCAGCGTCTTCCGGCGTAGCGCGTTCGGCCGCCAAGCGTACCATGCCAAGCTCAAAATGGCGCCGGGCCTCTTTTAAATGTTCCAGGTTGTCGGGTGACATCGCCAGCAATAGCTGCGCTACGGGATCGGCCTGCCGAAAAAGAATGTCCGCAGAGAGGAAACCGACGCGAGAACGCTCGCCGTGAGAAATCGTAATCAGGCCCATCGACTGCATCGACTGCAGTGCCTCGCGAACCGCGGGACGCCCTACCCCGAAACGCTCCATCAGTTCACGTTCCGACGGCATCGGATCGCCGGCCTTCAATTCGCCCGAGATCATCATATCCCGCAGACGCTCGAGAACTTGGTCGGACAACTTCCGGCGGACGATCTTCTCGCCCTTCTTGCCGGGATCGTTCCACCGCTGCATCGTCGTTCGGTCTCCTAAGTCATCTGTCGCACGACCTATATCGTCTTCGCGACCGCTTTTGATTGCCCCTCATTAGCACAATGTTTCGATACCTGCGCGGTCGACGCGGACTACCTGAAAAGGTTGCAATGTCGCATCCACAGCATTTGTGACGCGAAGCGTCTCCGGCGTCAGGTTGGCGCAGATAATTTCCGGGCCCTTATTTCCTTCAAACGACACGACTGCCAACCGCTTTTCCTCAGGGGACAGGGACTGCAAGCGCCGTTTCCTGGCGCTCCGAGCAAGCGCGCGTACCACGCGCCCGACCGGCAAAAGGCCGGTTTTGTCAACGATGCCACGCGCGCCCAAGAAGGCCGCCGGCACCCAACGCTCGATGTGCGTATCGTGCAGCATTGCGGCATAACCGGTTGTCCAGGCCGCAGCGAACCTGCCCCGCTGGCGCGGATCATCATGCGCCATGCAAATACGCTTGCCCTGTGGGTTGTCCATCGTTCGCGAGCCATAGGGATTCTGGCGCATGCCGATGGTTGTCGGGCCGAGCCGGTATCCCGCATGCTGTCCGATGATCGCGCGCGCCGAACGGGTAATGTGCGGAATGGTTTCTAGCGTCTCCATCACACTGTCATCGTCGGCTGCATGAACGATCGGATTGGTGGCATGGGTCACGTAGTCGAGCATCTCGACCGGCGGGCGCTTGCGATTCAGCTCGGTGAAGTAGCTGAACACGCCACCGCCGAGCGTGACATCCGGAAAGGCCTCGCGCGCCGCGCGGTAGATGTCGGCGAGCGGCGGGCATGGCGGCCACTCGCTACCGGGCGGAGTCGACTGGCGGTCGACCGAGGGGCAGACTGCTACGGACTCCAATTTCAGGCCGGATTCCAGGACCGCTGCGGCGACATCGGCAAGTTCGTCGTCAAGATCGCCGTTGCCCAGCACCACGCATTCCAGCTCAAACAGGGATGGAAAAGCTTTCTGGAGGCGAGCAAATGCCTTGATGGCCGCCCGACCGTGCCCCGCCGCGGGATCGTAATGGCAGAGAATTGCCTGCGGCGCGACATCGCGCAGATGTTCAAGATTTCGCAGCGTGTCGTCCACTTCTTCCGGGGCGATAACAAGCCCGATCCGGGGCATAGAGATCCCGGTCTCCGCTCCGATTTCGACGGAAATCATCTCGTCGTCGCTCATCATCGCCGGAGCGGGCAACAGCGGCCGGACATTGACGACGACGCTCTGGCGGTCGGTTTCGCCTGCCGGCATAAGGTAGGGCCAGGGCAATTCGAGAGGCCGGACATAGGTCTTGTAGGAAGCGTCCGACCAGTTTCGCTGATCCTCCATCTCGAAAACATCGCCGAGCAGCCGGCACTCGACCTCAAGATGGCCCGGGCGGTACGTCAAGGAGCGTAACGTCTTGAATGGCTGCCAGGGTTCGATCAGGTCCGGGAAGACCGCATCCTCCCGCGTTCCATCGCAATGCTCGACCGTGACGGGGCGACCGCTCACGCCGTCGATCGGATGCAAGACATTGAACCCGCAGCGGTTCGTCTCGAAATCCGCCGAAGGGGTCGCCTCGACCTCAAAACGGAGGGTTCCGTCCGCCGCGCCGGCAATCACCGCTTGATAGACGAGTTCGGCGCCCGGCGCGGTGCAGGTACCGGTATAGGAAACCTCGAATTCCTCAGCGTTCTCGACAACGACGAGGTCGGTGATCGCGGGCTGTAGCGTGCCCCAGTCGCGATCGCGAACGATATAGGCAATCGCGCGGATCACCTCGACGCCATCATAGCGTACATAACGGAGGTTGCCCTCCTCCAGCCGCGCCTCAAGCCTTCCTGCCCGCAGGACTCGGCCGTGGGGCCGTGGTTGTGAGGTTCCGTAAAGGGTGATCGCATCGACCGTCATGAATTTCCCCGTCAGCCCGGCACCTGCATCCGGCCGCCCTCTTCCGCCGAACGATAGGCGGCATATACCAGCGCCAAGGTCTTCAGATTGTCCTCGCCGGACGTCTCCGGCTCGATATCCCGGGACAGGCAATCGGCAAAGTGGCGTTCTATGTTGAAGACACTTTCCTGGATGTTGTGCCAGGGCTTCTCGGCCCATGGCAGAAGCGGCGGCGAAACATCCGTCTCGCGCGTGCCGGATCCGTTGTGTACTTGGAGCCTGTAATCGGCGCCGAGCCGCACTGTTCCATGCGAACCGTCGACCTCGATCAGCGTTTCCGGGAAGTTCTCGCGCGGCAGTTTCGTCGCGTAGCTGCAATCCACGATGCTGGTGACGTTGCCCTCGTGGCCAAGCATTATGGTCGCGACATCCTCGCCCCGGATCCGCGGGTTTACTCGCGTCGTGCGCGCAGACAGCGTTTCCACCTCGCCGAACAGGAACCGGCTGATGTCGAGTATATGTATGCCGAGATCCTGGATGATGAACCGCTCGTCCGTGGCGAGATAGGGCTGGGCGGCATAGACATCATAGGCCGAGCGAAAACTGACCCGGCCCCAGAAGGGCGACCCAATCGCGCCCGAGTCGATCGCGGCCCTGACCGCGCGGATAGGCGATTGCCAGCGGAAATTCTCGTGAACCATCAACGTCACTTCGTGCGCGCGGGCTGCCGCAACCATGGCTTTGCCATCCTCCATGCTGTCGGCGAACGGTTTCTGGCAGATGATGGCAAGGCCGCGTGCCGCCGCCATTTCCACCAGTGACCTGTGCGTCGCTACGGTCGTCGCAATGTCGACGAAATCCAGTTTCTCGGCATCCATCATGGCTGCTGCATCTTCGTAGCACCGCTCGATCCCGAAGCTTTCAGATGTAGCCTTGAGTCTCGCCCTGTCGCGATCGCACAGGGCGACAATTTCCGCGCCCTCGACATCTCTCCACGCGTGAAGATGGTTCTGCGCGAAAAATCCGCACCCGATCAGGCCACCTTTCAACATATCCAACTGCTCCTCAGCGTCCCAATGCGGCCTGCTGCTGCAACGCGACACGCGCCTGCAGGCGTTGTTGCGCCTGGTCGACCACGACCGCGGCGATGATCACGATTCCCTTGATAACAGTCTGCCAGAAGGAACTGACCCCCATCATCACCAAACCGTCAGACAAAATTCCAATGACGAAGGCCCCCACGATCGTCCCCGCAATACGGCCGCGCCCGCCCGACATCGAAGTCCCGCCCAGAACCGCCGCAGCGATGGCGTTCAACTCGAAGGTCTCTCCCGTTGCCGGATGGGATGCTACGAGCTGCGAGGAAATTATCAGCCCGACGATGGCCGCGCAGAAGCCGGAGAACATGTAGACGAACATCTTTACCCGGTTAACGTTCACCCCCGACAGCGCGGCGGCCCGTTCATTGCCGCCGACGGCATAAATGTAGCGGCCGAGCGGTGTGCGCTGAGCGAGATAGGCTGCGCCGCCGCCCACGACAATCAGCAACCAGATCGTGAAGGGAATACCGAGGAATGAGCCCGAGCCCAACATATAAAAACCGGTAGAACCGTATTCGGCCTTGCCGACGAGGTTGGGAAAGGTCGCGCCATCCGAGGACAGCAGGGCGGCGCCGCGCGCGATGTAGAGCGTGCCCAGCGTCGCGATGAATGGCGCAACGTTTAGCCTGGTTATGAGAAAACCGTTGAGCGCACCGACCAGCACGCCGACCAGCAGCGTGACCAGCATGATCTCGAATATATTTAGATAGAGCGTGTAGCCGATACCAAGATCCACGCCGTTCAAGATCAGGAAGCCGGCAACCATCCCGCACAGGCCGACAATCGAACCGACCGACAGATCGATGCCGCCGGTTATGATCACGAAGGTCATGCCGATCGCCAGGAATGCATTCAGCGCAACGTGCTTGGACATGATCACGAAATTGGCGGCGCTCAGAAAGTTCGGCGCCGCGAACGCAAAGAACAGGAACACCGCAATCAGCGCGATGAATGTGCGCATCTTCAGGATCAGAAGCAGAAGCGACTGATTGTTGGTCTGCAAAGGTGCCGCTGCCGTGGCTCCGGTGGTCATGCTACATTCTCCTCAAGATGAACATCCGGCTCGTGGCCGACAGCCGAACACGCAACGATCGCCTCCTCACTCGCATCGGGACGATCGAATTCGCCAGTTATCCGCCCGTTGGACATGACGACAATACGATCAGAAAGCGCCATCACCTCTTCCAGATCCGACGTCACAAAAAGAATTCCGAGACCGTCGGCAGCCAGCTGCCGCATGGTCCGAAATATTTCGGCCTTCGCGCCGACATCGACGCCGCGGCTCGGTTCGTCCATCAGCAGAACTTTCGGCTCCGTCATCAGGGCCTTGCCGATGACAACCTTCTGCTGGTTGCCGCCCGAAAGCGAACTGACCGGATTTTCCGGACTCGCAATCTTGATGGTGAGCCGTCGCACGAAATCGAGTACCCTCCTGCTCTCCCCCTTCAGGTCGAGATCGAAGAGCCGCGTGAAGGCGTTCAGGCTCGAAAGCGACATGTTCTCCCGGATCGAGAGGATCTGGATCAGGCCCTCGGCCTTCCTGTCCTCGGGTATCAACGCGATGCCCCGCCGAATGCGGCCCGCCACGTCGCGGTCCGAAATGTCGGCCCCGTCAAGGTAGACCTTGCCGGTCGAGTGGGGATGGCGGCCGATAATGCATTCGAAAAGCTCGGAACGTCCCGCACCCATCAGGCCGTAGATGCCCACAATCTCTCCCGCACGCAGCGAAACGGAGACATTGTCAACGGCAAGCCCGCCCGACTTGCTCGGCAGGCTGACGGACTCGGTGCGCAGGATCTCGTCCCCGAAAGCATGCTCCTCGGCCTTGGCGAAGTCCTTCGAAGCCGATCCTATCATGTTGCGGACGATCCAGGCCACGTCGACGCCCTCCATCGGCCGCGTGCCGGTGATGCGGCCGTCGCGAAGCACGGTGATGTAATCGCCAATGCGGATCAGTTCTTCGAGACGGTGAGAGATGTAAACGATACCGACCCCCTGGCGCTTCAGGTCCGCAATTACCCGGAAAAGTATCTCGACCTCGGAGGCGCTGAGCGCCGAAGTCGGTTCGTCCATGATGAGTATCTCTGCGTCCTGCGAAAGCGCCTTGGCGATCTCCACGATCTGCTGCTGGCCGATCCTGAGGTCCCCGACCTGCGTGTCGGGATCAATGTCGTGCTCCAGCCGCTCCATCATGCGGCGAACCTCGGCGCGCTGCATATCGGAGACGATATCGACGCCAAAGCGGGTCTTCTCGCGCGTGATGAAGATATTTTCTGCGACGGTCATGTTCGGGAACAGGTTGAGCTCCTGGAACACGATGCCGATACCGTGACGCTCCGCATCGCGTGTCGTTGCGAAATCAACCGGCACGCCATTTCGGATAATTTGCCCCTGGGTGAGTTGTTCGACACCGGCGATGGTCTTCATCAGTGTCGACTTGCCCGCGCCGTTCTCGCCAACAAGGACATTGACGGCGCCCATCCGGACGTCGAAATCGACCTTGTCGAGAGCCAGCGTACCGGGATAAACCTTGGTCGCGCCTCGGACAGACAGTCCGATCGGATGATCGCTCCGCGTCATTGATTCCCGCCTTTCGAGACGACTACCGGAGTAATCAGCACATCTTCATCCGCGGCAGTGAGCGACATCGCGCCGGATACCGCGATGCGCTGACCGACAAGCCCTTCGCGATCAAGGTCCTTCAACGCAGTTTCGTAGGCGCGTCCGTTGAGCGAACGCGACAGCTGGGCAAAGGCGATCTGATCCCGGTAGTCGGAAAAGTCGATGAACGGCAACGTGTCGCGAACCGACGTCCCACGGATCACGGGACCGAGCTGAAGCGTGGCATCGGCGATATCATCGTCATCGATATCCACGCCTGCTGTCGCGGCACGGGTTTCGGTGTTCGCCGCGACGATCACGCCGGTCAGGCGGGTTGCAAAGTTCCAAGCCCCGAAACCGCCTTCCTGGCGATGGCCATATTCCTTACCCGCGGCATCGAGATCGGACCGGATCGCCGGCAGCAGCACCGCCAGGTCCGTGGCCTCGTCCCTGAAATGTGGCACCACCTTTTCGTCCCACATCTCCACCAGCCCGGATTCGGCATCCTGGCCTTGCAACGAGGCTGTACCGCTCGCCGATCCCGTACGAGCGGGATCATCAGAATACTTGACGAGCTTGCAGCCGCCAATCGCGAGCAGCAATACGAGTACGATAGCCGAAAATCCAAAACGGAATGTCAATTCTGTCACTCCCCATCGGCCACACAGGCCGGTGAACAGACACCCGACAGTCCGCATGGCGTCGCCATGCGAACTGTTCGCGGATATGCGAACCGCGAATACGTGGCCCGCAATACGAGGGTCAGTTGCTCAGGGCAAAAGTTTCCAGCTTGGCGGCATTCTCAGCCGTTATCAGGACGCAATCCATGAGCTGCTTCTCGTCAAGTCCCGTCGATCCCGTCTTCAGGTACTTGTCAGCCTGCTCAACGGCAACCTCGGCCTGGCGGTAGGCGGGCTGCAATACCGTCGCCTTGATACCGCCGGCAAGGATGGAATCGCGTACGTCGTTCGAGCCGTCGAAACCAACAACAATCACATCGGTGCGACCGGCAGCCTCAAGTGCGGCCCATGCGCCCATGGCCATGGTGTCATTGCCTGAGATGACGCCCTTGATGTCGGGATTGGCCTGAAGAATGGTCTCCATCTTCTCGTAGGCTTCCGTCTGGCTCCAGTTGGCCGACTGCTGCGCGACCATCTCCATGTCAGGATACTGGTCAATCACATCGTGGTAGCCGGCCGAGCGGATGCCGGCATTCGTGTCCGACTCCTTGCCGAGAAGCTCGGCATACTTGCCCGACTCGCCCATCAGCCTGACGAATTCCTCGGCACCCAGCTGCGCGCCCTGATAGTTATTGGAAACGATCTGAGAGACCGCGACGCCGGTTTCAGTGATTTCGCGGTCAATGAGGAAGGACGGGATGCCCGCCTCCTTGGCGCGACGCACGGGAGCAACCGAAGCATCGGCACCGGCATTGTCCAGGATGATGGCCTTCGCACCACGGGCGATCGCGGTATCGAAGAGTTCGCTCTGCTTGTTGGGGTCATCGTCATGCACGAGCACAAGCGTCTCGTATCCCAGTTCCTCGGCCCGCTTCTGGGCTCCCTCGGCCTCGGCCTTGAAGAACGGGTTGTCGTGCGACGGCGTGATGATGGCAATCAGGTCAGCAGCCGATGCGGCGCCAGGCGCCGCAAGGGCGACAGCTGCGGCAACCCCCGCTAGAAGCATTCTGCGCGTCAATGTAAACATATGGTCTCCTCCCAGTTGCGTTTAAGCACTTGCTTTCCTTCCGGCGCTTGAATGCGCCATTCCCCGGCCTTCTAGGTTATCCGGCGAATACTCTCCGCGATCTCTTCTGGTTCGAATACCCCGATCCAGTCATCTCGCATCAGTCGTTCCTTGCCGTTCTCGATGGCCTTGTTGCATGCGTCCGAAAACACGCCATCAACCTCCCCCATCGTCACGGCACCCAGAATGTTCATGTGCCCGAGGAGGAAGTCTCTGGCCGCCACCGGATCCACGCCGCGACGCACGACCTCATCCATGGCCTCCTTCATTATGACCAGAAGTGTAGCGCAAACCGTTTCGGAGAGCCCCGGCTCCAACAGCGCCATCTGCTCGACCGTGACGCGATGCGAGCGAAGAATCGGTGCAAAAATGGTCCTCGCGATGTCTTCGCCAATGGCATAGTGCTCTTCGGGCCCCTGCATCAGCGCGCTCACGATCGCCTGTTTCGCGGCGATACCGCCGAAATGATCGCGCCTGGCGTTCTCGTCGGTCTCTTCATTGAATATCGGCGGATGACACGGATGCGTGACGAAATAGGTCACGTCGTCCCGATCGGGCAGATGCCCGGCAAAGGGAGCCGCGGCATCAAGCGCCATGATGATCGTGCCAGGCTGCACCCTGTCGATGATCGATGACGATACGCCGCGGATGGCCGTGTCGGGTACGGCGAGGATGATCGCACCGGCACCTTCGAGCGCATCGTCCATTTCGACGCAATCGAGACCGGTCTCGCTCTTCAGCCGCTCCCGACCGACTTCGCTTTTCTCGACATGCGCGACTTCATAGCGCGAGCCTTTCAGGTTGCGCGACAAACGCACACCCATTTTTCCCCCAGCGCCGACCAGAGCGATTTTCATCCTCTTCCTCCAATTTTTTCGGAACCATACCGCAAGCCATCATGTTGTCAACTGGTATGATGAGATGATAGAGGGCAAATCGAGATTGGGAGATCACGATGAAGAATCGGTTGGTAGCACGCTATGATGTCGAGAGCCCGCTTCCGCTGGCGAAGGTCGCCGAGGTCATTGCTGGCGAACAGTCATCCGGTACCTTCATGCGGCTGCCCGGAGAAACAGACGCGCTGCGTGAACGTTCTGGCGCACGCGTTGAAGCATTGATCGAACGCTCAACTTCCGACAGCCCATCCCTGCCCTGCCGGATAGCGGGCAGCTGCTATACCCGCGGGGAAATCACCCTGTCGTGGCCGATAGAGAACATGGGTGCATCGCTGACCAATGCGTTGGCCACGGTCGCCGGGAACCTGTTTGAACTGGCGCAGGTCTCGGCGCTTCGGCTGCTCGACGTCACTTTTCCGCAGGATTTCGCGTCTGCCTGCCCGGGCCCGGCATTCGGTGTTGCTGGCACGCGCGAACTGTCCGGCGTGGAGGGACGACCAATGATCGGCACGATCATCAAACCCAGCGTCGGCTTGACCGCGGACGAGACGGCCACGCTTGCAGGTCGTCTTGCCGAAGGCGGAATCGACTTCATCAAGGATGACGAACTGCAGGCCAACGGCCCTCATAACCCGCTCGAGGAACGGGTGCAGAAGGTCATGAGGGTACTGAACGACCATGCGGATCGCACCGGCAGAAAGGTGATGTACGCCTTCAACATCACCGGCGAAGTCGACGAAATGAAACGCCACGCCGATTTGGTCGAGGCGGCTGGAGGCAGCTGTATCATGGTCAGCATCCATTCGGTCGGCCTTGCCGGTCTCGGCGCGATCCGGCGTCATGCCCGCCTCCCTCTCCACTGCCACCGAAACGGATGGGGGCTGTTTCAGCGCTCGCCCGATATCGGAATCAGCTATCGCGCCTGGCAGAAGTTTTGGCGCCTCGCGGGTGCGGATCATCTGCACGTGAACGGTATCGCGAACAAGTTTTCCGAAACCGACAATTCCGTGATCGACTCGGCACGTGCCGTTGGCGAGCCGTTGTTCGACGGCAACACGCCGACCATGGCGGCGATGCCGGTCTTTTCGTCGGGCCAGACCGCACTGCAAATGCCGGCCACTTTTGCTGCAATACGATCACCGGATTTCATCTTCTGTGCCGGCGGGGGTGTCATGGGGCACCCTCGGGGAATTGCCGGCGGCGTCGCGAGCCTTCGGGAAGCAGCGGAAGCCGCGAGCAAAGGCATCCCGCTGGAGGTTCATGCAGAGACGCATCCGGAGCTTGCAGCCGCCCTTGAAGCCTTCGCGAGCCGGATGTCATGAGCGAAAGAATGCTGATTTCCTACTACGGAGACGACTTCACCGGCTCCACGGATGTCATGGAGGCGCTGTCGGCGAATGGCGTGCCAACAGTGCTCTTCACGCGAATACCCGAATCGCAAGAGCGGTTGCGGTTCAGCGGGTACCGCGCGGTCGGCCTTGCCGGTCAGAGCAGGAGCCGTCCTCCCGATTGGATGGACAGAATGCTGCCGCAGGCATTCGACTGGCTGCGCTCGCTCGGGGCGGGATTTTGCCACTACAAGATTTGCTCGACCTTCGACAGCGCTCCGGGACGAGGATCGATCGGCCGGGCGATAGAAATCGGTCTGCGGACCTTCGGCCAGCACAGAACCGCCCTCATTGTCGGCGCGCCGCAACTGGGGCGATACACATTTGCCGGTCACCTGTTCGCAACCTACCGCGACAGCGTCTTCCGCATCGACCGCCATCCGGTCATGTCCCGCCATCCCGCAACTCCGATGAACGAATCCGACCTACTCGTTCACCTCGGCGCGCAAACAGACCTTCCATCAACATTGCTCGACCAGCTCGGACCGACAGGCCCAATCGCGGACGATAACCGTATCGTGCTCATCGATGTGCATGACAACGCGACACAGGCGCGGGCTGGTGCCCTGGTTGCCGATCCCGCCAATGCACTCGGTCCTTTCATTGTCGGCTCTTCCGGCGTGGAATATGCACTATTGAGTGCATGGCGGGATGCCGGCTTGATCGGGAAACCAGGCACCCACGAGCCAGCGACGCCGAAAGACCGGATCGCTGTCGTTTCCGGCAGTTGTTCCGAAACTACCGAGCGCCAGATCCGCGCGGCCGAACAGAACGGGTTTGCCGCGATATCCGTGGACTATGGGCGCATAGCCTCCGGCGAAGGCCTGGAACACGAACGCGCACGTGCGCTTGACGGCGCGGCGAAAGCCCTACGGTCCGGGCTCAGTCCGATAGTCCACACCGCACTCGGGCCGCAAAGCGTGGCCACATCTGACGGCACGGTCGGCGACGACACAAGCGAACGCGTCGGCCGGTTCCTCGGCGCCTTGCTGGACACATTGCGCCGGGAGTTCTCGCTGGACCGATTGGTCATCGCGGGCGGCGACACGTCGAGCACGGCGCTCGGAGAACTCGACGTTGTCGCATTGACGCTGCGCCATCCGATCGCCGCGTCGCCAGGTTCTCCACTTTGCAACGCATGGACAAGGTCCCCCGGAGACACGTTCGAGATCGCCCTCAAGGGAGGCCAGATCGGAAACGACGACTACTTCATGCGGCTACGCGACGGGATGGTATGAGACCGCACACAGCGGACCGCCTCAGTCATGCACCTCAAAGTAGTCGGGGTATTGAATACGTGCAGCCGCGAGGACTGTGCGAATATCGCCGATATGATCGCGCAATCGCCGCTCCGCCTCCGAAGGATCCCGCTGCTCGACAGCCGTTATAATGGCTTTGTGTTCCGCCAGAACACGGTGCCTGCGCCCCTCGGACAGGGTCATGAAACGCACTCGGTCCATGTGAGCCTTTTGCTCCAGTATCAGCGTCCAGGCATGGCGGTGCCCAGCAATGTCGCAAATGGTCTCGTGCAGCGCCTCATCCAATGCGTGGAACTCCGCCCGAAGACCACAGCGCAGCGCGTCCGCCTGCTCAGCAAGGTTGTCCCGCAACCGGGCCAAGCCGGTGTCGTCGAGCCGCTTGATGGCGAGCCGAAGGCACTCGACCTCAATCGCCGTCCGCGTGAACAATGCGTCCAGAACCGCCCTCTCCGAGATCGGCCTGATCAGCGTTGCGCGCTGGGGCCTGATCGACAGAAAGCCGAGCTTGGACAAACGAAAGAAAGCATCGCGCACAGGCTGACGTGAAACACCAAGCTGCCCCGCGACCTCGGTTTCCGAAACCTTCGTTCCCGGGGGAAGTCTTAGAGAAACAACGGCATCATAGAGCGACCGGAACACCTTTTCGGTCGCCGAAATCGCCGAAGTATCGATGGGGGTGAGTGCGAGTTCGTTCACTTTTTCTCCGGAGTTCGGTTGCCCAGACCATATAGAGCCGTTCAAGTTTTGACTCAACTGATCGCCTAGCATATTAGTTTGACGGAATAGTCCTCGGAGTGCCGGCGAATGCCCCTTACCGATCCGAACCGCCTGTTCCCGACCGAGCCGAAATTGCGGGATCTAGCCCGGGCGCTCCATGAGAGCATCCAGAATCTGCCCATCATTAGCCCACATGGCCACTGCGATCCCCGATGGTTCGCCGAGAACGAGCGCTTCCCGAACCCGGCGGAACTTTTCGTCATACCGGATCACTACGTATTCCGAATGCTTGTCAGCCAAGGCGTCGACATGACCGAGCTCGGCGTGCCGCGCATCGACGGCGGCGCGACCGAGACAGACCCCCGCAAGATCTGGCGGTTGTTCGCAGCGAATTACCACCTGTTCCGCGGCACGCCTTCGGCAATGTGGCTCGATCATTCCTTCGAACATGTATTCGGCCTCGAGGTACCGTTGTCCGCCGAAACGGCAGATCACTACCATGACAGAATCGAAGCTTGCCTAGCCCATGACGATTTCCGCCCCCGCGCGCTGTTCGACCGGTTCAACATCGAGGTTCTGGCCACGACCGAGAGTCCGCTGGACGATCTGAAATGGCATCGCCGCATTCACGAGAGCGGATGGAATGGCAGGGTCATCACGACCTATCGCCCCGATGATGTTGTCGACCCCGAGTTCGAGGGATTTGCCCGGAATGTTGCCCTGCTGGGGGAACTCACCGGCGAAGACACTAGCACCTGGAAGGGATACCTGAACGCGCACCGCGCACGGCGAGCCTATTTCCGTGAATTCGGCGCAACCGCTACCGACCACGGTCACGCAACGGCGCGCACCGAGAACCTTTCGGCAATTGATGCCGAAGCACTGTTCCAGAAGGCACTCGCAGGGCGATGCACCGCCGAAGAGGCCGATGCCTTCCGGGGACAAATGCTGACCGAAATGGCGCGCATGAGCATCGAGGACGGCATGACACTGCAGATCCATCCCGGAGCGCGTCGCAACCACAACCGCGAGGTCTTTCACCGGCACGGGCGCGACAAAGGCTTCGACATTCCGGGCCGCACGGACTTCGTTGGCGCACTCAAACCACTTCTGGACGCGGTGGGGCTGGAGCGCGGTCTCACCGTGATTCTGTTCACGTTGGACGAGACCACCTATGGCCGAGAACTCGCGCCTCTGGCCGGAGCCTACCCCTGTCTGAAGCTTGGCCCGCCATGGTGGTTCTTCGACAGCTATGAGGGCATCCGCCGATTTCGCGAGGCCACCACCGAAACCTGCGGCTTCTACAATACGGTCGGATTCAACGACGACACCCGGGCGTTTTGTTCGATCCCCGCGCGGCACGACGTCGCCCGTCGATCCGACTGTGCCTATCTGGCGACGCTCGTGGGTACGGGACGCATGCGGGAGAGCGAAGCATTCGAGGTCGCACGCGACCTCGCATACGGACTGGTCAAGGACGCCTATTGCCTTTGACGGGCGTCGCCAACGGGAGGGGAGCATGAGACATCGCTTGAGGAAGCCGGCAGCGCTCGCCGCAACAGCGGCAATGGGCACCTGGGCGCCGGCCCGCGAAAAAAAGTTGCGCTCTTCGGACGCCGGCCCTGACGGATACCCCTCGGCGGTGAATTACACGAGCGGGCTTCCCCAAGAAGACCCGGATGGCCGCGTCCGTCCAGCGATCGATCACTCTGCACAGGCTGGCGAATGGGTGGACACGACATGACCTCCAGTTCCGGCATCGGGCTTTGTACTCCGTCGGCAGGCGCTGTCCTGTTCGTCGGGCGTGCGGCCGGCCAGACCACGGCAACACGGACCATCCGCACGACATGGCCGTTCCATCCGGCAAGCGTCGGGACGCTGCTGCTTGTCACATTTGTGCCGGCGCTTTCGCTGTGGCTGCCATCGATCATGCGATAGGAGAGAACGATGCAAACAAGGACCTTTCCCCAGGTCGAAGCCGATACCGGCGTGACGCGCCAGGTGCTCGCCGACAGTCCCGAACTGATGGTCGTAGCCTTCACGTTCGAGAAAGGCGCTCGCGGCAGACGCCACAGCCATCCGCATGTCCAGTCGACTTACGTGGAACGTGGCCTGTTTCGCTTTTTCCTCGGTGAGGAAGCCTTCGACGTGGGACCGGGCGACAGCTTTGTCATCCCCTCCGGCGCGGAACACGGATGCGAATGCCTGCAAGCCGGTCGCCTGATTGACACCTTCACCCCGCGCCGCGACGACTTTCTCTGAAGCTGCGCGCCAACCGGAGAGACCCAATGCTCAAGACCGAGACCCGCTACGCCATTGATCCCGAATCCGCAAAGAACTTCGACACCACCCGGCTTCGCGACCATTTCCACGTCGGAGACCTTTTCCGCCCCGGCGAAATCCGGCTCGTCTATACCCACTACGACCGGCTGATCCTCGGCTCGGCAGTGCCGTCCGGCGGCCAACTGACACTCGAACAAATGCCGGAAACAGGCACACCCGGCTTTCTCGACCGGCGCGAGGCCGCTATCCTGAATATCGGCGAGCCGGGTACCGTGACGGTCGATGGCGAATCCCATACGATCGATACCGGCGAAGTGCTCTATATCGGCATGGGATCGGGACCGATCACGTTCGCCGGCGCGGGCCGCTACTACGTGCTCTCGGCGCCGGCACATCGCAAATGCCCAACCCGCCTCATCCGGAAGGAGGATGCGCGACGTGTCGAGATGGGTGCATCGGAAACCGTCAACGAAAGGGTCATCATCCAGTTTCTGCACCCGGAGGTCTGCGAAAGCTGTCAGTTGCTGATGGGCTACACGCAGTTCGCGCCCGGCTCCATCTGGAACACCATGCCGGCCCACCTTCATGACCGCCGCATGGAAGCCTATCTCTACTTCGATCTGCCGGAGGATGCGCGGGTGTTTCACTTCATGGGGCGCCCGGACGAGACCCGGCACATCGTGATGGCAAACGAGGAGGCGGTGATTTCGCCGCCATGGTCGATCCACTGCGGCGCCGGCACGGCTTCGTACACCTTCTGCTGGGCGATGGCCGGAGACAATATCGATTTCACCGACATGGACATGGTCGCAATGGAGGCGCTTCGATGAATTCCGCATTCCAGCTCAACGGCAAGCGCGCCCTGGTCTCGGGCGCCAATACCGGCATCGGGCAGGCCATCGCGATCGGCCTTGCGGAGGCCGGCGCACATGTAGTCGCCGCCGGTCGCTCGCCATGCGACGAAACGGTCGATCGTATCAGGGGCGCGGGCGGAAGCGCCGAGGCATTCATGCTCGACCTCTCCGATCCGGCTGGCGCAGCGTCACGGCTGACCGAGGCGGGGGAACTGGACCTGCTGGTGAACAATGCCGGCATCATCCGACGGGCGGAATCCGTGGACTACACGGAGGCGGACTGGGACGCAGTGATGGACGTGAACCTCAAGGCCGTGTTCATGCTCTCCCAAAGTTTCGCCCGGGAGGTCTTTGCACGCGGGTCCGAGGGGCGGATTGTCAACATCGCCTCGCTGCTCAGTTTCCAGGGAGGGATACGGGTTCCTGCCTACACCGCGTCCAAGCACGGGGTGGCGGGGCTGACCAGGATACTCGCCAATGAATGGACCGCACGCGGCATCAACGTCAACGCGGTGGCTCCGGGATACATCGCAACCAACAACACCGCGGCATTGCGCGCCGACGAGAAGCGAAACGCCGAAATCCTCTCGCGCATCCCGGCCGGGCGCTGGGGCGAGCCGTCGGACATAGCCGGCGCGGTCACGTTCCTTTGCGCGCCGGCGGCGAAATACGTCTCGGGTGCAGTGCTGAATGTCGACGGAGGCTGGCTTGCCCGATAAGCCAAGGCTGAAACGCTCGGGACGGGCTCCGCGTACGGGCATCCTCCACCTCGGTCCCGGCGCCTTCTTTCGCGCGTTCAACGCGGTCTACACCGACGAGGCAATGGCGACCGCGGGCGGCGATTGGGGAATTACCGCCGTTAGTCTCAGGAGCCCCACGGTGCGTGACCAGCTCGCGCCACAGGACTGCGTCTATACCTCCGTCGCACGTAGCCCCGACGGGGACCGACCGAAAATCGTTGGCGCGATCAACCGGGTTCTTGTCGCGCCGGAAGCCCAAGAGGCGGTAATAGCAGCGATGGCCGATCCCGCGGTGCGTATCGTCTCAATGACAATCACCGAGAAAGGCTATTGCCACGAACCGGCCACCGGACGGCTCAATGCGGATCATCCGGACATCACCCACGATCTCGCGCATCCCGCCACTCCGCGATCGGCTGCAGGCTTCATCGTCGCCGCCCTTAAACGCCGCAGAGCCAACGGATCACCCCCTTTCACCGTTCTGTCCTGCGACAACCTGCCCTCGAACGGACGGCTCGCGCAAAGCGTTGTGCTCGAATTCGCCGAAAGGGTCGATCCCAAGCTCGCCGATTGGATATCCGCACAGGTCCCCTTCCCCGCCACGATGGTGGACCGAATCACGCCTGCAACGACCGAGGGGGACATCACTCGCCTGGCCGAAGAAGCCGGTTACTGCGACCGGGCCTGCGTGGTGCACGAGCCTTTCCGCCAATGGGTCATAGAAGATCGCTTCGCGGCCGGACGCCCCGCTTGGGAAGAAGCAGGCGCGCAATTTGTCGACGATGTCGAAGCACATGAACTGATGAAGCTCAGATGCCTGAACGGCACTCATTCAGCTTTGGCATACCTGGGGTACCTAGCCGGGTTCGAAACCATTGCGGATACCGTGGCTGACGGCGATTTTTCCCGCTACTGCGAAAATCTCTGGACCGCGGAGATCGTGCCCACCATTCCGACTCCACAGGGCGAGAATCTCCATGTCTATTGCGCCACGCTGATGCAACGCTATCGCAATCCGGCCATCCAGCACAGGACCTGGCAAATTGCCATGGACGGCAGCCAGAAGCTGCCACAGCGCATCCTTGGCACGATCCGCGACAATCTTGAAGCCGACCGGGTCCCGACAGGCCTCTGCCTCGCAGTGGCGGGCTGGATGCGCTATGTCGGCGGCGTTGACGAGAACGGCAGCTCGATCGACGTGCAGGATCCGCTAGCGGATCGTTTGCGAGCCGCGTCTGACAGCGCGACAGACCCGGAAGGCAAGGTCGCGGCCCTCCTCGCCATCGAAGAAGTGTTCGATCCCGCCCTCGCCGCAGATCCCCATTTCCGCGAAGCGGTCGTACGCGCCTACTCCGCTTTGGCCGAACGCGGCAGCGCCGCGTCAGTAAGGGAAGCAGCGAAATGATCGAATGCTGGCGCTGGTTCGGGCCGCTCGATGATATTCGGCTAGAAGAAATCGCACAAACGGGCGCAGCAGGGATAGTCACAGCCCTGCACGAAATTCCCTACGGCGCAATATGGCCGCGCGAAGCCATAGCAAAGCGAAGCGCCGAGATTGCCACCGCCCCGGGCAATTTGCACTGGGCAGTGGTGGAAAGCTTGCCCGTCCACGAGGAAATCAAGCGAGGCGGACCGGATCGCGCACGGCTGTTCGCCAATTACCGCCAGTCGCTCGCAAATCTTGCTGCCGAAGGCGTAAAGGTGGTCTGCTACAACTTCATGCCGCTTCTGGACTGGACACGGACCCGGCTCGATGCGCAACTGCCTACCGGCGGCCGTGCGCTCCGCTTCTCGGCTGTCGAAATGGCTTTTTTCGATTTGCACGTGCTGGAACGCAAAGGCGCAGAGGGCGACTGGGCGCAAGACGTGTGCGAAGCCGCCAATGAGCTGGCCGCGACCGCCAGTAGCGGGGAGCGCGCACGATTGCTGAAAGTGATCATGTCCGGGCTTCCCGGTGCCTATGCGCGCTACGATATCGCCGGTCTTCGCGAAGCCTTGAAACCCTGGGAGGGATTTTCGGCCGACGACCTGCGCGCCAGCCTGGCGCGGTTCCTTCAGGAAGTCATTCCAGCAGCAGAGGAGCTTGGCATTCGCATGTGCATCCACCCGGATGACCCTCCGCGCCCGCTTCTTGGCCTGCCCCGGATTGTATCGACCGAGAATGACATTGCCTTGATCCTCGCGATGGCGGACAATACTGCAAACGGACTCACATTGTGCTCAGGTTCGCTTGGCGCACATCCGGACAACAACTTACCGGCCATCGCGCGCCGGTTTGGCGATCGCATCCACTTCGCACACTTGCGCAATGTCGCGAAAGAACCTGACGGCTCATTTCAGGAGACCGCACATCTGGAGGGCGATGTCGATATGGCCGATCTGGTGGCTATCCTGCTGAAGCAGGAAACGGCCCGCCGCGCAGCCGGGAACGACGATGCGCTCATTCCGTTCCGTCCAGACCACGGACACGCGCTTCTTGCCGACATTGGGCGCGAGACCCATCCGGGCTACCCCCTGATCGGGCGTCTCAGGGTCTCGCAGAATTGCGCGGCCTGATCGCCGGGCTGGAACGGAGGTCGGCATGAAAATCATTGTATTGGCTCCCGCAGACGACGTGGCGATCCTTACGGAAAGAGCCGCCGCCGGCGATCGTCCGCTGGGCTCGGGCCTACCGCTCAGCGCGGCCGTTCCCGCAGGGCACAAGATCGCCCGACATGCCATTGAGTGCGGATCCCCGGTCCACAAGTTCGGTCAGGTCATCGGATACGCGACCGAAGACATTCCCGTCGGCGCCCACGTACACAGCCACAACCTGGCCTTCGGAGCCCATGCAGGAGACGCAGAAGCCGGGGCTGATCTGGATCAGGCACGCAAGGCGGTTCCCGAACTGCAACCGCGCACGTTCGAGGGGTATCGCCGTGCAGACGGGCGGGTCGGCACTCGCAACATGATCGCCCTCCTGGCGACGGTGAACTGCTCGGCGACAGTAATTCGCCGCGCCGCCGACGAGATAGAACGACGAGGTCTGCTCGATGCCTATCCCAACGTGGATGGCATAGTCGCACTGACCCACGGCACGGGCTGCGGCATGGCCGCAGACGGGCCCGGATGGAGCAACCTGCAGCGGGTGCTCTGGGGACACGCGACCCACCCCAATGTGGGCGCAGCCATCTTTGTGGGGCTTGGCTGCGAAGTCATGCAGATCGCGCGCATGAAATCGATGTTCGGCGCCGCGGGCGAGGAGCGGTTCCACGGCCTGACCATTCAGGAAAGCGGCGGCACACGCGCCACGGTCGAGCGCATTGTCGCCCGCGTAACGGAAATGCTGCCCGAGATCGACACCGCAAGGCGTAGTCCGAGCCCTCTGTCCGATCTAGTCGTCGCACTGCAGTGCGGTGGCTCGGACGGCTATTCGGGAATTACGGCCAATCCGGCACTGGGCGTGGCCAGCGACTACCTCGTCGGCCACGGCGCCACCGTCATTTTGTCCGAAACGCCGGAAATCTATGGCGCGGAACAACTCCTGCTGCGACGCGCGGCGGATGCCAAGGTCGCAGCGGCACTGACCGAACGCATTCGCTGGTGGGAGGACTATACCAGTTCACATGGGGGGTCCATGGACAACAATCCCTCTCCCGGAAACAAGGCCGGAGGGCTGACCACGATCCTTGAGAAGTCGCTCGGAGCCGTGGCAAAGGGAGGAGCGACGCCGCTGAACGAGGTTGTCGGGTATGGCGAACGCCCCACTGCGCGCGGGCTCGTCTTCATGGACACACCAGGCTACGACCCCGTCTCGGTCACCGGCCAGGTGGCAGGCGGCGCCCAGATCGTCGTCTTCACCACGGGACGGGGATCGGCATTCGGTTCGAAACCGGCACCCACGTTGAAGCTGGCCACCAATGACCGTCTGTACAATACAATGATCGAGGACATGGACCTCAATTGCGGCGACGTTATCAGCGCCGGAGTATCGCTTGCCGACAAGGGCGCGGAGATTCTCGATCTGATCGTGGCAACGGCCTCGGGCAAGCACAGCAAGAGTGAACGTCTCGGCCTGGGCGATAACGAGTTTGTTCCCTGGCAGATAGGTGCGGTGATGTAGAAGACGACTGCGCCCGCCCCGCACGGATCGATTTCCACCGCCGTCACAAGTCGACCGGCCGATACCGGGATAGCGCCTGAACACTCGCCTGCAAAAGCGGTTCCGGCCGCGTGTCAGGTGTCGCTCTCTTCAGGCGATCGCCGGCGAATTATGGATGGCGGACATCGACGCCTTAGCGAATTGCGCCGCATCCGACGAAAGCAATCGCCGGCAAATCTCGGGGAAATACGCAACGGACGCAATCTCGCGGAACGCGGTTTCGTCTCCGAGATTTTTTCGGAATCTCCTGAACTGCTCATGGCCTCTTCTTCCGGCCGGTCGCCAGTCATGACGTCGGAAAGCGCTCGTCGAGCGCCTCCATTTTCGCGACGCCGAGAAGATCCTGCATATCGGCAAAGCTCGCCATTCTGTCGCGAATGCCTTCCAGGCTGCCCTCGACCTTCAAGGTGTCCATAACCAGCCGCGCACCGGCGAGAGCGGCAAGCATCGCCTCGATCGGATATAGGATGACGTTAAATCCGAGCGCCTCGATTTCCTTCACGGCAAGAGTTGGCGTCTTGCCCGTGCTCGCGGCATTGAAAACAAGTGGCACGCCAAGCGGACCAAGGTCACGACCGATCTGTTCGACATGCGCCATGGATTCCGGCGCGTCCAGAAACAGCGCGTCGGCGCCCGCTTCGGCATAGCGTGCCGCGCGCTCGATGGCAGCGTCGGTTCCATCGATGGCTATCGCATCGGTCCGCGCGATCAGGGCGAATTCCTCGCCTCCGGCTTCGCGCGCCGCGCGTATCTTGGAGATCATGTCCCGGACCGGAACCAACCGCTTGCCGCCCATGTGACCGCATTTCTTCGGCAGGACCTGGTCTTCCATGTGGACACCAGATGCGCCCGCAGCCAAGAATTCCGCAATCGTGCGCGCGGTGTTCAGTGCGCTGCCATGACCATTGTCGGCGTCAACGAGTATCGGCACGGTCGTCACGGCGCGCACCCTGCGGATGTGGTCCGCGACCTCGGTCGCGGTCATCATGCCAAGATCGGGCAAGCCGAGCATGGCGGCGGCCGCAGCATAGCCGCCGAGATAGACCAGGTCATATCCCGCCCGCTCCACCAGCCGCGCCGAGAGCGGATCGTAAGCCCCCATCGCTATGGTAGTGCGGCCGGAGCGAAACAAGGATTTCAGCTTTGCGTTATTGCTCATGGCTTTCCGATCATCCTTCCATTTCCCTCTCGCCCGCCGTAGCTCTCAAGAGCATGGGAAGAACGTGGCGGGCATGTTCGACCGCATCTGCTTCGGTCATTGCAGACATGGCATGATAAGCCTGCCGACCAATGCGGATCGCCGTCGGGCTGAGCGCAGAGAGTTCCCTGCCCATTTCCATCGCACGATCATGAACCCGATTCGCAGGCCGGATTTCGGTGACGAGGCCGTAATGCAGCGCCTCCTCTGCCGTCAGCGCGCGCCCGCGATAGACCAGGTCGAAAAACAACGGCCTTGGCAGGAGACGGCGAACCATCGCCATGGCGAGTATGGGGAACAGGCCGCTCAGGAGTTCCGGCAGCGCAAGTGTCGCATCCTCGGACATCACGACAAGGTCGCAGCAGGCAACGAGTCCCATGCCCCCGGCATGGGCGTCGCCGTTCACCGCTGCAATGACCGGAAGCCGCGCCGCGCGAACCGCCTGGCACATCGCGGCGAAATTCCGGCCGAACTGGAGATGCGCTTCCGCCCTGTTGCCTTCGGCCGCAAAGTCTCCCCCGAGACAGAAAGCACTGCCCGCGCCCTCGATCACAACGACACGAGACCGGATCGGAGATTCGTCGCGCAGCACGGCGGCGATCGCCGAGGCCATGGAAGCTGTGATCCGGTTTCCCCGCTGCGGCCGGTTCAAGGTCAGGTGCAGCGTCTGATCGTCAGGGGAGAAAAGTATCTCTTCGGTCATTTCAGTGTCCCAGATACGATGGCAGGGCCGTCGTCACGAATGGCAGGTAGGTGATACCAAGCAATACAAGCAGGTTGACCGCGAGGAACGGCAATGCCTCCCGCACCTGCTCCAGATAGGTCGTCCCGGCGATGCGTGCGGTGATAAAGAGCCCCAGCCCCACCGGCGGAGTGAGCAGGCCCAGATTTAGATTGAAGACAGTGATAAGCCCGAGTTGCAGCGACCCTATCCCCAATTCGTGCCCGATCGGCAGCAGGATGGGTGTTACCAGCACAAGCGCGGCAGCCGGGGCAAGAAACATGCCCAAGAACAAAAGCAGCAGGTTGACGAGGAGTAGGATCAGAACCGGGCTCGCAACTTCCTGTGTCACGTACGCAGCGAGTTCGGCAGGCACCTGGCTTCGGGTCAACGGCCAGGCAAGCGCAGCGGAGGCGGCAATCACGGCGGTGACGCTGGCCGTTTCCTTCGCTGTCTCGATCAGAATCGACCAAAGTCGGTGGGCGCCGATCCTGCGCGACACCAGCACAAGCACAACAGCATAGGCCACGGCCACGGCCGCGCTTTCGGTGATGGTGAAGATGCCGGCGATGATCCCGACAATGACGATCGCGGGCAGCATGAGGACGGGAAGCGCGCGGAACGTTGTCCGCAAGCCTTCGCGCATGGAAACGCCCCGATGCAGCGGGTAACCGCGGCGGTGCGCGATGTAGATCGCGAGGAAGATCATGCCCGCCGCCACGACAAGCCCGGGCAGGATACCGGCAACGAACAGCCCCTCGATCGACGTCCCTGTCTGCACGCCGTAAATCACCAGCAGTATCGAGGGCGGTATGATCGAGCCAAGCGTGCCCGCAGCGGCGACCAGCGCGCCCGAGTATCCGCCCGAATATCCTTCCTCCTTCATCGCCGGGACGAGGACGGAGGCCAGGGCCGAGGTGTCGGCCGCAGCCGAGCCCGATATGGAGGCGAAGAAAACCCCCGACCCGATGGCGCCAATCGAAAGGCCGCCGCGGAAACGGCCGACCAGCATGTTGGCAAAGGCGACCAGCGTCCGCGTGATGCCAGCGGCACCCATCAGGTTCCCCATCAGGAGGAACAGCGGCAAGGCGACCAGGGGAAAGGAATTCAGTGCAGAGACCATCTGGTCGATCAGCACAGTCAACGGGAAGCTGCCCATCGAGACCCAGGACGTCAGGCCGATGGCCACATAGATCGGGACGCCGACAAACAGCGTGACCAGAAATACGACCAGGCCGGTCATTTGCCGTCTCCGGCGCAGGGCGTCACCGCGCGGAGTGCAGTCTCCAGATGGAAGATCAACATGAAGATCGCCGCGACCGGGGCGCTGGCATAGAGCCATGCCGCAGAAAGATCGAGGCCGATAATCCGCGCCCTGCTGACAATCGCCATCTGGTCATATCCGGCAGAGATCAGCACCCAAGCGAACAGGCCTCCGCAGAACGCGATGAAGATTGTCACGGCGATCCGGGCGCATCCCCGCAGGCGGTCTGGCAGCAAGGTGACAGCCAGGTTTTCATCGCCCCGAACGGCCAGCGCCGCACCAAGAAAGGTGAGCCAGGTCAGGGTCAGGGCAGCAGTGACCTCCGACCACGGCGGCGTGTAGGCGAAGACATACCTTCCGATCACCTGGACGATGACCGACGCGAACAGGATAACCATGCCCACGCCAAGAGCGAGACGCAGCAATGCCGCGCCTCCTCCAGCGACCAGGGAAACTCCCCGGCTCAAGGGGTCCGGAGCCAACCTACTGGACGCCGCCGGCCGCACGCAGGCGGTCCACCCATTCCACGAGATCCGGAAACTGCTCTCTCAGCGCAGTTTCCGAAGCCTCCCGCATGGCGGCGCGATCCACCTCGACAAGGCGGGACCCGGCCTCCTCGAAGACAGTCAAGGAAGCCTGTTCGGCCTCCTC
Source organism: Oricola thermophila (assembly GCF_013358405.1). Classification (NCBI taxonomy): domain Bacteria; kingdom Pseudomonadati; phylum Pseudomonadota; class Alphaproteobacteria; order Hyphomicrobiales; family Ahrensiaceae; genus Oricola; species Oricola thermophila. The sequence goes on from NZ_CP054836.1 coordinate 1,831,488, forward strand.
GATGCCGGAACCGAACCCGTCGGATGCCACCTGCGCAGCCTGTTCGATTACCGCGCGTTGATCGTCAGGAAGGGAATCGAGCCAGGCACCCCAGAAAATGAACGCATAGTTGGGCATCATGTGCCGGGTAAGAAGCACGGTCTCGGTTATGTCCGCCACGCCGAGAGACACGGCGGTCTGCGCCTCGATCTCGACGCCATCGACGACGCCCTGCTGCATCGCCGTGTAGAGTTCCGCCACGCTCATCGGGGTCGGGCTGCCGTTCCAGGCTTCAAAGCTCGCGAGCACGACCGGCAGACCGGGCGCCCGGATCCGCTGGCCTTCGAGGCTGTCGGCCTCCTTGTTCAGGTAGACATAGCGCGCGCCCTTGTAGACGGGCGCCAAGACCCTGTAGCCTGAATCAGCCTCGATCGCGTTGAAGAAAGCCTTGCCGTCCTCGCTGGCGTAAGCTGCGTCGAATTGCGACCGCTCATCAAAAAGGAAGGGCCAGGCATCCACTGTCGCCAGTTCCGAAAACCCGCCAAGTGCACTTGTCGAAATAAATGTCACATTGACCGCGCCGGACTGCTGCTGGTTGGCGATTTGCGCCCAGCCGCCAAGCTGGCTTGCGGGGAAGACGGAGACCTCCATTTCCCCGCCGCTGAGTTCGGCGACCTGTTCCGCAAAGGCCTCAGCGGTACGCTGTTCCTGACTGTTGGCCGGGAAGACGTGAGCCAGCACGATCTCGGTCTGGGCCGAAGCCGCGCCGACCAATCCGAGTAGCACCCCGCCGGCGAGCGCGATTTTTCCGTAGTAACAAGACATGACGTCCTCCCTTGCAAACATTTCGGCCGATCACGATCCCAATGTTCGCGATAACGGTCCGTCGGCACCCAGTGTGCGCCCGAGCCTGTCGGCGTGATGCCGCAAGCTCGTCTCGATGCGTTCCACGAGCGCATCATCATATCGCGAGGCCGGCGCCGAAACGCTGAGCGACCCGACGAGCCGCCCTTCCCGACCGATTACGGGCAGCGCCATTGCGACGATGCCCGGAATGAGTTCCTCGAACGTGTAGGCCATGCCGCCCCGGGCGACATCGGCGATCATTTCGAGTATGCGGCTTGCGTTCTCGGGTCCTTTTCCGCATTCGGCAAGCTGGCGCGTAACGATTTCGAAGCGCGCGCTTTCCGGCATGTAGGCAAGGAAGACACGACCGGCGGCAGAAAGCGTCATCGGGGCGCGCTCACCCACCTGCATCGTGCGGCGAATGGGGTGACTACCCATCGCCTTGGCGATGATCAGAATGTCCTCCCCCGCAGATATCACCATGGCCGTTGCCTCCCCGGTTTCCCGGGTTACCGCATCGACAGCCTCGCGCGAGATCGTGGCCAGATCCATTCCGGCCAAGTACTTTTGCGCGATCAACACCATTGCCGATCCGAGGCGGTAGGTGCGGCTGATCGGATCGAACGCGAGGAAGTTTCCTTCCGTCAATGTGTGTAGAAGACCGGTAAGGCTGCTCTTGGGGATGGCCAGGGCAGCGGCAAGCTGCGCGTGACTCCGAGGCTCATCGGCAATCAGCTCCACTATTTTTATGACGCGTTCCGCAGATTTTACGTTCATATATGTGAACTCTGTTCATAACTGTGATCTCATAGTGTTCGCTTGATTACGTGAAGTCAAGTGAACGCAGCGCGAAGGCACGGGCGGACGATCCGAACCGCCCTTTTGGAGATATCGTCACCCCGCCGTAAAACGCGCCCGCGCAAGGCATTGCCTTCGATGTCCACTGACCGGATGCCCTCGCCGACGGGAAGCCGACCGGGGCCCGCAGAAGGGAAAACGCGGTTGCGCAGCAGACAATCCGAATTGATGCCGAGGAACGGGTCCGCCGGCTTCAGGAAAGCGAAGCCCGGAAGAATACGACCGTCATGAACGCGCCAACCGCGATGACGATAGCCCGCACTGCGGCAGATGGCAGGGCACGCGCGATTGGCGCGCCGAGATACCCGCCGGTGACCGCAGCGGCTGCCATGATCGCCGCATGCCGCCAGGAGACGATCCCCGCAGTGGCGAAGATCGCCACCGAAATCGCGGCTAGCACGAAGGACACGGCGTTCTTCAAGCCGTTCATCAGATTGATGTCGCGCATCCCCTGCAGAGAGAACAACGCCAGCAAAATGATTCCGAGGCCGCCGTTGAAGTAGCCGCCATAGACGGACGCGGCAAAGGTCGCGAACACGCCGCGACGGCGCGCGCCCCCTCGCGATACCGCCCATGCACGCAACCTGTCGCCGAACGCGAACGTCAACGTACCGAGGGCCAGCAGGTATGGCACGACGAATGAGAACGCCTCGTTGGATGAAACCAGCAGCAGGAACGACCCAACGGAACCGCCCAGGACCGAAGCAACCAGTATCCAGGCCAACCGGGTGCGATCCAAGCTCCGGATCTCGCTTGCGAATCCGATGGCTCCCGCGAGATAGCCGGGAAAAACCGCCACTGCACTCGTCGCATTTGCTGCCACCGGCGGCACGCCGACAAAAATCAGCGCCGGCAGGGTCAGGAACGTCCCGCCTCCCGCAACAGTGTTGAGCGCACCGGCCACGAAGCCGGCAAGAACGAGAACCGCCAGGTCGAGCATCAATCAATCACACCGGTCATGCAGCCGAAGGCCCCGGATCGTCGGAACCGCCCGGGCAAAGGCGGTTTCCCGAGCGCGGCGACCTCTCGGGTGAAAGGCCTCCCGATATGACCTTGAACCCGGATCGGCGAGACTGGGGCGAAAGGCGCTCCACGGCCTCCAACTGCTCGCGGTGCGCAGCTTCCGGCTGGTAGAGAACCTTCTCGACAAAAATCCGCACCGGCCGGCCCTCGTCATCCTCGATGATCGTCACCTGATTCTCACGCGATCCCAACAGGGCAAGCCCCGTGGGACTCGTCAGCGGCAAAGACAGCCCCACCGGGAGGCTCGTGCAGCCGTGGGACAGAACCCGCACTTCCGGCCGCCCATCATCGACACGGAAACGGACACGACTGTTGAGCGTGACGACGTCCGGCGGCACGTCGTCACGAAAAACGATTTCGGCAGAATTCACCTTGCGGCGCAGCAGCGCCCGCCAGGAATCGGAAATGTGCGGACCACGGTCCAGCATGGATTCGAGCATTGCAAAATCCTTGGTCGTCAGAAGGCATTTATCGTGTCGCATCGTGAATCTCCACCGCGCCCGCTCGCAACGGGGTTGTGAGCTGCAATCGTGCATTGATCCCCTGGCCACCGGCCGGTGGCGCAGGGGTCACGATCCTGCGATGAGACACCCTCCAAAGAGTGCGAGGCGGGGCGGCGGCTTCATCGGACCTGACTGTCCACCCCGGAAAAATGAACGGATTTCACCGTCAGGCGATGGTTCCGGCCGTCTCTCGCCTGCCAGTCGATCGACTGCCCGCTGGAAAGACCAATCAGGGCCGCTCCGATAGGCGTCAGAATGGAAATCTTTCCCGCCGAGATATCCGCTTCGCCTGGATAGACGAGGACAACGTCCCGGACCGCGCCCGTTTCCGTGACATAACGCACCCCGGCTCCCATGCGTATGGTGTCATCTCCGAGCTGCGTGTCCGGCACGACCTCTGCTCGCTCCAATTCGGAAAGCAGGAAGTCGGACAGCTCTGGTTCCCTGTCGGATACTGCATTCGCGAGACCGACCAGCCGTTCATACTCCGACTGTGCAATCCTGATTTCCGGCTTGCTAATATTCGCGTCGACGGTGATCACTTCGGACCCCTTGCAACTAACAGTCACTTTCGATGTGCTGAGAAATTCTGTTTTGTTGGAAAGTCGTCGCTCGGCGAAATGCAGACTGTCATCGATGGTCCAGCCTTATCCGCATACCCTCGACCGGTACGCGACGCAGCCGGCCAAGGGTCAGATGCCCGCGATTGGGCACACCCTGTTCATGAACTCGGCAAGGCAATTCGAACGAAACATGGCGAAAGATTGGGAAATACCGGCAGCGATGTCAAGCAAGATGGAGGATCCCGGGACAGTTCAAGAAAAGAGACCGAACAGCGCCGCGGCCCAGCCGAACTGTCCGGCAACTTTCGTCGGCCGGCCCTGTCAGAAAGTTGTTTCAGCCGCCGGTTCGGGCCAATTCAAATCGACAATCCAGGCAACTCGGTTCACTTCACGAACCCGGTCGTCGGCGGCTCCCAAGTGGTACTTTTCAACCCGAACACATTTTGCAGCCGCGTTCGATGGTGTCCCATCGTATGATTGCTAAAGTGGAGATACAGATTCGGTGTCCACGGCCACGTGAAGGTCGGCGCTAGCAACCGGTTTTGGAGTGATCATGGAAAACTCGGAAAGCAGCCTGCTTGTCGCGCTCGCGATTCTGTTTCTCCTCGGTCTCGCCCTCGACAAGTTGGGCCGTATCGTCCACGTACCAAGGGTCACCCTGCTGATCTTGCTGGGCGCGGTTCTTGGACCGCCTGTCCTCGACATCCTGCCAGGCCCGCTGGCGAGCGCCGATCACGTATATGCAGATGCCGCTCTTACAATGGTGGCATTTCTTCTCGGCGGCACGCTGAACCGGAAGACGCTATCAGTATACGGCGCTGAAATACTCGTGATCTCGGTTACTCTTGCCGCAGTTTCAGTCGCGGTCGTATGGGGAGGCTTGGTCCTGCTGGGCGTTCCCATTGCCTTGGCCGCAGTACTCGGCGGCATTTCCGCGGCCACAGATCCGGCAGCGACACATGACGTGGTCCGAGCATCCGGGGCAAAAGGACGGTTTGTTTCCAACATTCTCGGCATTGTCGCGGTTGATGATGCGTGGGGCCTGATCGCGTTCAGCATCGTGATAACGATTGCAGGCACATTGACGGGCAACGGCGCCGTGGAAAGCCTAATGCACGGATTCTGGGAAGTCGGAGGCGCAATAATACTCGGTGCTGTAATCGGAGTACCATCAGCATATCTCACCGGTCGACTGAAACCGGGCGAGCCCACCCTTGTCGAGGCAGTCGGAATAGTTCTGCTGTGTGCGGGCACCGCACTTTATCTGGAAGTCTCGTTTCTCCTCACGGGCATGGTTTGCGGCGCGGCAATCGTCAATCTTGCCAGGCATCACGACCAGCCCTTCCATGAAATCGAGCGTATCGAATGGCCGTTCATCCTGGTGTTCTTCGTCATGGCGGGGGCTTCACTCGAGGTCGGGCTGCTCGATCAGATCGGATGGATCGGGCTGGCATATGTCGCAATGCGGATATTGGCCAGACTGGCCGGCGGCTCGATTGGCGGCAGACTCGCCGGTTTGCCGGCTCGCGAGAGCTTGCTCATGGGTACGGCACTAATGCCACAGGCGGGCGTCGCGATCGGCATGGCGCTCGTGGCCGAAGAACGGTTTCCCGAATTCGGCTCCACCATCCTGGCGATCGCAATTGCCAGCACCATCGTGTTCGAAGTGATCGGTCCGATCTGCACTCAAATCGCGATATCCATGACAAGGGACCGTCAATAGACGTTGCATGGCTCGGATCTATTGACGGTCGTTCGAAAGCTGCAGAAAAACAGCCAGCAGCTGAGTTCTCTCAAGCATGCCCACCAAACGGCCACCGCGAAGCACGGGAAACACCCGATACGGCTTTTCGAGGAATGCCTCGGCGGCCGAGACTATGTCGGTTTCTGCCTCAAGCGTCACAACATTCGAATTCATGTATTCGCCGGCAGTTCCCTGCCACTGCTGGTAGTAGCTGGCATGGACGGCCGGCCGGAAACAATCCTTCTGGGACAGGATGCCGATCAAGGCACCGGTGTCGTCGACAACCGGTGCGGCGTGGGCTTGTGCCTCCACCATCTTGGCGACCGCTTCCCGTATGGGCGTTTCCCGGCGAAGGCGGAGAAATTCCGTCTGCATTACTGCATCGATACGGCGATCAGCCATCCACCGCCTCCTTGTCGTCCTGCATTCGCTTTGGGCAACCGTCACAACGTGCGCCGGTTATGCAGGCAAGACCGCCGCAGGATGTATCCGGAGGCCTTCCCGTCAGCACAAGGCCAACGGCCAGGCCACCCGCAGCAAGCACGACAACAGCAATGGCGAACAGCGTCTCCACCAACCTCACCTCATACCAGGTAATCGCGGAAGGAGCCGGTCAGGATCCGGTCCAGCTCGTTTCCGTTGCGCGTGAGAAACAGCGCCGAAATGCCGTTTTCTCGAGCGACCGCCGGCCCCCGGCGCCCACCGGCCGCCATCAACGCGGTCGCCCATCCGTCGGCGGTCATTGCATCCTCGTCGATCACCGAGACGGATGCGAGGCCGCCTTCCACCGGTTCACGGGTATGCGGATCTATAATGTGACTGTAGCGCCTGCCCCCGAGGGCGTAGCCGTTTGCGCGACTGCCGGAAGTGGCGACCGCCCTGTCCGTCAGGTTGAGAACCGCATGGATGCCAGCCTGACCGGCCCGCGGATCCTCCACGCCGGCTCTCCACGGTCGACCGGAGGGATGCCTGCCCCTGGCGGCCAGTTCGCCGCCCAGATCTACCAGGAAATTCCTCTCTCCGGCATCAAGCAGCAATGAAACGATCCGGTCCAGCGCGTAGCCCTTGGCTATCCCGCAAAGATCGAGTGTCAGATCATCACGCTGCTTGGATATCGTGTCTCCCTGGACTGCAACGCCGCCCCATTCCGGCACCTCGTTGCCGCTGATCGGCCCGAAGCCCCACCGCGCAACGAGTGGCCCGACCGTCGGATCGAATGCGCCGCGGGTCGCGGCCGACAAGGCCACTGCCGCCGATGCAACGAAGGCCGTCTCGGCTGCCACCGGGTGCGGGCCGGATGCCGACCGGTTGAACCGCGATATTTCGCTTTCCTCCCGCCACGGAGACATCCGTCGATCGATCCGGTCGAGGAGGTTGCCAATCGGCTCGCGCAATCGCTCGAGGTCCGAGGAGCGCGGCAGCGTTATGCTCCACCTGGTACCAAACGCCCGTCCAGCCATCGCATGAACCGCCGGCGCCGCTCCGACAACTGCGGGCAGCATGCAGGTCGTGACGGTACCCGCGCCAAGGGCAAGGAAACCGCGTCGATTGATCCGAATTCCGGCTGCGCACATGGTTCAGGCTCCAAAATCGTCGTTGAATATAGAGTTCCGCTCTACGCCCAGCTTCTCCAGTGTCGCCAGTACCGCGGAAATCATGACCGGCGGACCGCAGAGATAGTATTCGCATTCCTCGGGGGCCGGATGGTTGCGCAATGCATCGCGGACCGTCTCATGGATGAAGCCGGTCGCCCCCGTCCAGCGGTCGCCCGGCGCTGGATCCGAGAGTGCCGGCGTCCAGGTGAAATTGTCATGCTCCCGAGCGATCGCATCGAACTCTTCCCTGTAAAACAGGTCAGCAGCCGACCTGGCCCCGTAGAAATACGACATTTTTCGTTTCGTGCCGGAGCCTATCTGTTCGTGCACCATGGCACGCAGGGGGGCCATTCCAACCCCCCCTCCGATAAAGATCATCTCACGATTGGTCGGCTGGACATGAAATTCCCCGAACGGACCAGAAACATCGATACTGTCGCCCTGTTTCAGCGAAAACAGGTAGGAAGATACGACGCCGGGTGGAATATCCGTCTCGCGACCCGCCGGCGGTGCCGCGAGACGAATATTGAATACCAGCCGCCCGGCATCCTCCGGACGGTTTGCGATCGAATAGGCTCGTGTAACCGACTTCAGCGATTTCGATCGGAGCATGTGCCAGCCGGCGATATTCCAAGCTTCCTCGAATTCCGCCGGAACCTCAATCTCGGAGAAATCGAGTTCATAAGGTGGAGCAGTGAGCTGCATGAAGCTTCCGGCCCGAAAGTCGATCATTCGACCCTCAGGTACTTCGAGCACCAATTCCCTGATCAGTGGCGCGAGCATGCGGTTCGAGAGCACAGTGCAGGCGAAGCTCTCCGCCGCAAGGATCTCTTCCGGAACATAAACAGAGACCGGCCCGCGTACACTTACCTGACAGGCCAGCCGGATATTGGACTTTCGTTCTGCCGCAGACAGTATGCCACGTTCGGTCGCCTGCGGCTCACCGGCTCCCTCGCCTGTGACAGTAACACGGCACAGGCCACATGTGCCATTTCCGCCGCACGCAGCCGGTATTCCGACACCTGCACCATGCAGAATGCCAAGAAGCCGGCTCCCGCGACTGGCCTCGATGGTCTTGCTGTCATTGACCTTAACAATAACAGCGCCCTGCGGTCCCAGCTTTCGGTGGGTGGTGAGGAGGCCGGCGGTCAGCACCACAACAAGCACAACAATGACAAGGCTGCCGAGAACGATCTCGATCATGAGGCCACCATCTGCGCGAATGCCGAAAATCCGAGCGACATCATCCCCGCCAGGACGAAGGTCATGCCGAGACCGCGCAGCCCGTCGGGCAGGTCGGCATAGGCCAGGCGCGCCCTGATCCCGCTCAGCATGATCACCGCCACCGCAAAGCCGGCGCCGCTGCCGAGACCGAAGGCAACGGACTCGGCGAGGCCGTAGTCCCGCTCGACCATGAACAGGCTGCCGCCGAGAATGGCGCACTGCACGGTCAGAAGCGGCAGGAACACCCCGAAGGCGGCGTAGATGGCGGGAAAGAAGCGGTCCAGCACCATCTCGGTAAGCTGCACCGTGGCCGCGATCACGCCGATGAAGGCGATCAGCGAAAGATAGGACAGGTCGAGATCCGGCATCCCGGCCCATGCCCAAGCGCCCGGCGCAAGGACCGCCACGTATATGATCCGGTTGAGCGGAACCGTGATGGCAAGCACCGCCGTGACGGCAATGCCGAGCCCGACAGCCGTGCCCGGCCGCCGCGACAGGGCAAGGAAGGTGCACAGGCCGAGGAACAGGGTCAGCGGCATGTTCTCGGCAAAGGCCGCCCGCAGGAACAGGGCGAACAGATCGTTCATGCCCGTTCCTCCGACACCGCAGGCGCCTCGAATTCCGGCGCCTCCACCTGTTCCGGCCGCAGCGAGCGGATGGCCCAGACCAAACCGCCGAGAAGGAAGAACGCGCTGGGCGCAAGCAGCATCAGGTTGAGCGGCGTGAACCACCCGCCCTGATCGACGGTCGGCAACACCGGATAGCCGAACAGGCTTCCCATGCCGAACAGTTCCCGCACCGCGCCGATCACGACCAGCACGAGCGAGTAACCGAGCCCGTTGCCCAACGCGTCGATCATCGAGGGCAAGGGCGGATTGGAACGGGCGAAGGACTCCGTCCGGCCGAGTACCAGGCAGTTCGTCGTAATCAGGCTGACGAAGACCGACAGGCGCTTGCTGATGTCGTAGAAATAGGCCTGCAGAAACTGGTCGATGACGATGACCAGCGACGCGACAATGATGATCTGCACGATCAGCCGAATCGTCGAGGGTATATGCCGCCGGATGACGCTGACCACGCCCGCCGACATGACCAACACGACAGTCAGCGACGCCGCCATTGTCAGGGCGGTGTCGAGCGAGGTCGTCACCGCCAGCGCGGAGCAGATGCCGAGAATCTGCAGCGTCACCGGATTCTGCCGCACCAGGGGCGACGAAAGCGTACTCCAGAATCCGCCCGGGATCGCCATCGGTCAGAACTCCCCTTTCCGGACAGCCTGGATGAAGGGACCGTAGCCGTCAGGTCCCAGCCAGAACCGCACGATCCCGGTCATGGCGTTGCTGGTGCGCGTCGCACCGGTAATGCCGTCGACCTCGTACTCGCTGCTTGCCGGCCCGCGCGCCACCGAGAAACGCACCGTGCCGCTATCGTCCATGACACGCTTGCCCGCGAAGCCGAGTTGCCATGCCGGCTCCTCGATCCGCGCGCCCAGACCGGGTGTCTCCGATTGCTCGATGACCGAAAGCCCGGCGATCGTGTTCATGTCGCCATGCAGCGCCAGCATCGCCCGGATCGTGCCGTTGTAGCCTGCGCCGGCGATCGGCAGGATGGCGAGCGACACCTCTTCGCCATCGCGCAATATGTAGACCTGCGCATAGTCGGGACGGGCTCCCAGTCCCGCGATATCCTGCGCGGGAGACAGCGTCGTCCAGTTCCCCGGATCCTGCAACGCCGCTTCCAGCGTTTCCGGTGTCACGTCCCTGGCAGCCTGCCCCGCGTCGAGATCGATCACCACGGTGGTCAAGGCATCGCCGCCGGCCTCGTCGATCAGTTCCCGCATGCCCGGGATCGCCGAAATCAGCGCTTCCAGACGCATCTGCTGCTCCGCGGCCCGGTTCTGCTGCTGTATCGGCCGAAGGATCACGGTCGCACCGTTGACCAGGACGGCGCAGACCACCGCGACGATGAATGCCATGCCGATCGTCTTGGTGCGGCTCTCGTTGGGCAGCGCCAGGAAACGTTTCCATGCCGAAATCGGATTCAGGTCAGCCAAAACGTCTTCTCCTTCGGGCAAGCCATACGGCAATCGCGATTTCATCCAGAAGCGGAGCCGCCAGCGATGCGAGAAGCGCGGCCGCGACGGACAGCTGGACCGCGGCAGCGCCCTCCCAGTACTGCGCGAACAACACGACGAGACCGCCATACAGGGCGCCGTAGAGCCAGCGCCCCGACCGGGTTGCAGCACTGGTCACGGGATCACAGACCAGCAGGACCAGGACGACCAGAAAGGCCGTCGCGACCTCCGTCAGATCGACGCCGGAGACATGCGCCACCCCGGCGACAGCAAGCGCACCGGCAAGAACCCGTCCGGAATAGACACCCGCCAGCCAGCCTATCGCGCCGGAAGCGACCGCCGCCCAGCCGATCTGCACCGCGAGATCCGGCCATGGCGCCGCCGGAAAGCCGAAGCCCAGAAAGGAAAGGGTCAATGTCGCCGCATTGAGGACATTTCGTCCCCAGCCGCCAAATACCAGCTCTGCCATAACGACACCGAAACTGATGCCGAGCAGCAACTGGCCGATGCCAAGTTCCGACGGCGCAAGCATGGCGACCGCAAGGGCGGTAAGGGCACCGGCGAAAGACGGGGGCTGCGCACGGGACAACATGAAGATCACGTGCCAAAACCCCGCGAAAACGAGGAAAAACAACAGCCACGCAACCGCAGGAAGACCGTCGGCCAAGAGCCACGTCACCGCCATCGGCAGCACCGCGGCCAGGATCATGAGCGCGACCGTCTCCCGGTCCCAAAGGCCACGAATCATGTCCCCTCCTCCGCTATCCTGTCGAGCATGCGCGCCAACAACTCCGAGAAGCGCGGTTCCGCACAGGTGACATAGTCCGCAAGGGCGAGATCCTCGCCCAGAAGGGACAACGCACCGAGCCGGATCGCGGTTTCGGTGTCGCCTACCGCGACGGCTTTCAGGAAGGCGACAGCGGGAATCTCGCCGCCCATGGCGTGATCGACTGCCGCCGTCGGAATGAGGGGCAGAGGCCGCGAAGCCCGACGGAGGGCCGACAGAAACCAGTGATGGTCCCGCGACGGCATCTCACCGCTGATCACGGTCGCCTGGCGATCACGCGCGCCAAGCCACCGGGCCTCCTGTCCGTCCAGCACGGAGCCGGCAAGTACCGAGTGCCGGCCCGGACGAACCTGCCGATAGCTCAGTGCGCGCAGATCGGCACCCGCCTGGCATCGCACCAGCCGAGGCTCTCTCAGCGCGGTCCCGGTAACGGAAACCAGGCGCGTTTCAGGCACGAGGCCGGTCAGCAGGAAGGCGCCGATGCCGGCCACGTCCTCCGCGTGGATATCCCAAACCGGCCGGCCCGCCTCCGCCGGGTGATGCCGGTGGACCTGGAAACCGGCCAGACCCCAGGGATGCTCGTCATGCGACTTCACTAGGCGTATCCGGCCGCCGACGCCGCGGTCGTAGAACAGTTCCGGCCCGTGATCCTGACACAGCAGAACGGGACCATCCGTGAGAAGCGTGAGGGCGCGCAGCCCGTGCTCGAATTCCGCCTGGCGGCCGGCAAGCGCAAGCCGGGGATCGGGCGCACCCGGCCGCGTGTCGAGCGCCATGACGACAATCGCCGACGGCGCTTCGCGGGGTGCCGGAACGCGCCCGAAGGGACGCGACCGGAAATCGCGCCAAAGCCCCGATCCGAGGAGCGCATCGCGCAGGGCTGCGCGATCCTCGAGCGACCGCGCGGAATCGACATCATGTTCGTGACGTCCCGCATCGGGTTCATGGAAGAACACGACCTCGGACAGACGATGGCCCGCCCCGAGACCAATTGTCGCGACCCTCGCCGGCATGGGCGCCACGACGACGATTTCCGGCTCACGACGAGACCTGAGGACCGGCTCGCCCTGAGCCACGCGATCCCCCTCCCGAACCAGGGGTTCGACGCGAAAATCATCCTTCCAGGCGGCGAAAATTCCCGCTTCTTCAGTGACTTGAATCGGAATCGCATCGGCCGGAACGGCAGCCTCCGCGACAGGGATCGTCAAACCGGTGGGTAACGGTCGCAGCACCCTAGGAACCTCCGTTGCGCACTTCGAACACTCGTCAACTCCCGGACGTAGCCTTGTGCATTGCGACCCTCTGCTATAGCTTCGACGCTAGCAATCTACAGGGTAATCATCAAGCTTGCGAGGAACGTGAGAATGCGGCCAATTCGCGCGCTACTCGGCATTGCGGCCTTGACCGCCATTGCCGCCGGATGGTCCCCTTCGGGAACGCTGGCCCAATCGGCCGAAGAACCTGCGCCCGTTGCCGAAACGCCGGCTTTCGTCTTTCCGGACACTGGTCCGTTCGCACCCGAACAGATCAAGATACCGAATGCGGAAATGATCGCGGAATGGTCACGGTCCGGCCACTCGGACGCGTCGGCAGAGGCATTCTCGCACTGGGACGGCGAAGGCGAAATTCCCGCGATCTGCGCGACCTGCCACTCCGGCGCCGGCTTCCGCAGCTTCCACGGACTCGACGGCAGCGAAAAGGGTATTGCGGATCACCCGTTCCCGACCGGCGGCGTTGTCGATTGCGACACGTGTCACAATCCCCGGCTCGGGGAAATCACCGAGATCGCCCTTCCCTCAGGCATTTCCCACCCGGTCAGCAGCAGCGAAGCGGCCTGCATGACCTGCCACCAGGGACGGGCCGCGGGCGCAACGGTCGAAAAGGCCGTCGCCGACATGGCCGAGGACAAGCCAAATCCCGAGCTGCAGTTCGTCAATCCGCACTACAAGATCGCCGCGGTTACGGCCCTCGGCGGCTATGGCGGCGTCGGCTATCACTATCCCGGAAAGACCTATTCGGGACGTTTCCTGCACGCCAAGCCGGTCGCGACCTGCGTTTCCTGCCACGACCCGCACAGCCTGGAAGTCGCGGAGGCCACATGCCTGACCTGCCACCAGTCCGGCGATCCGGAAGACATACGGATTGCACGCACAAGTTATGACGGCAGCGGCGACATCACGAAGGGCATCAAGGCGGATATCCAGGCCAATGCGGACCTCCTCGAGGCGGAACTCCTGCGCTATGCGGCCGAAGTCGCCGGCACGCCGATGATCCACGACGGAGCGCGCTACCCCTATTTCTTCGCCGACGCCAATGGCGACGGAGTCATCGACCAGAAGGACGGGCAGCCGGTCGCGTACAACAGCTGGACCCCGCGCCTGCTGAAGGCGGTCTACAACTGGAAGGTGGTGCAGTCCGACCCCGGCATCCACGTTCACAATCCGTACTACGCGCTGGAACTCACCTACGATTCCATTGAGGATCTCGCCAGCGCAACCGGCACGGACTTCGCGCAACTGGGACTTTCGAGGTAGGCCGGGCACGGAACCGCCGCGCCCGCTGCCGGTGCTGCCGAGGGCCTATCCGCCGTCGCCATTCACCGTCATGGACGCCAGATAGCCGTCGAGGACTCTCCGGCTTTCCCGGAGAGATTCAATGCGCTCGTCGAGGGCGTCGATCTCCCGCCGCATCGCGGCAAGAAGATCGCTGCACGGCTCGAATTCCGGCGCATCGCCACGGACGCAGGGCAGGAAGCGACGGATGAAATCCAGCTTCAACCCCGCCTCGCTCAGCAAGCGGATGCGTCGGACCACATCCTCGTCCTCCTTGTCGTAATCCCGATAGCCCGAGGGGCGCCTCCGCGGCGCAAGCAGCCCCTCCTGCTCGTAGTAGCGCAGCATGCGCACGCTGACGCCGGTGCGTTTCGACAAGGTTCCTATCTGCATGCCGCCTCCTTGACCCTAACAGCGCTGTCAAACTGTAACCTGCCGGGCATCCGAGGAAAAGACTGGAGATGCGACATGTATTTCACCGGATACCAGGACGCGCGGATCGCTTATCGAAAGGACGGAACAGGACCGGCGCTCGTGCTGGTGCACGGCACCGGCGGCGACGGCGAGGCAAACTGGGCGGCGCTGGCCGAGCTGCTGCGCACCGACTACACGATCATCCGGCCCGACTATTCGGGCTCGGGAAGCACCACGGATGAGGGAGGACCGCTGACGGCGGAATTTCTCGCCGGACAGGTTCTCGCGGCGGCCGATGCGGCGGGTGCCGAGCGGTTCCACCTGATGGGCTTCTCGCTGGGCGCCGCCGTCGCGGCCAGGATCGCAGCCGACCATGCCGACCGCGTCCGCTCCCTCATCCTGCTGGCCGGCTTCGCCGCGCCCGACGCCTATCTGAGGCTTGAATTCGAACTGTGGCGCGAGCTGATCGCCCGCGATCGCGAGGCCATGGCGCGGCTGGTGCTGCTGACCGGTTTCAGTCCCGACACTGTCGCGGCATGGGGAACCGAAGGCGTGGCACATGCCGTGCGGGAGACCCATGACAATGCGAAGTGGGACGGCATGGCGCGCCAGGTCGAACTGGACCTTACGGTCGACGTCAGCGACGCGCTGCCGCGCATTAGCGCGCGCAGCCTCGTGATCGGCTGCTTGCACGACCGAATGGTCCCGGTCTCCCACCCCAGGGCGATGGCCGCGAGGATCCCCGGCGCCGAATACCGGGAGCTTCCGACCGGGCATCTCGCGCCGATGGAACGGCCCGATCTCCTCGCCGGGCTGGTGCGGGACTTCCTCGCGGACAAGTGAGAGTGAACCCGGTGGATCGGCCGGGACATTCACCGCTACCGGTTGTCGCCGTACAATTCCGAATTGCACTTGCGCGTCCGGGGGATTTTCGTATTGCGAGAACAGAATGACTCAAACCGGGATTTCTTTGCCGTCAGGCGGAACGACCGCGACGACAATGTTCAGATGTGGAACCGTTAAATCGCCGTTCTGTTGTTCGGCGCGGCGGTAAGTCGCCTATACTGCCGTGCTTGAACGAAGTTAAATCTCGCCAGTTCGCAGGGGCCAGCACCAAGCAGATGCTCTACCGGGAACTGCAACCTGCAGCGCCGGGCAGGCGAGACAGAGTCCGCCCGACAAAACCGCGGGCAGACGGGAATACCGGACGTTGAAGCAAACGTCATGATGGTGCGAGGAGAGGAGTGCATGCCGAAGAAGTACAAGTTGCCTGCAGGAACCATCCGGACGACGTCCCTCGACGTGGCAGCGCTTGCCGGGGTATCGCAGTCGGCCGTTTCGCGTGCGTTCACGCCCGGCGCCAGCATCTCGCCGACTACACGCGACAAGGTTCTGGATGCCGCCCGCAAGCTGAACTACGTCCCCAACTCCATCGCCAGCAGCCTGATCACGCACAGGTCGAACATCGTGGCACTGATCCTGGGCGACCTGCACAATCCGTTCTACACCCACGTGCTCGAGGCCTTCGGCCGTGAGGTCCAGGCACGCGATCGTCAGCTCCTCGTCTTCACCCTGAACGACGAACAGGAGACGGACGACGCCATCATGCGGCTGCTGCGCTACCAGGTCGACGGCGTCATCCTGACCTCGGCCCAGATGTCTACGCAGATGGTCGGCATGTGCCAGAACCGGGGGATCCCGCTGGTGCTGTTCAACCGCTACATCCCCCAGTCGGGCACATTCGGCGTGCGCTGCGACAACGCCTGGGGCGGTCGCCAGATCGCCGAGGCGTTTCTCCGGGCCGGAGCGAAGAGCTTCGCCATGATCACAGGCGACCCGAAGGGGACCACCAGCAAGGATCGGGTCGCGGGCTTCGTCGAACGTCTGATCGAAAGCGGGGTGTCCCGCGCATCGATCCGGAGCTACGAGGGCGACTCCACCTACGAGGGCGCATCCGATGCGGTTCAACGGATGATGGCGGATCCGGAAGGCTTGCCGGACGCACTGTTCGGCATCAACGACACGATGGCCATGGGGGCCATGGACACGCTGAGGCACCAGTTCGGCCTGAGCATCCCCGAGGACATCATGGTCGCCGGCTTCGACGACATCCCCGAGGGGGCCCGCCTGCCCTACCAGCTGACCACGGTGCGACAGCCGATAAACCGGATGGTCCGCGCAACGATCGACCACCTGAGCCTCGACGGCCCCGCCCAGTCGACGGACCTGCCGCACGACCTGCCAATCCGCGGGCGCGTCGTCTGGCGCAGCACCGTTCCCGGAGATCCGCCGGCCGAGGTCTGAAACACCTCGCCCGCCTGCTCCCGCCGCAGGCGAAGAGGTTGGGCAGCGGCCGGCCGGAGTCGCGCAGGACGCGCGCGTCGCCGTCGACCCTCAGGCCACCCTGCGTAATGATCGGGAATTCGGCTTCAAACTCAAGGGAATTGCGGTCGATAGCGGTCATGGGACGCCTCGTTTCATGACGGACTTGATCGGCTGCGTCAGTTCGCGAACTGCGGCAGCCAGAGGAAGACTTGCGGGAAGAAGATAACGAGGATCGCCACTGTCAGCTGGATCAACGTAAAGGGCATGACCTCGCCGACTATGTCGCCGACACGCAGACCCGATATTCCGCAGGCGACAAAGAGAAGCGTTCCAACCGGCGGTGTCAGCATTCCGACGATCAACGTCAGGATGAAAACCAGCGCAAAGTGCAACTGGTCGACGCCGTATACGGCGGCGATCGGCGCGAAGATCGGCACCAGCATGACGTAGGCGGCCGTCGACTCCATGAACATGCCGACGACAACGAGCATGCCGAAGACCAGAAGAAGGAATGTCTGCGGGTCTTCGGTCAGCGACTGGATCAGCTCGCTCAGCTTGTTGGGCATCTGATCGATGGAGAAAATGAAGGTTACCGTAGATGCCGCTGCGATGATGATCGTCACCACCCCCGTCGTCATGCCTGCATTCAGCATAGCCGAGGGAAAGTCCGAGATTTTCAGTTCGCGCGTATAGAAGAGCCCGATGGCCGCGGCCATGACGACCGCAATGGCACCACCCTCGGTTGCCGTGAAGACTCCGCCGATGATGCCTCCGATCACCACGATCGGAACCAGCAGAACCGGCAGCGCCCGGGTGCATTCGCGCCGGATCGCCGACCAGCGGACAGGATCTCCGGAAAGCGGATAGCCGCGACGCCAGGATGTCAGCGCCACGTACAGCGCCATGGACAGGGCGATGATGACGGCAGGCAGGACACCTCCGAGAAAAAGCTCGGGGATCGAGATGCCGGGACCGGCGATGGATGCATAGACAATCATTGCCGTGCTCGGCGGCAGGATAGGTCCGAGATTCCCGCATGCCGCAATCAGCGCCGCGCCGAATGGCCGGCTGTAGGTCTGCGACAAGGGCTTCATGAGCGCGGACCCCAGAGCGGCCGCATCCGCAACCGCTGTGCCGGAAACGGAGGCAAGGCCCAGTCCCGAGGCGATGGTGACATGCCCCACGCCGCCGTGAACCCGTCCGACCAGCGTGTTCGCGGCACGGATGGCCAGGTTGACGACTCCGCCCTTCACCATCAACTCGCCGGCCAGCATAAAAAAGGGAATGGCGAGGAGCGGGAAGGAATTGATGGCGAACATCATTTTCGAGGCCAGCACCTCTATCGGGAGCTGCGCCAGGTAGAAGCCCGTCAGGCCTGCGGTCCCGAAGGCGAAGGCCAGCGGGATCCCCAGGATGCATGCAAGGAAGAAGATGACGGCGACGATGAGACTCATTTGATCACTCGAATTCGACGGTGCGTTCCTTACGCTCGCCATGGATGAAACCCACCACGAGATGCAGCAGGGAATGAGCGGCGCCCATGGCCACCGGCACGAAAAACCACGAGACCGCCAAGGGAAGGCTCAGCATCGACTCGTTCGCGCGCTCCCGGATGCAGATCACGGCACTGACCAAAAGCGTGCCCATGAGGACGCCGACCACGATCAGGCCGCCGCGATAGACCATGCGCCTGGCCGTGGGGCCGAGCTTTGCCTCGAGGCTCGTGATCGCGACATGCATTCCACGGCCGATGGCAAGGGACATGACGAGGAAGGTGACCCAGACAAAGCCCAAGCGGCTGAGTTCATTCACGAACATCAGGGAGTGCCGCAGCCCGTACCGGGCTACGACATCCGCGGTGACTGACACCACGATCAGGCAGACGCAGATCGTAATGAGGGCCTGAAATACCCTGTCGATGAATGCCAGCGTCGCGACCATGCCGGCTACTTCACCGCCTGCACGGCCTCGACGAAGGCGCTGACCGTGTCATGGCCAAGCGTTTCGCCGATCTGCTCATAGACGGGCTGCGTCGCGACGCGGAACGCTTCGCGCTGTTCGTCCGTCAGTTCGGTCACTTCCATGCCGCTGGCCTTGAGGGCATCAAGGTTCTTCTGGTCCTCTTCGGCCGCCAGCTTGCGTTGTTCCAGCGTCGCAAGGCGCCCGGCTTCCCGGATCGCCTGCTGATCGTCGGGCGAAAATCCGTCCATCATCTTTTTCGACACGGCGAAGACAAGGATGTCGTAGAAATGCCCGCTGTCGGTCAGGTACTTCTGGTTCGCCTCGTAGAGCTGGAAAGTATTGATGACCGAATAGGGGTTCTCCTGGCCGTCCATGACGCCCTGACGCAAGGCGGCGAATGTCTCGCTCCAATCGATGTTGACGGTGCTGGCGCCGAGCTGCTCGAAGGTCGCCACGTGCACGGGGTTTTTCTGCAGACGGATTTTCAGCCCGGCAAGATCCTCGGGCTTCTTGATGGGCCGGACCGAATTGGTCAGGTTGCGGAACCCAAGTTCCATGAAGCCGAGCACCTCGAGCCCATTCTCTTCGAACTCGGCTTTGAGCCCGTCGCCGAAGGGGCCGTCGAGAACCGCGAAGGCCTGATCCCTGCTGTTAAACACGAAGGGCAGGTTGGTGACGCCCAGTTCCGGCACCTGGGCATTGAAATAGGCGGACGACACGAAGACACCGAAGTTGATCCCGCTCTGCGCCTGGTTGATCATCTCGGTCGCCTGCCCGAGTTCGCTGTTGGGAAATACGCTGACTGAGTGGTCGGTATGGGATTCGACATAGTCGGCAAAGACTGAACTGAGGGCGCGCGAACTGGAATGCGGGTCGCCAAAGCCCGAGGCAAGCCTGAGGTCGGCGGCCTGAACGGCGCTGCCGGTCGAGGCCGACAGGACGGCCGCCAGCGCGATTGCGGAAAATTTCAGCTTGGTCATGATCTTGATCTCCTGTTTGGGTACGAATTGATCGGGGTCGGCGCTTGGTGCCTTTGAAAGCCGGAGTCGTCGGAGGTTGACGGCACCAACGGGGTTATCCGTCTGCTCGGCAAGCCGGTTGCGCTTGCCAGAATTGTCAGGGTCGTTTCGTTCAACCGCCCGCCCCCCCGCGTGAAGCGACGAGCAGGGGAACGAGCGCCGCAATGTCGTCGAGGGTCTCGATCCGGTCGACGGCAGCGATGACGGATTCACCGACCTCCGCGGAGAGACCGGCCGCCCTGCCCCAGCACCGGCGGAACTTGTCGAGGTTCTCCTCGCGGGTCAGCGGATTGTTGTAGTGGCCGTAGACGGAGTCTACCGTGACCGCATGTTCCGCACCGGATTTCAGACGCACCCGTATCGTCTGCGGCGCCATTGCGCTGTTGCTGGGGTTGCCGTCCTGCCGCAAGGTAATACGGGCCGCCAGCGCGTGTGTCCGCGGATCGGTCAGCCGGTCGCCCAGGAACTCTTCGACATCTACCTTGCCGTGGACGAGATAGGTTGCCGCCACGAAGGGCAGGCACAGCTTGGCATAATTCGGCGTCGGCTCCGGGACGTCAGGCCGCCCGACCAGACGGTTGACCAAGCCGGGAGCGTCGCAGGTGACATCCTCGACGTCATCGGCCGAGAAACCGGCCTCCCGCTGCAGCCGCATGAGACCGTCGATAACGCCATGGGTCAGTCGGCCCGAGGGGAACGGCTTGTGCGACATGCGTTCGATCTGGAACGCCTCTTCGAGTTCACGAAGGCCATGAGCGATATCGACCCCCACGCCTTCGTAAAGCTTGAAGAAACCGTAGCGACCGGTCAGCACGTCGGCAGGGCCGAGGATTCCCTCCGCCGCGAAATCACATGACGCGATCGCAGCGCGGGCATTGAAGCCAACCTGCATGCCCAGCAGCGGCGATCCCTCGACATGGGGCTGCAGCGTTCCCGAACTCTGCCCGTACTGGTTGCCCAGCGTCCGGATCGCTGTATCGGAGTCGAAACCCGCGATCCTCGCAAGGGCTGCCGCCGCGCCCATCCCGCCCGCCGTCGCCGGACGGAAGAACTGCGTCGGCCCCGTCGCCGACTTGCCCAGGAACACGGAGACGTCGATGCCCATTATGAGCGCGGCCAGGAAATCCCTGCCGTGGACCGGAGCGCCCCGCCTAGCGCTGCGCTCGCAATAGGCCATGAGCGAGGAAAGTATGGTGGCGAAAGGATGAAGAACGGCCTCTTCGCTCAAGCAGTCGAATTCCAGGCTGTGGATCTGGTAGGCATTCACGAAGGCCGCGGCGGTTGCCGGCAACCGTTCACCGCTGACCCAGACCGTGGCATCGTCACCGCTGCCCCAGCTCGAAGCCACCTTTATGATCCGCTCGATTCGGTATCCGTTGCAGCCGGCAACGCCGACGCCGAGCGTATCGAGAAGGAAGGTCTTGCCCTTTTCTATCGTCCGTTCCGAGAAATCGTCGAACCGGGTTGAGAGCACCCGGTCAACGAGCCATGGCAATGGGTTTTCCTGGGTGCTCAACTGGCGTCCATCCTATTCCAAAGGGCACGCCCGAACAGGCCGGCGCCCAAGGTGGTCCGACCGAAACTCGCTGGCGGAACGACCGCCGGAAGCTCGGGTACGATTTATTGTTTGCATTCGTATGCAAGCCGTATATGCCCGACATGTCAATGAATATTTCGCAACAAAATTTCCAATCTTTCCGGAAGAAGCGGCTCTCGTGGAAATTTGTCCGCCGCCATGGCATCGGAACAACAGCGCGTCGATTGCCATGGAAGGCGCGGCCCATCAGGGTTCCCGGGTCAGCAGGCGGCTCCGCACTTATGCGGGAGAATCCGCCTTGCCATCGTTCATGCGGCCCGTCCCCTTGCCGGCAAGATCTACCGGTCGCGGCCGACGCAAATGCCGACCGCCATGCCGTCTCCGGAGGCCATAGCGCGGCCGGTCCGGGCTGCCGTCGCCGGCGCTGGCACCTTGCCCGCATGGACGCAGGCAACCGAAGCGACGCATACGGTTGCAACGAGGCAAGAGCGCTTCCGCGAGGTGGTATCCAATGCGTCGCCGCCGCAGGCGGGCCCGATTTCGCGGACGCTCGTGCGACGCGATTCGCCTGTCGGCCCCGCTGTCCGCGTTCGCGGTGTGCAGGTCTTCCGAGAAGTGGTTTCGAATGCGCCCGAACCGCAAACCACATCTCGCAATCCAATCGAGGAGGGCAGCCAAGGCACGGCGCTTGGAGGTATGATCAGGGCGGTCAGTTCTCGAGCCAATCCGGCGGTTCCCCGCGCTCAGACATTCGTCGCTGCCGCTTTGCGAGCGTCGGCGGCAGCTGACCGAGAGTTCGCGCTTTCGGGCGAAGCGGCCGCGATGCTGCTCGCGGATGCAGATCCTGATACCGGGCGACAGGTTGCGGCGCTGCAAAGCTGTGCGATGTAGGGTAGGTGATACGAGCCACCCGCAACGCGGTTCAGTCGTATGGGCAAACGATTACCCAAACGAAGGTCGTTTGCTGGCCCTAACGGCATTTTCCGGAACGTGGACGGTGTGCTCAATGTCCGACCTTGGAACGCGGCGAAAACTTTTCGCGCTGCCTTCAACTGTACTTTCCCAAGCAATTTCAGATAGATCCTCGAGATCCGTGTATCGGTTGGTGTACACGACCGTGTATTGTTCATCCGGCGGTGTCGGCCCAGTTATCGCCGGGAATGCGGGAATTGGCCAGGTATGGGGGAGAGTCCCTTGCTGTCCGCCATTTGCTTTTGCACTCTCCGTCATCACGGAGTCCCGCGTTTCTGTCTCATATTTGATCCCTACAAAGGGGCTGCAATGAGACGAAATTAATCCGCCGTCTGTCCGGCCGGACTTGCCTTTGGACCGGAGGCGGTACGCCGCGGAAAGCCCGGCATGATTGTCAGCGACAACGGCACGGAACTGACCTCCAACGCCATCCTGCGATAGTCATCCGAGCATAAGGTCGGATGGCATCAGATCGCGCCAGGCAAGCTCATGCAGAACGGCTTCGTCGAGAGTTTCAACGGCCTGATGCGCGACGAGCTGCTCAATGAGACCATGTTTCGCAATCTGGCTCACGCGCGCGTCATGATCACGGCTTGGGCTGCCGCCTACAACACCGAACGCCCGCATTCGGCTTTGGACTTTCAGACGCCGGTCGACTACGCGCGCACCCTGACACCGCAATCGCCCGCCCCGCTGCGCATGATGCGAGAGCTTCGCGCGTCGGGCGATTGCTCAACTTGCGCCGATCGGCGTAAACATCAACCAGACTCAAATCGCGGCTGGATGAAGTTTCACTGCAGGTCAATGGTCGCACGATGATCGGCGAGACTATGCTCGCCCCTACCTGAATATCAACGACAATGAGGAATTCCTCCTGCCGCCGGCGACAGGCTTCAAGCTTGCGTCGAAAAGAGTGGGGCAGACGAACGCGGTTCCGGGATTGATGGTCTGCACGTAATTCATTGCCGGAGGCACCCGGAAAACCGGGATGCTCCAAAAGGCCGTCCGGAGCGCAAACGGCCCCGGGCGGCAAATTTGATACTACTGCCAGGACTTGATCAGCTCATCATAGGAGACGGTCTGGCCCTGCGGCTTTTCGTTGTCGAGCTTCGCCTTGGGAGCTCCCGGAGCGGCAAGCCACTCGGCGGGATCCTTCGGCTCGTTGAGCTTGGGACCGAGATCGCCCTGCACACCGGCGCGCTCGAGCCTTTCGAGCACCTTTTCCTGCGCCTCGCAAAGCGCGTCGAGGGCTTCCTGCGGTGTCTTGGCACCCGACATGGCGTCGCCGATGTTCTGCCACCAGAGCTGCGCCAACTTCGGATAGTCCGGCACGTTGGTGCCCGTCGGCGACCACTGGACGCGGGCCGGTGAACGGTAGAACTCGACCAGACCGCCGAGCTTGGGGGCCCGCTCGGTGAAGCTCTTGTCCTGGATGGTGGATTCGCGGATGAAGGTCAGGCCGACATGGCTCTTCTTCACATCCACGGTCTTTGAGGTGACGAACTGGGCATAGAGCCAGGCCGCCTTGGCGCGATCGACAGGGGTCGATTTCATCAACGTCCAGGAACCGGCATCCTGATATCCGATCTTGGTGCCCTCGGACCAGTATGCGCCATGCGGCGACGGCGCCATGCGCCATTTCGGCGTGCCGTCGTCATTCATCACAGGCAGGCCTTCCTTTACCATGTCGGCAGTGAAGGCCGTGTACCAGAACATTTGCTGGGCGATCTCGCCCTGCGCCGGGACGGGGCCCGCCTCGGAGAAGGTCATGCCGGCTGCTGCCGGCGGCGAGTATTTCTGCAGCCATTCGATCGCCTTGGTCACCGCATAGACGGCGGCCGGCGAGTTGGTGGCGCCACCGCGGGCGACGCAGGAGCCGACCGGTTGCGACTTCTCGTTGACGCGAATGCCCCACTCGTCGACCGGCAGGCCGTTCGGCTCGCCCTTGTCGCCCATTCCGGCCATCGACATCCATGCGTCGGTGTAGCGCCAGCCGAGCGAGGGGTCCTTCTTACCGTAGTCCATGTTGCCATAAACCTTGGTCGGACCGCCGATATAGGACATGTCACGCCCGGTGAAGAACTCGGCAATGTCCTCATAGGCAGACCAGTTGACCGGCACGCCAAGCTCGTAGCCGTATTTCTCCTTGAAGTCGGCCTTTGTCTTCTCATCGTTGAACCAGTCGTATCGGAACCAGTAGAGGTTCGCGAACTGCTGGTCGGGCAGCTGGTAGATCTTTCCGTCGGGTCCGGTAGTGAACTTGATGCCGATGAAATCATCGATATCCAGGCCCGGGTTGGTGACGTCCTTGCCCTCGCCTTCCATCCAGTCGGTCAGGTTGCGGGCCTGCTGGTACCGCCAGTGGGTGCCGATCAAGTCAGAGTCGTTGATATAGGCGTCATAGATGTTCTCGCCCGACTGCATCTGCGTCTGCAGCTTTTCCACCACGTCGCCTTCGCCGATCAGGTCATGCGTGACCTTGATGCCGGTGATGGCGCTAAATGCCGGGGCCAGCACCTTGGATTCGTACTCATGGGTTGTGATGGTTTCAGACACCACCTTGATTTCCATGCCCTGGAACGGCTTGGCGGCATCAATGAACCACTGCATTTCCGCTTCCTGGTCCGCCCGCGACAGCGTGGACAGTTCGCCGATTTCGCTGTCGAGAAATGCCCTGGCTTCATCCATGCCGGCCCAAGCGGGACCGGCCATCACGCCTGCCATCAGCGCAAGCGCGGTTGTCGTTTTCAAGTAGAGCTTCATATGGTCCTCCCAATATTAGAAGCGGTTTCGAAATTCGCGACCCGGCGCACGATCGAGGTGCGTCGGGCAGCAAGCTTCACATCTGCTCATACCCAGCGGAAAACCGCGGCGGCATAAAGCAGGCAGACGATCAACGCTCCCCACTGGGGAAGGCTGACCAGGGCAAGCCAGGCAAGGTTTATGAAGGCCGAGCCCAGCAATGTGATGAAAAGGCGGTCGCCGCGCGTCGTCTCGATGCGCAGGATCCCGACGCGCGGCGATTCCGGATAACGGATCGCCAGTATCGAAAAGACCGCCAGCAGTGACGCGATCACGGCGAAGAAGATCGCAGTCGGTACGGTCCAGGCCATCCAGTCCATGATGTTACTCCCTGTTTCCGCTCATACCCGCCCGAGCGCGAAGCCCTTGGCGATGTAGTTGCGGACGAAATAGATCACGAGCGCGCCGGGAACGATGGTCAGTACGCCAGCGGCGGCGAGCACGCCCCAGTCGAGCCCCGACGCGGAAACGGTGCGTGTCATCGTGGCCGCGATCGGCTTGGCGTTGACGCTGGTCAGCGTGCGACTGAGTAGCAGTTCCACCCATGAGAACATGAAGCAGAAGAAGGCGGTGACGCCGATTCCCGAGGCGATCAGCGGCATGAAGATCCGGGTGAAGAAGCGGCCGAAGGAATAGCCGTCGATATAGGCTGTTTCGTCGATTTCCTTGGGCACGCCGCGCATGAAGCCTTCGAGGATCCAGACGGCCAGCGGTACGTTGAACAGGCAATGGGCAAGCGCCACGGCGATATGCGTGTCGAACAGGCCGACCGACGAATAGAGCTGGAAAAATGGCAGGGCGAAGACCGCCGGCGGCGCCATCCGGTTGGTCAGCAGCCAGAAGAACAGGTGCTTGTCGCCCATGAAGGAATAGCGCGAGAAGGCATAGGCGGCGGGCAGGGCCACGGTTATCGAGATCAGCGTGTTGATCACGACATAGATCAGCGAATTCACGTAGCCCATGTACCAGGACGAATCCGTCAGGATCGTTAGGTAATTGGCGAAGGTCAGGTCGCGCGGCCACAGCGAGAAGGTCGACAGGATTTCCTGGTTGTCCTTCAGGCTCATGTTGAGCAGCCAGTAGATCGGCAGCAGCAGGAACACGAGATAGACTGTCATCACGACAGCGGCCCTGTTGATCCGTGGAAGAGTCCGGGCCCGGGCGGGTCTCTTGGTCAACACGGCATCGGTCATCACACGCCATCCCTTTTTTCGAGGTTGGTCATCACTGTGTAGAACACCCAGCAGATCAGCAGGATCACCAGGAAGTACATGATCGAGAAGGCCGCGGCGGGGCCCAGGTCGAACTGGCCGAGCGCCATCTTGACGAGGTCGATCGACAGGAATGTCGTCGAGTTGCCGGGCCCGCCGCCGGTGACGACGAAGGGCTCGGTATAGATCATGAAACTGTCCATGAAGCGCAGCAGGATCGCGATCATCAGCACGCCCTGCATCTTCGGCAGTTCGATATAGCGGAACACCGCCCAGCGGCTGGCCTGGTCGATCTTGGCGGCCTGGTAGTAGGCGCCGGGGATCGATTGCAGCCCGGCATAGGCGAGCAGCGCGACCAGCGAGGTCCAGTGCCAGACATCCATGACGATCACGGTGGCCCAGGCGGCAAGCACGTTCTGGGTGTAGTTGTAGGAAATCCCCAGCCGGTCCAACGTGTAGCCCAGCAGGCCGATGTCGACGCGGCCGAAAATCTGCCAGATCGTACCCACCACGTTCCACGGGATCAGCAGCGGCAGCGCCATCAGCACCAGGCAGACCGAGGCCCAGAAGCCGCGCTTGGGCATGCTCAGCGCGACCAGGATGCCTAGCGGCACCTCGATGGCCAGGATGACGGCGGAGAAGAACAGCTGGCGCCCCAGCGCATTCCACATGCGCTCGGAATGCAGCATCTCGTCGAACCACTCGAGGCCGGCCCAGAAGAACTGGTTGTTGCCGAACGTGTCCTGCACCGAGTAGTTCACCACGGTCATCAGCGGAATGACGGCGGAGAAGGCGACCAGCACCAGCACCGGCAGGACGAGGAACCAGGCTTTCTGGTTGACGGTCTTTTCCATCAGGCAGCCTCCCCCGTCACGCGCCAGTCATTGGCGTAGACATTGACCCGCGCCGGATCGAAGACGACGCGCGTCATGTCCGCGTCGATCGCTTCGCCTTCCTTCGCAATGATGTTGATGTCCCTTCCGAAGAATTCAGCCCGCACGATCTTGTGCCGGCCAACATCCTCGACCCGGCGGATGCGCACGGGCAGACCGACCTTGCTGGACAGTTTTGCGTATTCCGGCCGGACGCCGATAACGACGTCGCCGTCGATCTTACCGTAAGTCTGGGCAAGCTCGATCAGCGATCCCTCGACGTGTGCCTTGTTGCCTTCTATGCGGGCCGGAATGATGTTCATGCCCGGCGAACCGATGAAATAGCCGACGAATGTGTGTTCGGGCCGCTCGAACAGCTCCTCCGGCGTGCCGATCTGCACGACGCGGCCGTCATACATCACCACCACCTTGTCGGCGAAGGTCAGCGCCTCGGTCTGGTCGTGCGTGACATAGATCATGGTGTGGCCGAACTCGCGATGCAGCGACTTGAGCTGCGTGCGCAGCTCCCACTTCATGTGCGGATCGATCACGGTCAGCGGCTCGTCGAACAGGAGCGCGTTGACGTCCTCGCGCACCATGCCACGCCCGAGCGAAATCTTCTGCTTGGCATCGGCGGTCAGCCCGCGCGCCTTGTGGTCGAGCTCAGCTTCCATGCCGATCATGTGGGCGATCTTGCCGACGCGCTCGGCAATATAGGCGGCGTCCGCTTTTCGGTTCTTGAGCGGAAAGGCCAAGTTCTGCCAAACGGTCATGGTGTCGTAGACTACCGGGAACTGGAACACCTGGGCGATGTTGCGTTCGGCCGTGGGCGAGTTCGTGACGTCGCGGTCGTTGAACAGGACGCGGCCCTGACTGGGTCTCAGCAGGCCGGAAATGATGTTGAGCAGCGTTGTCTTGCCGCAGCCCGACGAGCCGAGCAGCGCATACGCCTCGCCGTCATTCCACTCGTGGTTCAGTTCCTTGAGCGCGAAATCCTCCTCGCCTTTCGGGTTCGGAAGGTAAGAATGCGCAAGGTTGTCCAGCGTTATCTTTGCCATGGTTCCTCCCTCAGGCCGCAATCGCGTAGGCGGCGGGCACGACCAGCCGGCCATCTTCGGCGAAAATGTAGACGTGGGACGGATCGAGATAGACCTCAATCTGCTGGCCGAGTGGCAGGTCGTGGACACCGTGGATCAACCCGACCCATTTCTCGCCATGGTGGGACAGGTGAATGAAGGTTTCCGAACCGGTAATCTCCGTGACGTTGAGCAGCGCCGTGAACTTCATCGCATCGGCGGTGTGTTGGACGATCTCCACATGGTTCGGGCGGAAGCCCGCCACGTAGCGGCCGTCGGCCAGTTCCTGCAATTTTCCGGCAGCGACCACCGACTGTCCGTCACCGAACAACAGCTTGTTACCGGTCTTGGAGATGCTCAGGAAATTCATTGGCGGGTCGGAAAAGACCCGTGCCGTCGTTGCATCTACCGGTTTGCGATAGACGTCCGGCGTCGGTCCGAATTGCGTGATGCGGCCTTGCCAAAGCGCCGCCGTGTTGCCGCCGAGCAGCAGGGCCTCTTCGGGCTCGGTGGTGGCGTAGACGAAGATTGCGCCGGACTCCTCGAAGATCTTCGGGATCTCGACACGCAGTTCCTCGCGCAGCTTGTAGTCGAGGTTGGCGAGCGGTTCGTCCAGCAGGACCAGCCCGGCATTCTTCACCAGCGCCCGCGCGAGCGCACAGCGCTGCTGTTGGCCGCCTGACAGTTCCAGCGGTTTGCGCGAAAGCATCGGAGTGAGTTTCATCATGTCCGCGGTCGCCTTGACAGCGGCGTCGATCTCCGATGCACTCTTGCCCATGAGCCTCAGCGGGCTGGCAATGTTGTCGTAGACCGTCATGGACGGGTAGTTGATGAACTGCTGGTAGACCATGGCGACATTGCGGTCCTGTACGCGCATGCCGGTCACATCCTCGCCATGCCACAGGACGCGGCCGGTCGACGGCTTGTCGAGGCCGGCCATCAGGCGCATGAGCGAGGTCTTGCCCGCCAATGTCGGTCCCAGCAGCACATTCATGGTGCCATTCCGCAGTTCCAGGCTCGTGGGATGGATATGCGTTTGCGCGCCGACCACTTTCGAAACACCATCCAGGACCAGTGTCATTCTTCCTCTCCTCCCCAACCTATTCGGCCGCCGCCGGCTTGCCGCTTGTCAGGCGATGGCGCATCCAATTGTCGAGGTTGTCGATTTCGCCGGCGCTCATGCGCAGGCCAAGCTTGCTGCGGCGCCACACGATGTCTTCGGCGGTTCGGGCGTATTCCCGATCCATCAGCCATTCGACCTCGCGTTCAGTCAGCGTGGCGCCGAAAGACTGCCCCAGATCTTCAATGCCCTTGGCATCGCCCAGGACCGTGAAGGCTTCCGTACCATAGGCCCGCACCAGCCTTCCCGAATGGTACTCGCCAAGGAAGGGATATGAGGCAGTCAGTCTTTTCTTCAAGGCATCGACACCCTCGACCGGGAAATCGCCGCCCGGAAGGGGTACGCGCGCCGTCCATGCGGATGAAAGGCCCGGAAACCATGGCGCAATCTTCTCCATGGCGCTTTCGGCAAGCCGCCGATAGGTCGTGATCTTGCCGCCAAAGACATTGAGAACGGGTGCGCCGCCATCGTCATTTACTGTCAGCGTGTAGTCGCGTGTCGCCGCCGTGGCCGAACTTGCGCCGTCATCATAGAGCGGCCGGACGCCGGAATAGGTCCACACGATGTCGTCCCGGGTAACCGGGCGCTTGAAATAGCGTGAGGCGAAAGCGCACAGATAGTCCTGCTCCTCCGGCGTACATTCCGGTTTCACAGAAGGATCCGGATGGTCCTGGTCGGTGGTGCCAATCAGGGTGAAATCGGTTTCATAGGGGATCGTGAAAATGATCCGGCCGTCCTCGCCCTGGAGGAAGTAGCACTTGTCGTGGTTGTACAGCCTGCGCGTGACGATATGGCTGCCGCGAACCAGGCGGATCCCCTCGTTCGAATCGAGATGCGCCTTGGTGCGGATGATGTCACCGACCCATGGGCCGCCCGCATTGACGAGGACGCGCGCCCTAATTTCCCTTTGTACCCCGGTTGCTTCGTCTTCGACCGTCACCGTCCAGTGGTCTTGCGTCCGCTCCGCTGAAACGACCTTCGTTCGCACCAGAATTCGGGCGCCGCGGGCTTGTGCGTCGCGAGCGTTAAGGACGACGAGGCGCGAATCTTCCACCCAGCAGTCAGAATATTCATATGCCTTACGGAACTCGCATTTCAGCGGCTTTCCTTCCGGCGCGGTCGACAGGTCCAGGGTCGACGTACCGGGCAGGATTTGGCGTCCGCCGAGATTGTCATAGAGGAACAGGCCGAGCCGGATCATCCACGCCGGACGCCGCCCTTTCATCCATGGCATGATCGCGTTGAGCACCTTCGACGCAGGTGTTTCCGTGTCGAAGCGCATGGCGTCGTTATAGGGCAGGATGAAGCGCATCGGCCAGCTAATATGGGGCATCGCGCGCAGCAGGATCTCGCGCTCGACGAGCGCCTCGCGCACCAGCCGCACCTCGAAATATTCGAGATAACGCAGACCGCCATGAAACAGTTTGGTCGAGGCTGAGGAGGTCGCCGATGCAAGATCGTTCATTTCAGCCAAGACAACGGACAGTCCGCGACCGGCGGCATCGCGCGCGATGCCGCACCCATTGATGCCGCCACCGATCACCATGAGATCGTAGAGGGTGCTGGTTTCCTGCGATCGCGGCACACGGGCCTCCATGAACGCAAAATACGCCTGCGCGAAAACAAGACTAGGTGAAACGCTCAGAAATGAAAAGAAATGATTTTCGTTATTGTTCGAAGATGGATAGGCTATTGATGTTATTTGATTTTCAGATTTCTTCTTGTGGAAATCTAAGAATCGAATGCGACATGACACCGGATCCAAACGTTTCAATCCGGTGACATGTTTGAAATCGAACATAGATTGACATCGTTCGTACATAAACGGAAATTGCGTTCCGGTCGGTGCCGGGTTATGGCCGGCCGCGAGGGAAAGACGCGCCCGCATGTCCCAGAGTTTTCGCCAGAACGAAATTCTCGAAATCGCCAGGCGCGACGGCCGGGTGACTGTCGACGGACTGGCGGAACATTTCGCTGTCACGCAGCAGACGATCAGGCGCGATCTGAGCGAGCTTTCCGATGCGGGCCGGCTTGAACGGGTTCATGGCGGTGCCATGTTGCCCTCGGGCACAATCAATATCGGCTACGAACACCGGCGCGGCCTGTACGAGGCGGAGAAGTCGCGCATCGCCGAAGCGTGTGCCGCACGCATACCCGAGGATGTGTCAATCTTTCTAAATATCGGAACCAGTACCGAGGCGGTGGCGCGGCAGCTGGTGCATCACCGCAATCTGCTGGTGGTGACCAACAACATCAACGTGGCCAATATCCTGGCGGTCAACCGAGACTGCCAAGTCATCGTGACCGGCGGAACTCTAAGGCGTTCCGATGGGGGCCTAATCGGCAACCTGGCAACGCAGACGATCGTGCAGTTCAAGTTCGACCTCGCTGTGGTCGGCTGCTCGGCGATCGACCAAGACGGCGATTTGCTGGATTTCGACATTCAAGAAGTCAATGTCAGCAAATCAATTCTCAAGCAGGCGCGACGGACCCTATTGGTGGCCGACCATTCCAAGTTTCAGAGGACCGCGCCTGGCCGTATCGCGTCGCTTGCGGAGATTGACGCATTTTTCACCGACAGGCCGATCACGGAAACGCTTCACGACAAATGCGACGAATGGGGAACCGAGGTCATTGTCGCTCCTGAAAGCACCTGAGCGATCTGGTGGGAAAAGATATGTCCAACCGATTGCTTGCTATAATCTAGGGCAGAATGCAGGCTCGGCACGAAACGGCGGTCTTCGTCGAGCGGGTCCGTTTCCGACTTCGCGGGCGCATTGTCAGTGGCTGGCACAACCGTCGAGGCGTGATCGGAAACACTCGTGGTTTCCATGTCACCACCGCCCAGCGAGTACAGCTTTCCGGCATCCGGAACCGATGGCGCACTGACGGGCTCCGGCTGCCGTTCAAACTGCCTCGGAAAACTTTTCCGCGGCCCGGCGGCATCGGTTTCCTGTTTCCGTGACACTGTCGTCATCAGCCTGTCGACACGGCGTTGCGCGATCAGGTCGGCATTCTCCCTGACGATCGGGTTGCCGTCCCCGCCTCTGGCGATCTCGCGCCCGAGCTCCACCAGGCCTTTCCAAGCCTTTGAGCGAACCTCTTCCTCCGGCGTCATCGGGGCAACGGGCTGCGAGACAACCGCACGCGCCATTTCGAACGCGCCCTTCATCTCGATGGCCGCGTCCCGGCCCTCCGGCGTGAGATAAAAAGGCAGTTCCGATCCGCCTTCGTCAGCCTTGTCCTTATCGATATCCCTTTCGTCCATCCGTCTTGCCCGCAAACGTTCGAAGCACGCCCGGGCTTCGGCCGCCAGCAGGTCGGCCATGTAGCGCACTCGGCGTGCCGGGCAGGCGCCGAGGCTTATTCTCAGTGACGGCGTGCCGCGCCCGCCTCCGAGATCCTTCGGTATCCTGATCTGGAAAATGTAAACGGAACCTGAGCGCACGAGGTAAGGACCAGGGGCCTTCCTGCCCGCACGGCGGCGCGATTTCCCGCCATCGGCCTCCTTGCGCGATACACGGGACGATACACCGCGCGATACACCGACATCTCCTGCCATGGCAAAATGCTCCCGAAACGAGCGGCAGGGCCTGAAATCGACCGAAAATGCGGGATTCCGTGATGACGGAGAGTGCAAAAACAGATGGCGGAGAGGAAGGGATTCGAACCCTCGAGACGGGTTACCGCCTACTCCCTTAGCAGGGGAGCGCCTTCGACCACTCGGCCACCTCTCCGCGGACTTCGCCCGTAACATGATTCAGAGGCCTGTCCAAGAGTTTTTGAGGCTCGTGCGCGAGCCGGCACAGGATCTGCGGTGCAGGCGATCTTGACAGCGGCGCGCGCAAGCGCTTGCTGGCAATGCGAAAATCCGGAGACGCCCATGCCGAAAGCCAATCCCCTAGTCGCCTCCCTGCCTGCCACCACTCCCTTTGTCGGTCCGGAACGGCTCGAACGCGAGAACGGTCGCCCGTTCCGTGCGCGTCTCGGCGCCAACGAGTGCAATTTCGGCTGCTCGCCCGGGGCAATCGCCGCCATGGACAAGGCGGCTCGCGACGAGGTGTGGAAATATTGCGACCCCGAGATCCACGAGCTGCGCGCCGCGCTGGCACGCCATCTCGGGGTGTCGGCGGACGAGATCGTGGTCGGCGCGGGCATCGACAACCTGCTCGGCCTCACCGTGCGCATCTTTTCCGATTCCGGCGGCGCGATCGTCACCTCGGCGGGCGCCTATCCGACGTTCAACTACCACGTCGCGGGTTACGGACGCCGTCTCGTGACCGTGCCCTACTGCGACGACAAGGAGGACCTCGACGCGCTCGCTAGCGCCGCGAACCGCGAGAACGCGAAGATCGTCTATCTCTCCAATCCGGACAATCCGATGGGGACGTGGTGGAGCGGGGCGGCAATCGAGGCCTTTATGGACGCATTACCGGCAGAAACGCTGCTGATCCTCGACGAGGCCTATGGCGAACTGGCGCCGGAAAGCGCCCTGCCCGCCATCGACACGGGCCGGGGCAACGTCCTGCGCATGCGCACATTCTCCAAGGCCTACGGGCTCGCGGGCCTGCGCGTCGGATACCTGTTCGGGCCGGCGGAGCTGTGCGCCGAGTACCACAAGGTGCGCGACCATTTCGGCGTCAACACGATGGCCCAGCATGCCGCGATCGCCGCGCTCGCCGACCGCCAATGGCTGGCCCAGGTGACGATGCAGGTCGAGGCGGCGCGCAAGCACATCGCGGCCATCGGCACCGCGAACGGCCTGCATCCCCTGCCCTCGGCCACCAATTTCGTGACGCTCGACTGCGGCCGCGACGGCGAGCATGCGACCCGCATCCTGAACGAGCTGAACGCCCGCGGCGTCTTCATCCGAAAGCCGGGCGGGCCGGGCATAGACCGTTGCATACGCGTCAGCTGCGGCCTGCCGCACGAGCTCGATCATTTCGAGGCAATGCTGCCGGAGGCACTGAAGGCCGCCGGATAATTGCCGCGACGCATTGCGCAACCGGTCGGAAAGGGCCTATTTTGCTGCAATGCAAAAAGAACCCGAAGCGACACCGGAACCAACCGCGGAGCGCGATCTCAAGGGCATCGACCCGACGCGATCGCGCCACAGCCTGGCCGAGGACATTTTCGCGCTTGTCGTCGGCACCTCCCTGGTCGCCTTCGGCGTGTTCCTCTACCAGCAGGCATCGCTGGTGCTCGGCGGACTGGCAGGCGTCGCGCTGATCCTCGACTACCTGACGCCGTTCGATTTCGGCGCCATCTTCTTCGCCATCAACCTGCCGTTCTACCTGTTCGGCATCGGCTCTCTCGGCTGGCGCTACATCCTGCGCACATTCGCCGCCGTCACGCTCATGTCCGCAATGATCCGGCTCCTGCCGTCGGGCATCTCGATCGTCGAGATACATCCGCTGGTCGCATCGATCGCGGGCGGCGCCATGATCGGCCTCGGCCTGCTCGCCCTGTTCCGCCACGGCGCCGGGCTGGGCGGCGTCAACATTCTTGTCGCCTTCCTGCAGGAACGCCTCGGCCTGCGAGCAGGCTACGTGCAGCTGGGCATCGACCTGATGATCCTGGCGGCGGGCGCACTGGTCGTATCGCCGACGGAACTGGCCTGGTCGGTCGCCGGCGCGGTCGTCTTCAACATGATCCTCGGGGTCAACCACAAGCCGGGCCGATACATGGCTTTCAGCTGAGGCCCGCCTTGCACGGGACGTGACGCCCCAAACGGCGGAATCCGGGACGGAACCGGCCGCCACCCATCCCCAATGGGCAACCTGTCCCGTCCCGGGGCCCCTTCCCCCGAATCAACCTGCCACGGGTTCTAGTGGCAGGTCATCCATTCGCGCGCCTCGCGCAGTGCGCGGGCGAGATCCGCCTTGGTCATGGCCTCGGCGATCTCCGAGCGCAGCATGGCAGCGCGCGCGCAACCCTTTATGGCCGCGATGTTGAACCACTTGTGCGCGGCGACCATGTCGACCTCGCATTCACGGCCCGTCGCGTACATCATGCCCATCTCGAACAGGATATCCGCATTGTTCGCCGCACCGAGCGCGGCCATTTCGGCATTCTCTATCTCGATCCGTGCCATTGTCTCTTCCGTTCGTCCCTGTTTGTCTCCCGAGGCCGCTTCCGCTTGACCGGGCGGTCCCGTTCCGATGGTTCGAAGAGTGCCGCATGTATTTGAATCGCTTGCTAAAAAGCGTGCTTAATTTCAGGCAAACAAAGTTCAAATTCTTCGTAAACTTGACGCTCCCTTAACCTTGGGAATCCCGGATTCCCGGGCATCCCCGGGAATTGCCGCAAGGGGACAAGGCCAGGCGCCGAAACCCTTTGTTCACCGTGACCGGCAATTCGGAGCGCTTGCGACAGAGAAAATTGCCGTGGAACCCGACGGCAACCGGCCTTTCCGGCAGCTTGACTTGCTGTTACCTTTACGTATTGGTCAAAATATCGGCGTGGCATCGAGCCATGCCGGCATTCGGGAGGAATACATGATCCGCAGAATCGTACTTGCCGGCATCTGCGCCGGCGCGCTCACCGTTCCGGCATTCGCCGACCCGATCGAGGGCAACTGGCGCACCCAGAGCGGCGAAACGGCCGCGATCGCGAAATGCGGCGGGGCATATTGCATCACACTGAAAACCGGCGCCCATGCCGGCAAGCAGATCGGCCGGATGAACGCCAGCGGAAGCAACAAGTATACCGGCTCGATCACCGATCCCGCCGACGACAAGACCTATTCCGGCTCGGCAACGCTCAACGGCTCGTCGATGAAGATGAAGGGTTGCGCGCTCAAGATCTTCTGCAAGTCGCAAACCTGGAAGAAGATGTAGTCCGACGCAGTCCATGCCGGACGGAAGGCGGCGTTCGCGTCGCACGCCGCCTTTGCCGCCTCAGGAGGTCGGATCGGTCGCCCTCGAAAGGGTCTGGCATTCCGGGTGCCGATCGCCGAAACGTGCGATGACGGATCGAGAGTTTCGGGGGCGAAATCCGCCATCGCGCCGCTTCGGCAAGCCGAAAAATATTGAATTTTGTCCGCCGGATAATACCGGTGCCGGTCATAACTATTATTCCTCG
Organism: Oricola thermophila; assembly: GCF_013358405.1. NCBI lineage: Bacteria > Pseudomonadati > Pseudomonadota > Alphaproteobacteria > Hyphomicrobiales > Ahrensiaceae > Oricola > Oricola thermophila. Next base: position 1,867,629 of record NZ_CP054836.1, read on the forward strand.
GCGGAATGCCCGCCGCACCGCTGCGGGTGGCCCCGCATGAATCGCGCAAGGCCAACGGTTCGTCGACCGCGCCCTGCCTCGCTGGCAACGCGCAAGGGGCGATGCGATCATGCCGATTTTCGCACCTTACGAAAAATTCATCTTGCGGAAAGTGGCATGTAAGCTTCGCGCACATATATCCCGTCCGGACGGTCAATCCGCCCGGCCGACGGAACATCCACGCGAGGATACCACACAGTGACGACGTTCCCCGAACTTTCCGCCACTCCCCCGCTTCGCCAGCACGCCACCCCCGACCGCTGGCGCAGAAAAACCGTACCGCCCAGTTGAACCGACCGGCAGCGCGACGGGCCGCCCTCCACATCCGCCGGCGCAGCGCCGTTCAACGCCTCCCCGCACAGACGGCCTGCAGGTCGGCCGGTAGCTGCCCGGAATGCCAGACGAGACAAGTTCCGCCTTGGCGCCCCCGAATTATTCCCCTATGGAATGAATCATGGATCTCATTGCCGCATTCAAGACGTTTGTGAGGGTAGCCGAAACCGAGAGCTTCTCGGCCGCCGCGCGGGAGTTCAATATCGGCCAGCCGGCCGTTTCCAAGCAGATCGCGGCGCTCGAGGACCATCTCGGCACACGGCTTCTGCAGCGCTCCACCCGGAAACTGACACTGACCGACGAGGGCATGGAGTTTCTTGCGCATGCGCGCGACGCGATCGCCGCCACCGATGAAGCGATCGAGCAGGCGCGCGGCCGCAGGGGGCGCGTCGCCGGCGTGCTGCGCATGACGGCGAGCGCAAGCTTCGGCCGCATGCATATCGTTCCCCGACTGCATCTGCTTGGCGCGCGCTTTCCGGAACTGCGCGTGGACCTCGTCCTGCAGGACAGGCTCGTGGACATGGTCAGCCAGGGCATCGACCTCGCGATACGCTTCGGCGAGCCACGCGAGCCCAACCTAATCGCGAAACGGCTGGGCACCATGCGGATGATCGTCGTTGCCTCGAAATCCTATCTCGACCGCCGCGGGCGCCCGGAACATCCCGAGGATCTCAAGAACCACGACTGCCTTGTCTTCGGCGGGATGCAGGACACCGACCAGTGGTCGTTCACGAAGAACGGCAAGATCATCCAGGTCGGCGTGAACTGGCGGGTGCGAGCGGACAATTCCGATGCATTGCGCCAGGCCGTGCTGGATGGCCTCGGGATCGGCATGATGCCAAGCTGGTTGTTTCCCGACCTTTGGGAGAACGACGAGCTCGAAACGATGCTGGACGATTACGAGAAAGCGACCATGCCGATGTATGCGGTCTACCCGTCACGGCGCTACACGCCGGCGAAAGTGCGCGCCATGATCGACTTCCTGGAGCACGAGATCAGCCTCGACCCGACAATGACGGGCGGCATCGGGCTGGTGTGACGCCGCATGTCAGGCGTCGTGGCATTGCCCCAGCATCTCCAGCATTCTTTCGCGGACCTCCGCCGGCTCCATGCGGCGGCTGGGATGCGGGAACGCATTCGCGCAGCAAATCCTGCCGTCAGGCCCGACGAGGAACGTTGCCTCCAGCGGCAGCGACCACTCCCCGGACTCGTTCAGCTCGGCAAGGTCGATACCCTGCTTTTCGTAAAGGTGAACCATCTCGTCGATGACACGGACGCGCACACCCATTGCCTCGGTCAGCTCGAGTTCGGGATCGGTCAGCAGGGGATAGCCCAGCAGGTTCCGCTCCACGGCCCCCGCAAGCGCCGAATGGTGGCGCGGGGTGATGCCGATCATGGCAATGCCCTGGCTGGCCAGATCGGCGCGGATATCTTCCAGTGCCCGCATCGAGGTCGTGCTGAATGGACACCAGTCACCGCGGAAGAACAGAAGCACCGCCGGCCTGCCAGCGATCAGCTCGCGCAAGCCACGCCTGCTGCCGTCGGCCGCGACAAGCGTGACGTCCGGAACCGTCTCAGGATGGTGGAGAACGGTGCCTTCGCTGGTGGCCAGCCGCTCCTGGTTCTGCTCTGCCTGCGCGCAGGTGGCCGCGATTTCCGGCCCCGCATTGCGGGCCATCGATTCACGGAGAAATTCCAAGCGTTTGTTCAGTGACATCGATACAACCGGTCATATACCGTCCTCAGAATAGCAACTTCCGCACGTGATTGTCATCCCTTGTCGCGCGCCGCAATGCGGGGCGCGGAAAGCAAGCGGGACGGCGAGCCCGACAGGCCACCGTCCCGCCCCAGCATACCGAAGCCGGGAGAACAGCTTCAGCCAACGATCCGCCACCTAGCGCAGGTAGAAGATCACCTTGCCGTTGGCCGTTTCATCGGCTTCGACGATGTTGTCGACCTGCACGTTCTGGCCGGCCAGGCCGTTTACCAGCGTCGGGTTGGCACGCACCGCCTGCTGCACGGCATCGGCATTGGCGGCGGCGCTGCGCCTGATGGCGTCGGCCTTGTACTCGTCGACGGCCTCGACCGTGTCGATGCGGCGGACGACATAGTCGCCTTCACCGACGGACTGGATCGCGGAGGCGGCGGAGAATGCGCCCGCCTCGGCTGCGCCGGAGAGAGCGAGGACAGCAACGGCACCGGCCGCGAAGGAGGAGATAAGAGCGTTCATTGTAATGTCTTTCCTGTTCAATTCCACTTGGTCGGGGGACACGAGCGGGACAGCGACCACCCCCAGGCGGGAGGATGAGGTCGGGGGAGTGTCTTGGGGCAGTTCCGATCGGCCGCCGCCCCGCTCGCACATGCCGGAGCCGGGGGAGGCTCCGGAACGCGTTCAGCCATTAGCGCAGGTAGAAGATCACCTTGCCGTTGGCCGTTTCATCGGCGTCGACGATGTTGTCGACCTGCACGTTCTGGCCGGCCAGGCCGTTTACCAGCGTCGGGTTGGCGCGGACCGCCTGCTGCACGGCACCGGCATTGGCGGCGGCGCTGCGCCGGATGGCGTCGGCCTTGTCCTTATCAACGGCCTCGACCGTGTCGATGCGGCGGACGACATAGTCGCCATCACCGATGGACTGGATCGCGGAGCCGGCCGAGAATGCGCCGGCCTGGGCAGCACCCGAGATCGCGAGAACGGTTACGGCAGCAGCCGCGGCGGAGGAGATGAGCTTTTTCATTTTCGTACCTTTCCTGGTCAATCGTGTTCGTTCATTCGGCCCTTGGGCCATTGGGGGTCTCGAGCGACGCGGGCAGCCGACCATTTCGAGGGAGGAGGTCGGTGGGAGCGGCCGGCTGCCGCGTCGTTTCGATGAGTGGGATATGATTGATGCCAGCCAAAACCAGAAGTGCGTGCGACTTCATATGTTTCATTCCTCTTGGGAATTAATCACCCTGAATGCCGGGTGAACGGCCAAGTCAGCGGCGGTTCAGGCGCGTGGCGTGAAGATCGGCCGAAAACCCGGAGCCCGCCCATGCCGATCCGCCGCTTCCTCGTCTTCTGCCTCGCCGTCGCGCTTTCCGGCGGAGGTTTCGTCGCACTCCTGCAGACCTCGGGCCGAACGCATCATTCCTGGCAGGCACAGACAGCACCCGCGTGCCCGCTCGGCGTCACGCGCGATTGTCTGCGCCTGGTCCGATGAGCGTTCCCGCAAGATGAACGCCGGCTGAACGCCGGTCTCAGCATCGGTTCAGCGCGATTGCGGCAATGTCGGTGTCAACAAGGGAAAGGGACATCGCCATGACCGCCATCCGCAAGCACCGTCAATCGCTCCGCACCGCATTGCGCGCCGCCATACTCGCCATTTTCATGCTCGGCCCGCTTGCCGGCTTCGCCGCCGCCCAGGACGACAATGCGCGCAAGCTTTCCGGCGCCGGCTTCGTCATCTACATGTCGCTGCTGCGCGGCGCCTGACAGACGCACGGCTTTACCGCGGTCGCTTGTCAGCCTAGTTTCCGGAATCCATCAGGTCACGGACAAGGGTCATGGACGACAAGATCTGGTTCTGGGCACGCGACAACGAGCAGAACGGCCCGGTCGACATAGCGGAAATCGACACGCTGATCTCAGCAAGGAAGATCGGCCCCGACACGCTGGTCTGGCGCGAGGGCATGAGCGACTGGCAGCCTGCCGCGACCGCCCTGCCCGGATCTTCCATACCAAGCTCCTGGCCGAGCCCGTCGGCAAAGCGCCCGCACAATGCCACCCAGCCCCCCGACCGGGGCTCATCCGGCACCGATGCCAAGGCGACGCACCATCCGTCCGGTTTCAGAGAATGCGTGATGCACTGCTTCAGCAACTACGCGAGGTTCCGTGGCCGCGCGCGGCGTCCCGAGTTCTGGTATTTCGCGATCTTCAATTATGCGGTCCTGGCGGGCTTGATCGCGATCGCCCCCTACCTGTCGAACCTGCCGCGCAAACACGAACTTCTCGGTGTCGCCTATCTGCTGGCCGTGTTCGTGCCTTCGCTCGCCGTCGGCGTCCGCCGCCTGCATGATACCGGCCGGTCCGGCTGGTGGCTCCTGATCTGGCTCGTGCCGGTCATCGGGCCCATCGCGCTCGTCATCCTGTTCGCGAGCCGCGGCGAGGATGTCGAGAACCGGTTCGGACCCGCCTGAAGCACAGAGCCGGGGACACGCGAACAGTTGCCATTTTCCTGTTGCCTTTTCACGCCTATATTGCGCCATGACCATACAGACGCTTGAAACACTCCCGAACAATCCCGTCTCCAGCGCAGGCTGCGACATGCCGCCGGCCTACGAGACGCGCACCTTCACCGATGCCCAGGCCGCCGTCGAGGCACTCAGGTCGCTCTACGAGCGCAATACCGCCTTCCTGCGCGAGCGGTTCGAGGCCGTCAATCGCGGCGAGGAGCAGACAAACCGCGTGCGCGCCTTCTACCCCCAGGTCGAGTTCGAAACCGACAGCTACAGCCACGTCGATTCCCGCCTCGCCTACGGCCACTTCGTCGCGCCGGGGCGCTACATCGCCACGATCACGCGGCCGGATCTCTTCGGCACCTACCTGGAGACGCAGATCGCGCTCATCATGCGCAACCACGACGTGCCGGTGAAGGTGGGCGAATCCGACACGCCGATCCCGCTGCATTTCGCCTTCCGGGAAGGAACCTATGTCGAGCAGGGCGCCACCGCCGTGGCCCGGCCGCTGCGCGACACCTTCGACGTGCCCGACCTGACGACGACGAATGACGACATCGTCAACGGCGACTACGAACCGGTGCCAGGCCAGCCGCTGCCGCTGGCCCCCTTCACCGCGCAGCGCATAGACTACTCGCTGCACCGGCTCGCCCACTACACGGCGACCAGCCCGGGCCATTTCCAGAACTTCGTCCTGTTCACCAACTACCAGTTCTACATGGACGAGTTCTGCCAGTACGCGCGCGACGTCGTGGCCAAGGGCGAAGGCGGCTATTCCGGCTTCATCGAGCCGGGCAACCTGTTCACGCCGGCGGGAAGCAAGGAACCGGTCTCCGGCGTTCAGCCGGCGCGGCTGCCGCAGATGCCCGCCTATCACCTGATGCGGGAAGACCGGACCGGCATCACCATGGTCAATATCGGGGTCGGCCCCTCCAACGCGAAGACGATCACGGATCACATCGCCGTGCTGCGCCCGCATGCCTGGCTGATGCTCGGCCACTGCGCGGGCCTGCGCAACTCCCAGGCGCTGGGGGACTACGTCCTCGCCCATGCCTATGTGCGCGAGGACAACGTGCTCAACGACGACCTTCCCCTTTCCGTGCCCGTGCCGCCGCTCGCGGAAGTGCAGGTGGCGCTGGAGCAGGCGGTCGCCGAAGTCACCGGTTTCACCGGCTACGAGCTGAAGAAGATCATGCGCACGGGCACCGTCGCCACGATCGACAACCGCAACTGGGAACTGCGCGACCAGCGCGGCCCGGTGCGGCGGCTGTCGCAGTCGCGCGCCATCGCGCTCGACATGGAATCGGCAACCATAGCCGCCAACGGCTTCCGCTTCCGCGTGCCCTACGGCACGCTGCTGTGCGTCTCCGACAAGCCGCTGCACGGCGAGCTTAAGCTGCCGGGCATGGCAACCGACTTCTACAAGCGGCAGGTCGCGCAGCACCTCATCATCGGCATCAAGGCGATGGAGAAGCTGGCGCAGATGCCGCCGGAACGGCTGCATTCGCGCAAGCTCAGAAGCTTCAACGAGACGGCGTTCCAGTAGGCGGCGGGCCGGTCTCCCGGTCCCTGTCCGTCACTCCCGGATCGACCCGATTTAGTAGACCTGTTCGAGCACGCGCGCCCGGACGGCGGTCTCGCCGCCACGGGGGCCATAGATCTCGCCCACGCCCTCCTCGTAGCGCCATGCCCCAGACCGGCATGTCGCGCTCTCCGTGGCCGCCGATCAGCGAACCGCGCAGTACCGCGCCTATCCCGGCATTTCAAATAGGCTGAGCAACACCCTCGCACGGCCATTCGCAACGGACAGGGCCTGCAAAGCGAGTTGCTTTTGCGCCTCGACAGCGCGAAGTCTCGCAGCCGTCTTCTCCATGTCCGCATCAACGAGCTTCGAGACGCCTCGCTCCATTGAATCCTCAAGCCTGGACAGAAAGTTATTTTGCAAGGAAATGCGCTTTCTCATCGCTCCTACTACGGAAGCGGCGTCGGCGACACGGTCTATCATGTAGGTAACCGACTCCACATATTCCTCCGCGCGATCCGGCATGGCAGCGACATCCATATCAGCCAGTGCGAGATCATCCAGCGGCTCGACGTTGACAGAAGCATGGGTGATGCGAATGTGGCTATTGGCGCCCGCTGTTCGGTCCACTGTACCGGGCAATTCCATGCGGATCGTGGCATCTTCCACGGACATTTGGAAACCCGGGATGTCGGTAACTAGTGACTGTAGCAGGGCAAGCATCTCGTCTGCCGTTTCAATCCGTCCGTCGTCGCGTCCGGTGACGGCGTCCACGACGGCGCGATCGATCATGTAGGGGCCACCGGTCAGGTCATTGACGGAAATGCCGAAGGATATCTCAACGCCCTGATAGACCTTGAACGGCTCGAAATGGAGACTGAGATCGGCCGCGCGACCGCGGTAATCGACAAAGGAATCAAGACCGCCAAAACCTCCGACATTGCCCGAAAGTGACGAGAGCGACATCGACGATCCGGGCAGAGCCGAAATGCCAGAATTGACGAGGGCAAATGCGTTTTCGACGATTTCCCATTTGTGGGTAGTCGCGTTGAATGTCGTTACGTAACGTGCGGACACCGGGATGCCGGACAGCGCTCGGGACAGCACTGTGATCATGTCCTTGTAGTCCGCTATTTCGCCATCGGAATCGGGTAGCGCCGCCAGTACCATTGCCCGGTTGATCATCACCGCAAAGGTCTGCCCCGAATCATAGGGTCCGGGAAGTCCGGGGTCAGAGGGATCCTCAGCATCGACCGTCAGGACGAAGCTGATCTGGTCCGATGGATCATCGAAGTGCAGCGGCCCGGAGAAATCGAAATATTCGACTGATTGGCTACCATAATGCCTTGGCGTGGCATAACCGCCGTCGATCCTGTAACGCAATCCACCGATAGTACCGGGGCTGCGGATATCGCCCTGCAAAATGCCACCGCCGGTGGAATTGATCAGTGAAGTCTGCAAAAGGTCGAGGGTATCGATACCGATACTTGGCTTGCCTTGACCATCGCGGATATATCCCGATGGAAAGCTGACGATACGCTTGTCATCGTTCGAATCAAAGAAGTCGGGAATGTCTGTCGCCAGCCAGTTCTGGCCTGAAAAGCTGGCGTTCCGCGCTATCGAGAAGACGTGCTCGACCAGCTGATCCACTTCGGCCTGTAGCTTTGCTTTGTCCACCCCATCCTCTGCGGCCGCCACGAAACGTGACCTGATCTCGGCGAGAGTACTTCCCACGGTTTCCAAGGCCGTATAGGTGACGTCGGCGATGCCCGCTGTAACTGCCATCGCATCCACTACGCTTGAGATCGCGTGACAGTCGGAGCGCATCGTCGTCGCAATGGACCAATAAGCTGCTCCCTGTGAAGCCTCTGCAACCCGCAAACCGGTCGAGGCCTGCTGCCTGATTTCCTCCGACCGTGCTGAAATGGCGCGCAGTGACTGCAGCGCTGTCTGCGCCGAAATATTGGTAAGAATACTCAGCATGCGTTCCCCATGCTCAGATACTTAGTCTTCAAATATGCGTTCAACCAGCTGTGCGGCGACGTGCAAGCAGGCTCCGGAATTGCACCCGCAGGTTGAATAGATGGTTAATGAATCGCCTACCGATCTCGTAAGAAGCGAGAAATTTCCCAAGCGGTGATAGTCCGGATCGGATCTGCCTTGAACGTGGACAGGATCGCTGGACTGCCCCCGTCTACGCAGAATGGAATTGAGTCATACAGAACAAGGGCAGCACCCGCGACGGCACGTGCGACGTTAGCTCGCCCTTCCCGGTTGACGCAGCGGGCCATGCCTGACATCAGGAGCCGCGAACAGGCGGCGGCGAAACCGGCCGCCATGACGACACTTCCGGACACAGAAACGGAAAAGGCGGCGATGCTGCGGACCCCCTACTATCTCATCGACAAGGCGCGGCTGCGCGCGAACATGGAGAAGATCGCATGGCTGCGGGAGCGGTCCGGCGCGAAGTCCCTGCTCGCGCTGAAATGCTTCGCCACCTGGTCGGTATTCGACCTCATGTCGCAGTACATGGACGGCACGACATCCTCCTCTCTGTTCGAGGTCAAGCTCGGACACGACAAGTTCGGCGGCGAGACACATGCCTATTCGGTCGCCTATGCCGATCACGAGATCGGCGAAGTCCTGCAGAACTGCGACAAGATCATTTTCAACACGATCGGCCAGCTGGAACGCTTCGCGGAGGCCAGCAGCGGCAAGCCCCGCGGACTGCGTGTCAATCCGGGCGTGTCGACCTCGGAATTCGACCTAGCCGACCCGGCGCGTCCCTTCTCCCGGCTCGGCGAGCACGACCCGGCAGACATCGAGAAGGTGGCCGACATGATTTCCGGTTTCATGTTCCACTGCAATTGCGAGAACGACGATTTCGACCGGTTCGACGCCATGCTCGGTGAAATCGAGCAGCGCTTCGGCCATCTGATCGGGCGCATGGACTGGATCAGCCTCGGCGGCGGAATCCACTTCACCGGCGAGGGCTACCCGCTGGAGCGCTTCGCCGAACGGCTGAAGCGGTTCTCCGGCGACCACGACGTGCAGGTCTACCTGGAACCCGGCGAAGCGGCCATCACCGATACCGCGACGCTGGAGGTGACCGTGCTCGACACCATGTTCAACGGCAAGAACCTTGCCATCGTCGATTCCTCCATAGAGGCCCACATGCTCGACCTGCTGGTCTATCGCGAACCGGCGAAGATCGCGCCGAACGAAGGACCGCACGAATGGATGGTCTGCGGCAAGTCGTGCCTGGCCGGCGACATCTTCGGCGAATTCCGCTTTCCCGAGCCGCTGAAGCCCGGCGACCGGTTGAGCATCCGGGACGCGGCGGGCTACACCATGGTCAAGAAAAACTGGTTCAACGGCGTCAAGATGCCGGCCATTGCCGTGAGGGAACCGGACGGTTCCGTGCGGCTCGTGCGCGACTTCGGCTACGAGGATTTCGTCGCCGCGCTGTCGTGAAACCGAAACGCAAACAAACCACAAAGCGCAATGCGGAGTTAAAAGGGAGACCTGAAAGGCTCATGAAACGCAACGTACTCATCATCGGCGCCGGGGGCGTCGCGCAGGTCGTGGCGCACAAGTGCGCACAGAACAACGATGTTCTCGGCGACATACATATCGCCAGCCGGACACTGGAAAAATGCGACGCGATCATCCAGAGCATCCGCGAAAAGGGATCGATGAAGACGGAAGGCGTGCTTGAATCGCACCAGGTCAATGCCCGGGACAGCGCCGCCGTAGCAGAACTGATACGCAACACCGGATCGCAGATCGTCATCAATGTCGGTTCGCCCTTCGTCAACATGAGCGTGCTGGAAGCCTGCATCGAGACGGGTGCGGCCTACATGGATACGGCGATCCACGAGGAAGAGGACAAGATCTGCGAGACGCCGCCGTGGTACTCCAACTACGAGTGGAAGCGCCGCGACCGCTGCGCCGAAAAGGGTGTTACCGCGATCCTCGGCATCGGCTTCGATCCGGGTGTCGTCAACGCCTATGCCCGGCTTGCCATCGACAACTGGATGGACCAGGTCAAGTCCATCGACATCGTCGACATCAATGCCGGCAGCCACGGCCACTACTTCGCGACCAATTTCGATCCGGAGATCAATTTCCGCGAGTTCACCGGCCGGGTCTATTCCTGGCAAAACGGCCAGTGGCAGGAAAACAAGATGTTCGAGATCGGCAAGGAGTGGGACCTGCCGGTGGTCGGCAAGCAGAAGGCCTACATGACCGGCCATGACGAGGTGCACTCGCTGGCGGTGAACTATCCGACGGCGGACGTGCGCTTCTGGATGGGCTTCGGCGACCACTACATCAATGTCTTTACCGTGCTGAAGAATCTCGGCCTGCTGTCCGAGCAGCCGGTGAAAACCGCCGAGGGTCTGGAAGTCGTGCCACTGAAGGTGGTCAAGGCAGTGCTGCCCGATCCGGCATCGCTCGCACCCAGATATACCGGCAAGACCTGTATCGGCGACCTGGTCAAGGGCGAGAAGGACGGCAAGGAAGTCGAGGTCTTCATCTACAATGTCGCCGATCACAAGGAAGCCTACGAGGAAGTGGGCAGCCAGGGAATTTCCTACACCGCCGGCGTGCCGCCGGTCGCCGCGGCGATGCTGATCGCCAACGGCACCTGGGACACCGGCCGCATGGCAAACGTCGAGGAACTCGACCCGAAACCGTTCCTGGACCTCCTGGACCGCATCGGCCTTCCGACCCGCGTCCGCGACGAAAAGGGCGACCGCCCCTGGAACGAGGCGGTCTAGCTCCGCCCCGCATCAATCGGACGGGCGCGGACAGCACCCTCGCCCGTCCGGACTTTCTCACCGCCACGCGCGGGCTTCCGGAACTCCGTTCCCGGCGCATCCTTCGGGACGACATGTCCCCTCCCCCTTTCCAACGGAAAACTTGTCCACCCCGCGCCAGGGCGCGCTACAATCGCGATCGGTCCGGAGGCTCGCCCCGGCACGCCGTCGATAACCGGCACGTCCGTCATTTGACCGATGTCATGGACCGGGTGGCGATCTTTCGGTTTCCTTTTCTCTTGAAATCGCAGGCGCCCATGTATATTGAAGATCGCAAATATACCAATTCGTGAATGTCTCTGCCGGCAGTCGGCCCAGGGGGAGACCGGAACCACAGGAAGACAACAATGCGCACAACACTCGCCGCTTTAACAACAGCCCTGGGGCTGGCCGCGTTACTGCCACCGGCCGTCCAGGCCGAATCCTTCACACTCGAACCGTCCGCGGTGACCGACTGGAAAGCGGTCTACGCCCGCATCGAGGCGCGCGACCGCATTCCCGCCCGAGCCCGCCTCGGGGGCACGCTGGTCGAACTGAACGTTACCGAGGGCGATCTCGTCGAGGCCGGCCAGCCGCTGGCACGTATCGTCGACGAGAAGCTCGAATTTCAGATGAACGCGCTCGATGCCCAGTTGCAGGCTTTGGAATCGCAGCTTGCAAACGCCAAGTCGGAACTATCGCGCGGCGAGGAATTGCTGGAACGCGGCGTCACCACGGCGCAGCGCCTCGACGGCCTGCGCACGCAGGTCGAGGTCTTCACCAACCAGATTGAGGCCACCAAGGCCGAGCGCCGCGTCATAGAGCAACAGGTTGCCGAGGGCACCGTGCTGGCTCCGCTGAGCGGTCGCGCGCTCGACGTGCCTGTTGCCGCCGGCTCGGTTGTCGCCCCGGGCGAAGCCATCGCCGTCATTGGCGGAGGCGGCTTCTTCCTCCGACTTGCTGTTCCGGAACGGCATGCCGGCACCTTCCAGGAAGGCGACACGATCCAGATCGAGACAAGCGGGTCCGCCGAAGGTCGGCTGGCGCGTGTCTATCCGCAGATCGAGAATGGCCGGGTGATCGCCGACGTCGAGGTCGAGGGCCTCGACGATGCATTCGTCGATGCGCGCGTGCTGGTGCGACTGCCGATCGGGGAGCGCAGCGCCCTGCTCGTTCCTCACGAAGCCGTCGAGACCGTCTCCGGCATCGATTTCGTCACGGTTGAGCATGGCGGTGAACCCGTCAGGCGGGCCGTCGTGCTCGGCGGGCATCACGTGATCGACGGCGAGGACATGGTCGAGGTCGTCACCGGCCTCGAGGCTGGCGAAAAAGTGGTGACCGACCATGAGTGAGGGACAATTCGACGGCCGGCTCGGAATCGCCGGGAACCTGACGCGGGCATTTATCGTCTCGCCGCTGACGCCGCTTATCATCGTGGCCGCCCTGGCAGTCGGGCTGGTATCCCTGATCTCGCTCCCGCGAGAGGAGGAGCCGCAAATATCCGTCCCGATGGTGGACATCCACATTCAGGCTCCCGGCCTGAAAGCCGAGGACGCGGTCAAGCTCGTAACCGAGCCGATGGAAACCATCGTCAAGGGCATCAACGGCGTGGAGCACGTCTACAGCCAGACCAGCGATGATTACTCGATGGTCACGGCCCGGTTCCTGGTCGGCACCTCCGCCGACGCGGCGATCCTGCGCGTGCACGAGAAGCTGCAGGCCAACATGGACCGCATCCCGGTCGGCATCGATCAGCCGCTGGTCGTCGGCCGCGGGATCGACGACGTGGCCATCGTCTCGCTGACCCTCGCGCCCGAACCTGGCACGAACTTCACCGCCAACGACCTGACAAGGGTGGCACGCGAACTGCGCACGGAAGTCGCCAAGATCGAGGACGTCGGCCTCACCTATATCGTCGGCGAGGTTCCCGAAACGATCCGCATAGCGCCGGATCCGGAGCGACTGGCCCTCTATGGCGTCACGCTGCAGCAGCTCGCGGGCAAGGTGCAGTCCGCCAACCGGACCTTCTCGACCGGCTATCTGCGCGACGGCGGCGAACAGATCAGCCTCGTCGCCGGCGAGACGCTCACCGCACCGGCCGAGATCGCCAACCTGCTTCTCACGACGCGCGACGGCCGACCGGTCTATGTTCGCGACGTCGCGGACGTGGAGTATGCGTTCGATGCGGCAGACCTCCTGGTTGCCAATGTCACGCGCGACGAAAACGGAGAGATCGAGCGTACGCCGGCCGTCACCCTCGCGGTGGCAAAGCGTTCGGGCGCCAATGCCGTGATCGTGGCAGAAGAGATCCTGCATCGCGTCGAGGAACTGGAAGGCCACCTGATACCGGAAGGTATCGAAGTGCAGGTCACGCGCGACTATGGCGAGACCGCCAATGAAAAGGCCAATGAACTGCTATTCCACCTTGGCCTCGCCACCGTCTCGATCATTGCCCTGGTGCTGTTCGCCATCGGATGGCGCGAAAGCATCGTCGTGGCGATCGTCATCCCGGTGACGATCCTTCTGACGCTGTTTTCCGCCTGGATCATGGGCTACACGCTCAACCGGGTCTCGCTCTTCGCTCTCATATTCTCCATCGGCATTCTCGTCGACGACGCCATCGTCGTGATCGAGAACATCGCCCGTCACTGGGGCATGAGCGGCGGCAAGCATCGGGTCGCGCGCGCCATCGAGGCTGTGGCCGAGGTCGGCAACCCGACCATCGTCGCGACCCTCACGGTCGTGGCCGCCCTGCTCCCGATGCTCTTCGTGTCCGGCATGATGGGCCCTTACATGAGCCCGATCCCGGCCAACGCGTCCGCCGCGATGATCTTCTCCTTCTTCGTCGCGGTGATCGTCACTCCCTGGCTCATGGCCAAGATCGCCGGCGGCGCGCCGGTGCATGACCACGATAGCGGCGAACACGCCCACGGCGGCAGGCTGGGAGCGCTCTATCTCCGTTTCGCCCGGCCGATTCTCGCCAGCAAGGGCCGCAGCCTCGCCTTCCTCCTGATTACAGCCGCACTGTCTTTCGGTTCGCTGGGACTTCTCTACACCCGGGACGTGACGGTGAAGCTGCTGCCCTTCGACAACAAGTCGGAACTGGCAGTCGTCATCGACATGCCGGAAGGTTCGTCTGTGGAGGCGACCGACGCGGTGGCCCAGGCCGTGGCGCGAACAGTGCTGGAAATGCCCGAGGTCGTTTCGGTGCAGACACATGCGGGCACGGCCGCGCCGTTCAACTTCAACGGTCTCGTGCGCCACTACTACCTGCGCGCGCAGCCCAATCTCGGCGATGTCCAGGTCAACCTGACGCCGAAAACCGAGCGCGACCGGGAAAGCCACGAAATCGCCCTGGAGATACGCGAGCGCATCATGCAACTCGACGTGCCCGAGGGCACCAACCTCAAGACGGTCGAGCCGCCACCCGGCCCGCCGGTGATTGCCACGCTGCTGGCCGAGGTCTACGGCCCCGATGCAGAGACGCGCCGGATTGCCGCCTCGAAGATTCGCGAAGCCTTCGAGCAGGTGCCCTTCGTGGTCGATGTCGACGACAGTTTCGGCGTCCAGCCCCGCCGCCTTCGTGCGACCATCAACACGGATGACCTCGAGTTCTTCCAGGTCACCGAGAGTGACGTGTTCGACACGCTGGCAATCCTGAACGGCGGCTCCACGGTTGGCTACTCCCATCGCGGCGATGGCCGCCATCCGATACCGATCCGCGTCGAACGCGCCAAGGGCGACCGGGTGCTCGACGAGCGGTTCCTGTCGACCCCGATACCGGCAAACGTCCTGCCGGGCGCGCGCGGGGTGGTCGAACTCGGCGATGTCATCGAGGTCGAGGAGGAACGCGCCTCCTATCCGATCTTTCGTCACAACGGACGCTTCGCCGAGATGGTCACGGCGGAACTTGCCGGGGACTACGAGGCGCCGCTCTACGGCATGATCGCGGTTGCCGACCAGCTGGAGCAGATGGATTGGCCGGAAGGTACAAAACCGTCGATAAAACTGCATGGCCAGCCGGAGGACGAGAGCGTCGTGACGCTTCTCTGGGACGGCGAATGGGAAGTGACCTGGGTCACCTTCCGCGACATGGGCGCCGCGTTCATGGTGGCCCTGCTCGGCATCTACATCCTGGTCGTCGCGCAGTTCGGCTCGTTCAAGCTGCCGCTGGTCATCCTGACGCCGATACCGCTGACTTTCCTCGGTATCATGGGCGGCCACTGGCTGTGGGGAGCTCCCTTCTCGGCTCCGTCGATGATCGGCTTCATCGCACTCGCCGGCATCATCGTCCGCAACTCGATCCTGCTGGTCGACTTCATCCGCAATGCGGACACGGAGGGCAAGACCAAGGTGGACATCCTGCTGGAAGCCGGCGCCATCCGCTTCAAGCCGATCCTTCTGACGGCCGTGGCGGCCATGATCGGCGCGGCCGTGATCCTGGCCGATCCGATCTTCCAGGGCCTGGCGCTCTCTCTGCTGTTTGGCCTGCTGACATCGACCTTGCTGACGGTACTGGTGATCCCGGCGATCTACCGGGTGCTCAGAACCTGACCGGCCTTAACGATCAGCAACCGCCCGGCACTGTCCGGGCGGCCTTTGTACAATCCAGAATTGAGGTACCCAAACCCCGTAATCGCGAGGGCTGCAAAGACCTAACGTAGCTCCGTCATTTATCCCTTTGAGATCAATGATTTGAGATTTTTGAATTGAGCGAAAGTCTTTTCGTACTCTTTGCCGCGAACCACATCATGATTAACGAAATAGAATTTGCACGCAGCTACATTTTGTCCGCATTTCGTTTCCGTTGAAACGATGTCCCCCTCCCCCCGGCGGGCAAATGCCGGATGTCCCATTTCCATAACAAGACAACAAGGTTCTCTCCATGCGCACCGAAGCTTTTCGCCTCGGCAGGCTCGTACCGGCCGCCATCATTGCGGTAACCTTCACAAGCATCGCCACCCTCGTGGTTTCTGACATACTGGCAGAACGCGCCCTAAGTGAATCGTTCACGATTTCACATGAAAGCCGCAGCAGGACTGCCCTCGCCCACGATCTGGCCATCCTGCAGAAGGACATCGAGCTCGATATCGTCAGTACCCAGGAATCGCTCACCGACATTTCCGCTACGCGCGGTCTCGACGGACTGGACGACGGCTTTGCACTTGCAGAAGAATCGGCAATCTCGCTGCGGGGGAAGGTCGAAGAGGCACGAAAACTCGCAATGGAGCTGGAAGCCGCCGAGGTGGCAAACCAGCTGGACAAACTCCGCGAACAATACGAGGCATTCTACGCGGCCGGCGTGAACATGGCGGAAACCTATGTTGCCTCGGGGCCTGAGGGCGGCAACAAGCTGATGGAGCCCTTCGACGCCGTCGCCGACAAGATGCAGGAGGAAATCGAAGCCGCGGGGCTGCTCGTTTCCGATGTCAGCGCCCGAATTGAAGACGCAAGCGAACAACGCATCGCCGATCTCGAGGCTCGCGCCCATTTCGAGGCCACGGTCAAGATCACGCTCGGAATCCTGACCTTGCTGACAAGCATCGCACTGGTCGTTTTCATCCAGAAGCGACTGATGAGGCCGCTAGTCGATGTAACGAAGGCCATGAACGCGCTTGCCAAGGGCGACATGGAAGCCTCGGTTTCAGGTATGCAGCGCGGCGACGAGATGGGCGATCTCGCACGGGCGTTCACCGACTTCCGGAACAGCATCCTCCAGAAGGACGAACTGGCCCGTCAAAATGACGAAAACCGTGACCGCACCGAGCGGGAACGGGCCGAGCGTGCGGCTGCCCGTGAAGCCGAGAGCGCAAAGGTCAAGGCCGCCGTCGACCAGCTCGCCGTGGCCCTAAATCGCCTCGCCGAAGGTGACCTGACCACGCGCCTTGAAACGCCCTTTACCGAGGAACTCGAAGCGGTACGAATCGACTTCAACAAATCGATCGAGAAGCTCGGAGAGACCCTTAGCGAGGTCAAGGACAGCATTTCGGCAATCAACGACAACGCCAACGAGATGCGCTCGAGCGCCGAGAACCTATCGCGCAGAACGGAACAGCAGGCGGCATCGCTTGAAGAAACCTCGGCAGCCCTCGAGCAAATTGCCGCCACAGTGAGCAACGCTACCGAACGCAGCACCGAGGCGACCCGCATGGCCGGATCCGCCCAGGAAGCGACAGAGAAGTCCAGCAAGGTCGTCGCCGAGGCCATCGAGGCCATGGGGCGGATCGAAGCCGCTTCCAACGAGAT
Organism: Oricola thermophila; assembly: GCF_013358405.1. NCBI lineage: Bacteria > Pseudomonadati > Pseudomonadota > Alphaproteobacteria > Hyphomicrobiales > Ahrensiaceae > Oricola > Oricola thermophila. The sequence continues at coordinate 1,884,780 of NZ_CP054836.1, forward strand.
CACGAGCATCATCAACGTGATCGACGAGATCGCCTTCCAGACCAACCTGCTCGCGCTGAACGCGGGCGTGGAGGCCGCGCGGGCGGGTGAAGCGGGCCAGGGCTTCGCTGTCGTCGCCCAGGAAGTCCGCGAGCTCGCCCAGCGTTCGGCAGCCGCCGCGCAGGAGATCAAGGCACTTATCCAGAACTCCGGCAACGAGGTTGCCAACGGCGTTTCGCTGGTGCGGGCAACCGGAGAAGCGCTCACCGAGATCACCGAGAAGGTCACCGCGATCAACGAGAACATCAGCGCGATCGCGACCGGCGCGATGGAGCAGTCGACAGGTCTGCAGGAGATCAATGTCGCCGTCAGCCAGATGGACCGGATGACCCAGCAGAACGCCGCGATGGTCGAGGAAACAACCGCGGTAACGCATCGCCTTTCCGGCGAGGCGAACTCGCTGTCCGTCGTGATCAGCCAATTCCGGACGGGCCAGGCGACCTCAGAACCGGCGATCACCGAGGTTACCGAGGATACCGCTCCAGCGGCATCCCCGGCACGAAACATGGTCGGGAAAGTGGTTCAGGCATTCGGTGGTTAGCTGCCCTCACGCGACACGAGCGAAGGCCGGGCATTGAGCGTTCGGCCTTTCCATTTGCCGATCATTGCGCCGGCGGCTCGGCCTGCCCGTAAAGCGGAACGGTCGAGATCGCCATCTTGGCGGAGCCGTCCTGCACCTGGCGTGAATGCGAGAGATAGATGAGCGTGTTGTTCTCGCGGTCGTAGATGCGCTTGACGACGAGCTTCTTCCAGATCAGCGAGCGGGAGCTCTTGAATATCTCCTCCCCGTCCTCGTCGAGATCGATGTCGCCGATGACGATCGGTCCGGTCTGACGGCAGGCAATGGAAGAGTTGGACGGGTCCTCGAACCAGTCGCCCTTCTGCAACCGGTCTATCAGGCCGCGTTCGAAATAGGCCACGTGGCACGTCACGCCCTCGACTTCGGGGTCGGCGATGGCCTCGATGATGATGTCGTTGCCGAGCCAGTCGACGCCGATCTGCCCGACCTCCTTGGCGGACGCGGCGGTCGGTACCGCAATCGAAGCAAGAAGAAGGGCCAGCGCTGGACGGAAATGTTTCGGCATTGTCGCTCTCCGGATCGTTTCGTTCCCACCAATGTCTGTACGGGGAACCCACGCCGCAAGTGCGGCAGTCGACGGACCGCCGGCTTGCCGCGCGTCCTGCCATCGACTTTACTCTACGGAATGCCCAGTGTCGGAGAGCAAGATGAGCAAGAACCGGGGCTCGACGCCCAGACTGGACGATGCGGACCTGTCCCTCGCACTCGACCGCTCGACATACCAGCGCCAGCTGGAAGCACAGCAGCGCCTCCTCACCCGGATCCAGCAGGCCTACCTCTTCTCGGGGCGCTCGGCGGTAATCGTTCTCGAGGGATGGGATGCCGCCGGCAAGGGCGGCACGGTCCGCCGCATTTCCGCAGCGCTGGACCCGCGCAGCTTCAAGGTCTGGCCGATCGGCGCGCCGCGGCGATATTACCTCGAACGGCATTTCCTGCTTCGCTTCATGGAACGCCTGCCCCCGACCGGCGCCATCACTGCCTTCGACCGCTCGTGGTATGGACGCGTCCTCGTGGAACGGGTCGAGAAGCTGACCCCGCAAGAGCGGTGGAAGAGCGCCTACCGGGAGATCAACGATTTCGAACGCATGGTCACCGACGACGGCACGCGCCTGGTCAAGCTGTTCTTCCACATCTCGCCGGAGGAGCAGCTGGCGCGCTTCGAGGAGAGGCTGCGCAACCCCCTGAAGCGGTGGAAGCTCTCATACGAGGATTTCCGCAACCGCAGCCGCTGGGACGACTACGCGGTGGCCATCGACGAGATGTTCGAGCGCACCTCTACCGACTACGCGCCGTGGCACCTGATCCCGGCCAACGACAAGAAACATGCGCGGATAGCGGCTATGAAGACCATTACCGACTGTCTCGGCAAGGGCGTCGACCTTTCCCCGCCCGTCCTCGACGAGACGGTCCTCGAGGCGGCAAGGGAGCATATCGGCCTGTCTCCCTCCCTGATCGAGAGCCTGGCGGGACGGACCGAATAAGACCGGCTTGCGCATCACATATGAGCATTGCCCTTGTGGAAATCGGCGGGTACGCGCGTCCTGGAAGGTATGCTGACTGGAGGACCGAAAGATGAACTCGAAAAAACGCATCCTGTTCACAGGCGGTTCCGGCAAGGCCGGACGACATGTCGTGCCCTACCTGCTGGACAAGGGCCACCGGGTGGTCAATATCGACCTGAAGCCGCTCGACCATCCGGGCGTCGACAACCTGATCGCCGACGTCACCGACTCCGGCCAGATGTTCAACGTGATGAGTTCCTACGCCAATTTCGACGAGCTGGAGCCAGGCACCGGGGTTCCCTCCTTCGATGCAGTCGTTCATTTTGCGGCAGTTCCCCGCATCCTGATTCACCCGGACAACGAGACCTTCCGCGTCAACACGATGGGCACCTACAATGTCATCGAGGCGGCGGTGAAGCTCGGCATCCGCAAGATCGTCATCGCCTCGTCGGAAACGACTTACGGCATCTGCTTTGCGGACGGCCGCGCCGATCCTCACTCTCTGCCTCTGGAAGAGGACTACGACGTCGACCCGATGGATTCCTACGGCTTGTCCAAGGTGGTCAACGAGAAGACCGCTCGCGCCTTCGCCCGCCGCTCGGGCTTCGACATCTATGCGCTGCGCATAGGCAATGTCGTCGAACCGCACGAATATGCAGAGTTGTTCCCGACCTATTTCGCCAATCCCGAGATGCGGAGACGCAACGCCTTTTGCTACATAGACGCCCGCGACCTCGGCCAAATCGTCGATCTGTGCCTGCAGAAGGACGGGCTCGGCTTCCAGGTGTTCAATGCCGGAAACGACACCAACGGCATCAACATCCCGACCGCCGAGCTGATCGAACGATTCTATTCGGGCGTCCCCGTCACCCGCCAGCTGGGCGAGAACGAGGCACTGTTTTCCAACCGCAAGATCCGCGAGGTCCTCGGCTTCCGCGAAGAGCACGACTGGCGGAAATACGTGAAGGGCTGAGAGCCGCCGTACTTCCGCCCGGGTTCAAGGTTCTACAACTCGCGGTTCGCTGGAGAAATTACGCCGTGCTCCAAAATCTCTACCGCGGTATCGTTGCCGCCACGACACTGTTCGTCACGGTTCTTCTGGCCGCCAGCCTGCTCAACCGCGCCCATCCGGCGTTCGATTCCCTGTCGCATTTCCGGATGCACCTCCTGGCCGCTACGACCGTCGCGCTCGCAATTGCTGCGCTGTCGAGTCTTAAGAGAATTACGTTCGTTGCGACCGCCGGAGTCGTCGCCGCGCTTGCCGCGAGCTGGCCCTATCTGCCGGGCCTCGGGCCGCCGGGAAACCAGCCGGCCTCGTCCATCGGACATACGCTGAGAATCGTCGATTTCAACACTCGCTTCGACAATCGGAAGACGGGCCTCGCGCGCGATGTCATTCTCGCCGCCGATCCGGACGTGATCATTCTGCAGGAGGTGACGGACACCCCGGCGGCGCTGATGAATTTGCTGCGCGACGGCTATCCTTTCCAGATACGCTGCGAGGGATCGGCCATTGGCGGCGCGGCGGTGATCTCGCGGCTGCCGCTTGCCGGTGACGACGCCATCCGGTGCTTCGACACACCATTCCTCTCGGCGATCAGTATCGATGTCGCAGGCAACCCCCTGACCGTCGCGAGCTATCACGCGCACTGGCCGTGGCCGCACAGCCAGCACCGGTGGATAGATGAACTGTCGGGCATTTTTTCCGTACTTCCGCATCCGCTGATTATCGGCGGCGATTTCAACGCCACACCGTGGAGCGAAGGGGTGCAACGCATCGCGCGGCTGAGCGACACGCTGCCGGTTACAGGTCTGCGGCCGAGCTGGCTTACGCCGGCACTGCCCGGCTCGCTGCGCGCCAGCATCGGCCTGCCGATAGACCACCTGCTCGTCTCGAAGGAGATCGTGACGCTCGAAGCCCGTACCCTGCCGTTTGCAGGCAGCGATCACCTGCCGGTCTTCTACCGGGTGCTGCTGCGCTGAAAGGCAGGCTACATGTTCGGATAGACCGGTCCCTCTCCGCCCTGCGGGACCGTCCAGTTTATGTTCTGGTTCGGGTCCTTGATGTCGCAGGTCTTGCAGTGGACACAGTTCTGCGCATTGATCTGGAAGCGTACGCTGTCACCCGGCTTGCGCTCGGCATCGGCAGGTACGGTATTACCGTCAGCATCGATCCACTCGTAAACTCCCGCCGGGCAATAGCGGGACGACAAGCCTGCATATTCAACGTATTCCGACGATTTCTGAAGGTCCATGTCCCTGACCTTGAGGTGAACCGGCTGGTCTTCCTCGTGGTTGGTATTGGACAGGAACACCGACGAAAGCCGGTCGAAAGTCAGCACGCCATCCGGCTTCGGATAGGCTATCGGCTTGAAATTCGAGGCCTTCCTCGTCGCCGCATGATCCGGCTTGCCGTGTTTCAGCGTTCCGAGCGGCGACCAACCGCCAGTCAGCTGGTTGATCCACATGTCGATGCCGCCAATGGCAACGCCGAGCGCCGTACCGAAGCGCGACCACAACGGCTTGACGTTGCGCACCCGCTTCAGGTCCCTGCCTATCTCGCTGCCGCGCCATTCCTGCTCGTAGGCATCGAGCGAGTCGTCGTTCGCCCTGCCCGCCGCGATCGCCTCCGCGACCTTGTCGGCGGCGAGAATGCCGGACAGAACCGCGTTGTGTGATCCCTTGATGCGAGGCACGTTGACGAATCCGGCAGAACAACCGATCAGCGCGCCGCCCGGGAAGGAAACCTTCGGCACAGACTGCCAGCCGCCCTCGGTGATTGCACGCGCGCCATATGCGATGCGCTTGCCGCCCTCGAAGGTATCGCGGATCGCCGGGTGGGTCTTGAAGCGCTGGAACTCCTCGAAGGGATACAGATAGGGGTTTTCGTAGTTCAGGTGGACCACGAAGCCCACCGCGACGAGGTTGTCCTCGAGATGATAGAGGAACGATCCGCCGCCCGTCTTCATGTCAAGCGGCCAGCCGAAGGTGTGCTGCACCAGTCCCTGGCGGTGGTTTTCCGGCCGGACCTCCCACAGCTCCTTGATGCCGATGCCGAATTTCGGATAGTCGCTCTCGGCGTCGAGCTTGAAGTGGGCGATAAGTTCCTTGGCGAGCGATCCGCGCACGCCCTCGCCGATCAGCGTGTACTTGCCGTGCAGTTCCATGCCGCGGGCGAACATCGGGCCCGGCGTGCCGTCCTTCTGAATGCCCATGTCGCCGGTGGCCACGCCCTTGACCGAACCATCCTCGTTGTAGAGCACTTCCGCCGCCGCAAAGCCGGGATATATCTCGACGCCCAATGCCTCCGCCCTCGCCGCAAGCCAGCGACACACATTGCCCAACGAGACAATGTAGTTGCCGTGGTTGTTCATCAGCGGCGGCATCAGGAAATTCGGCAGGCGGATCGCCCCGGCCGGCCCCAGAAACAGGAACCGGTCTTCCTTCACCTCTGTCTTGAACGGATGATCGGGATCGTCGCGCCAGTCGGGAATAAGCCTGTCGATGCCAACCGGATCGACCACAGCTCCGGAGAGAATATGCGCGCCGACCTCGGCCCCCTTCTCGAGAACCACAACGGACAGATCCGCATTCAACTGCTTCAGACGGATCGCTGCGGCGAGACCGGCCGGCCCCGCGCCGACGATCACCACATCAAATTCCATGCTTTCGCGGGGTTCATTCATCGGATTTCCGGCTCCGTTGTCGTCGCTCATACTGTTTCTCCGTCTCGGCACAGTCGAAAGGTCGCTATCCTGCCCGGCACAAAACTGCAATCGGCGCCGACTGTATCCTGCAAAATCCCGTTCGCAAGCATGCAAAGCGCCGCTCCAAAGGACACTTTATTGACTTGGACGTAAACGTAAATCAATCGCGCAGCATCTACACCGGCGAAATAGCGGCATGCGTCACCGGGCTTGGGGGATTGTCGGTTCCGCGACCATCATTTCCTTTCACCCAACGTCCTGTCACGGTCCGGAATCGATCAGAGGCAAGCCCTCCAGCCCTGACGCAGTGCCCGGTCCGGTCCCTTGGGAACTCGGGAGTTCCAAGACTGCACAGCTGTTCCGGCGATCGAGGCAACATGGCGGAACAGCGGTGACTGCCGCAATGTTCGCCGTAACCGGGTTCGAACCTGCCCGGTGATGAGCGTCACGTCATGAACCCGCATCCGAGCGAATTCCGGGGCGTGATCACCGGTCCGATGCGGCAGGGGTCTTTTTCGTCCCGCCGATCCGCACTTTGCAGCTTTATGAATGCTTGAAGCCTGTCGGCGCGTCTGCGAAAGGTGGAGAATGGCAATTGCAACCGAGATGTCACGGGGCGAACTGGAAAGCCTGCTGCGCTTCTACGCGGAGAGCGGGCTGGACTTCCCGTTGGAAGACGAAGCGCCAAACCGATTTGCGGCAGAAACCGCCACCGCTCCCACGAATTCGCAGGAGTCCCCTGCCCGACCTCCCGCCGCCAAGCCGGAGCGGCTGCCTGCAATGCCGGACGCAGAAGCCGTGGCGCTCGCAAAACAGTTGGCCCGGGCAGCCGAAAGCCTGGACGACCTGCGCAAGGCAGTGGAATCCTTCGATGGCTGCAACCTCAAGCTGACGGCTCGGTCAACCATATTCGAGGGCGGTCGGCGCGGCGCACCCATGATGATTATCCAGGACGCGCCGGGCCGCGACGACGATGCCTCGGGAGAAGCCCTCACCGGTCCGGAAGGACAACTGTTCGACCGCATGCTGGCAGCCATTGGCCGCTCCCGGGACGACTGCTACATGGGGTTCGTCGTTCCGTGGCGCGTCCCCGGCAACGCCGTGCCGTCACCGCTGCAGGCCTCCATCTGCCGCCCGTTCATCGAGCGCCAGATCGAGCTGGCTCGCCCGGACTTTGCTGTCCTGCTGGGCAATGGTGCCACCAAGATACTGCTGGACACGCGGGAGAACATCCTCCAACTTCGCGGGCGTTGGCAGGAACTCCGCACCGAAAGCGGCCATGCATTGCCGGTCATTGCCACGCTGCAACCGCGCTTCCTGCTCGATCAGCCAGCACAAAAGCGCTACGCTTGGACCGACTTGCTGCAAATCCGCGACCGTCTCGGCACGACAAAAAAAGACGCCTGACGGCGTTTTCAAGTCAGCTTTCGTCGCCAATATTTCATGCGCTTGCCATCCATTCGCGCTAGGCGGAGCCTGCCCGAACGGAACCCTGCCATGATTCATCTATTGCTGCCCATTTCGGGACTGCTCGCCTCGACTTTCCTGCTGCTTGCAGGCAACGGTCTAGCAGGCGTCCTGCTGCCGGTTCGCGCCGCGCTGGAGGGCTGGAGCCCGATCGTCATCGGCTGGATCGGTTTCGGTTACGCCCTCTCCTTCACGGTGGGCTGCATCGTCGTGCCGCGCATGGTGCTGCGCGTCGGTCATGTCCGTGTCTACGCGGTGCTCGCCGCAATCCTCGCCATATCGGCACTTCTGCACGCACTGGCCGTTCATCCCGTTGCCTGGGTCATCTCGCGCGGCATCGGCGGCTTCGCCCTGTCCGGCACATACATGATCGTCGAAAGCTGGCTCAACGAAAGGACCAGCAACGAAGACCGGGGCACGGTCTTTTCCGTCTACATGATGATCACGATGGTGGGCTTCATGTCCGGGCAGTTCCTGCTCATAGCGGCCGATCCGTCATCGACGACACTCTTCATGGTATCGGCACTGCTGTTCGCGGCCGCGGTCATTCCGACGGGACTCTCCAACGCCTCCTCGCCGCAGCCGCTGAACCAGGTTTCGCTCGACCTGCGCAAGCTGTTCGCGAACTCGCCGCTCGCCTTCGTCGGTGTCGCCATTGCCGGCCTCACCTTCGGCGCCTACAACTTCCAGGCTCCGGTCTATCTGCAACTGTCCGGAATGAGTGAAGCTCAGATCGCGTCGACGATGGCTCTGGTCATGATCGGCGGAATGGTGTTCCAGTTCCCGCTTGGCCGGGTTTCCGACCGCACGGACCGCCGCATAGTGATCGCTGCAGCCTCGTTTGCCGGCGTGGTGCTCTCCGCCATTCTCGCGGCCATCGGCGACAATTCCTTCGCAATCCTGTTAGCGATGATGTTCCTGTTCGGGGGCATATTGATGCCACTGTATTCGCTGGTCGCGGCCCACGCCAACGACCACGCGGCCCCGGACGAGTTCGTCGAGATATCGTCGGGCCTGCTCGTGGTCTATGGCGTCGGATCGATGGCCGGACCGGTAATCGGCGGCGCGTTCATGAACATCCTCGGGCCGGACGGCTTCTTCGTGATGACGGGTGTCTGTTATCTCTTGTTCGGCATCTACGCCGCCTGGCGCATCACGCGGCGGGATGCGGTTCCGCAGGAAGAGATGACCGACTTCTCCTACGCCCCGCCGGTTTCGCCAACCCAGACGCCCGAAGTCCTGCAACTCGATCCGCGTTCCGACGAGCAGTCCGGCTGAGCCGCTCAACCCTGCGGCGTGACGCTTCGTCTTGCCACGCCGCGCCGTTCGAGACCGAGACGGTGCTCGCGATAGATGATGAAGATGCCGGACGCGGTGACAATTGCCGAGCCGATTATCGTCGCCCAGCCGGGAACCTCGGCAAAGACATAGTAACCGATCCCGATACCCAGCAGCACGGAAGTGTATTCGAACGGTGCGATCGTCGACACATCGGCATGGCGGTAGCTCTGAGTGAGCAGTATTTGCCCGAGACCACCGCAGAACCCGGACAGGATCAGCGATACGGTCTGCTCCAGATCGAGCGACTGCCAGCCGAACGGTATGGTCGCAATCGCAAAGACCGATGCCGTCACGGAAAAGTACAGCACGATCGTCGCGGTCTTTTCCGTCACCAGAAGGCGGCGCACAAGGACCATTGCAAGGCCCGCTATGCAAGCGGAGATGAAGGTGGCCGCGACCCCCAATGCCTCGGCGCTGCCAAAAGCGCCCTCGCCGCGAAACAGCTGCAGCTTCGGCCAGGAAATGACCAGAACGCCGAGAAGGCCGACGATGACAGCACCCCAGCGATAGCGGCGTACGACCTCACCAAGGAGAACCGCCCCGAAGATTACGGTTACGAGCGGGCGGGCGTAACCTATGGCAATGGCATCCGGCAACGGAAGCCGGGTCAGACCATAGAAGCCGAGCGCCATCGACGAAACACCGACTAGACCGCGCGCAACATGGCCAAGCGGGCGCTCCGTGCGCCAGGCACCTGAAAGCTCGCCGACCACGAACAAATAGGCGCAGATCGGCAATATGGCGAAGAAGGACCGGAAGAACACGATCTGGCCGGCCGGCACCTGGCCGGCATACTTGATCGCGGTCGCCATGCCCATGAAGGCAACGACCGATCCGACCTTCAGGCCGATGCCCAGCAGGGGACGCGATTCGGTTTCGGTCAGGGTTTCGGAAGACATGATGCCCGTGCCTAGCGCCAAATCGCCTCGGATGGAAGAAGCAAGCCTGCCCCCGCGCAGCGGCGCGACCTCCATTGGCGCGCCGCGCACCGCGATTGCAAAATCGAAAGCCACGACCACGTCGCTAGCCGGAGGATGTTGCTCAGGAAGGACCCGGCATCGCGAAACACGTGAAAAAGGCGCCATTCCGGGACATTTTTAAACTTGGATTAAGATTGACGGCATTATTCCTCAATTGTTGCGTAACGCACGGTTCCCAGACCTCTTTACGGGCGATCTTGGGAGGGGTGCCCAGCCCCATGACAGGTGTCACCGCCCGCCCATCCCGCGGGGGCGTCACCGGGCGCGAGATGTGCTCGCGCTCTACCGGGAATGTCCATAGTCTCGAATCCCGCGAAGGCGGGATCGAAAATTGCGCATCGGTACGGAGCAAACGATGACCAACGCAAACAGGGAGGCCTGCTCGGAGCAGGACGTGGACGGGCGCCTCGAATTCCTCGGCATTGACGAAACGAGCCGCGAATACATCCGCAAGGCAAAACCCATCGTCGAACGGGAACTGCCGATAGCCCTCGACCGTTTCTACAACAAGGTGCGCAACACGCCGGAAGTCCGGAAGTTCTTCTCCTCGGACGATCACATGAACGGCGCCAAGAACGCGCAGGTCGGACACTGGAGCGCGATCACCACCGGCCGGTTCGACCAGGAATACACCCGCCGCGTCCGCACCATCGGCGACACGCATGCGCGGATCGGCCTCGAACCGCGGTGGTACATCGGCGGATACAGCCTGATCCTGGAACAGCTCGTCGATGCCGTTCTCAAGGAGTTCTGGCCGGAAGGCCGACTGTTTTCCGGCAGGAAATCCGGTCAGGAGGAAGCGGCGCGTGTCATTTCCGCCCTCATCAAGGCGGTCATGCTGGACATGGATTTCTCGATCTCGGTCTACATGGACCGCGGCAGGGAAATGCAGCAGAAGATCAGGGAGGAAGCCGTCCGGACGATGGAAACGACGGTCTCCACCCTCACCAAGGCGGTGGAACGGCTGGCTGAAAAGGATCTCTCCTACCGTATCGAAGAGGACCTTCCGGAGGGATATGCGGGGCTCAAGGACGATTTCAATCGCGCCCTCGATTCCCTGTCCGAAACGATCGGCAACATCCTGAGATCCGCCGAAACGATCCAGCTTGGCTCCGACGAGATCAGGTCGGCGGCCGACGACCTGTCGCGGCGCGCCGAGCAGCAGGCGGCGGCAGTCGAGGAAACCGCGGCGGCAGTCGAGGAAATCACCGCCACCGTCAAGTCCTCCACCGAACGCGCCGAAACAGCGGGCCAGCTGGTTTCGCGCACCCGCAGGAACGCCGAACAGTCCGGCGACGTGGTGCGCAAGGCCGTCGAGGCAATGGACCGCATCTCCAAGTCCTCGGAGGACATCTCGCGCATCATCGGCGTGATCGACGAGATCGCCTTCCAGACCAACCTGCTGGCACTCAATGCCGGCGTGGAAGCAGCGCGCGCCGGCGATGCCGGCAAGGGCTTTGCCGTCGTCGCCCAGGAAGTCCGCGAGCTGGCCCAGCGCTCCGCCGCCGCGGCCAAGGAGATCAAGCAGCTGATCACCACCTCCGGCGAGGAGGTCAAGAACGGCGTGTCGCTGGTCGACGAGACCGGAAGGGCGCTGGAGACCATCGTCACGGAAGTCCAAGAGATCGCCTCCAATGTCGAGGCAATCATCGACTCGGCGCGCGAGCAGACGAGCGGCCTGCAGGAGATCAATACCTCGGTGTATTCCGTCGACTCCAGCACGCAGCAGAACGCGGCGATGTCCGAGGAGATGACGGCAAGCAGCCACTCGCTGGGACAGGAGGTGGCCGCGATCAACTCCATGCTGCGCGAATTCCGCATCGGCATGTCGCAGACACTCAACGCCCCGGCAGCAAGGGAACCGAAGGCGCCGGCGGCGCCGAAGCCCCAGGCGCCCCGCGCCGCCGCACCGAAACCGGTCACGGAAGACACGCCCGCCCGGCCGCGGCCCTCGCCCGCCCGCGCACTCGGCGGCCAGGTCGCCAAGGCCTTCGGCGCAAGCACGAACGCCGCCGAGGACTGGGAAGAGTTCTAGACACCGAAACGCCGCGGCGCATGGTTCACGCCTGCGCCGCGGCAAATGCCCGACCGGCGCAAGGCAAACAACGACAGCCCGCGCGCGGCATCGACCGCCCCCGCGTCCCTCACCGAAGCGGTCCGTTTTCCCCTCACGATCCACCTGCGGCAAATCCGGCGTAGGTAAGTTGCATCTTACATAATTCGTTAACGAAGCACACATACCATTCCGGGTGTGCGATGAACGACGCATGCCCTCGGCTCCATGGGGCGCTCGGGAGGAGCATCAGGCTCCGACAACCAAAAAGACGACCGGCGATGCACATGCATCGCCGCATACCGGCGGCCGCCACGCCTGCCGGAACGGGAGCGCGTGCCAAGACGGTTCGCGATGAATGGACATCGCGACGGTGCGAGTACAGAAAGGGCTTTTCACGATGACAGCACCCGCTGCAAGGGACGCCATTGCCGATCAGGATATCCCGGTCCGTCTTTCGTTCCTGGGCATCACCGATACCGACCGCGAAAACCTCCGAAAGACAAGATCCATAGTCGAACGGGAACTGCCGATTGCACTCGATCGTTTCTACGAAGTAGTCAGGAACACTCCCGAAACGGCCCGGTTCTTCCGATCCGACGACCACATGAACGGCGCGAAGCAAGCGCAGATCGGGCATTGGGGCGCGATCTCGACGGGCAGTTTCGACGAGGACTACGTCCAGCGCGTCCGCAGGATCGGCGCCGTCCATGCCCGGATCGGCCTCGAACCGCGCTGGTACATCGGCGGCTACGGGCGGATCGTCGAGCAACTGGTTCGCGGCGTGCTGAAGGATCACTGGCCGGCGGGCGGCGGCATGTTCGGCAGGAATAGCGGCCGGAGTTCGGCCGATGAAACCGCGGATGTGCTCGTCAGCCTTCTCAAGGCGGTGTTGCTGGACATGGATCTGTCGATCTCCGTCTATCTCGACCACGCGGAGGAAGCCAAGAAGCAGGCGCAGGAAGCAGCCATCGACTCCGAACGCAAGCGTGTCGTGGACACCTTCGGCGAGGCGATGGAGCACATCGCGGCAAAGGATCTCACCCACCGGATCACGGAAAACCTTCCCGACGCCTACACGGCACTCAAGGAAGACTTCAATTCCGCTCTTTCGCAGTTCGGCGAAACGATCGGGAGCATACTGGAATCGGCGGAGACGATCCGGTCGGGATCGAACGAGATCAAGGCGGCAGCCGACGACCTGTCGCGACGCGCCGAACAGCAGGCGGCGGCAGTCGAGGAAACCGCGGCGGCAGTCGAGGAGATCACCGCCACCGTCAAGTCCTCCACCGACCGCGCCGAAATCGTCGGCCAACTGGTCTCGCGCACCCGCAAGAACGCAGAACAGTCCGGCAACGTGGTGCGCAAGGCCGTCGAGGCAATGGACCGCATCTCCAAGTCCTCTGAGGACATCTCCCGCATCATCGGCGTGATCGACGAGATCGCCTTCCAGACCAACCTGCTGGCGCTCAATGCCGGCGTGGAAGCGGCGCGCGCCGGCGATGCCGGCAAGGGCTTTGCCGTCGTCGCCCAGGAGGTCCGCGAGCTGGCCCAGCGCTCCGCCGCCGCGGCAAAGGAGATCAAGCAGCTGATCACCACCTCCGGCGAGGAGGTCAGGAACGGCGTATCGCTGGTCGACGAGACCGGAAAGGCGCTGGACGGCATCGTCTCGGAAGTCAAGGAGATCGCCGACAACGTGGATGCGATCACCGCGTCCGCCCGCGAACAATCCACCGGTCTCCAGGAGATCAACACGGCGGTCACCTCGGTCGATGCGAGCACGCAGCAGAACGCGGCGATGTCCGAGGAACTGACGGCGAGCAGCCACTCGCTCGAACACGAAGTGGCCGCCATCAATTCCATGCTGCGCGAGTTCCGAACCGGAGCAGCCAGAATAGCGGACGTTCCGGCAGCGACGGAGCGGGAAATGCGGGAAACACCCGAGGCACGGAACGCGCCGCAGCCGGTCACGGAAGACACGTCCGCCCGGCCGACGCCCTCGCCCGCCCGTGCACTCGGCGGCAAGATTGCCGAGGCATTCGGCGTCGGAACGAATGCCGCCGAGGGCTGGGAGGAATTCTGAGCCGCAGGAAGAACGACAGCCGAAGAGAGGAAGCGCCCCCGCCAGAGCGGGGGCTTTCCCTTTTCGGGTGCCGACCTTGCAGCCCGCCTGCCGCGCGCGGGATCGCCACCGCGTCTCATGGAAACGCGGGCGCTCGAGCACAGACATGCGCCGGACACCCTCACGACGTGTTCCAGGCGTCGAGTGCCAGTGCGTGGCATTCCTTGAGCACCTCCCCGATTTCGGTCCTTGGTCGCCTTCGCCAGCCCGGAGGCAGACCGGGGCGGAAGGGGCGGAAGCGCCACGGCGTCGGTCTCCGCACGGTATCCGGCGTCACGCCGTCGATTTTGCCCGCGTCCGCCGCCTGGATGCACCCGATGGCCCGCTCGAAACGGGCCTTCCAGCGAGCGAGGCGGGCGGCCTGTCCGTCGAGATCGTCCAGCGCAAGGGCCAGTGCCCGGATGCGGCGCGACAGTCCGCGAGCATCCACCAGCTCGTCGGGATCGCGGTCCGGGCCGGGCCAGTCGCCGCCGTCCTCGTCGTATTCCACGAATACGTGGCCAAACGGGCCTTCCAGCCCGGTCACGTCGAACAGGAAGGGCGTGTAGCGCTTCCACGGGTCGAAGAGTTGGAAGCACGGGCGGTCGCGGTAGAGGTCGAGCAATTCCGCGTCGGACGGTGCTGCGTCCGGCTCCCTGTCCGGAGCGGTGCCCGTACGCCCCCCATCGCTGCCGTTCGGCAGCCCGCGGCGTTCCGGGCCGAGCGTCACGTCCCGTTCCAGCTTGCAGGCGGCCATGACGATCAGTCGCCGGGCGGCGAACTCGGCGGGGCGCAGGACCGACAGGATGCAGGCGCGAAGCCCGCGCGGCAGGAAGACGAGCGAGCGTCCGGTCCTGATCCCCGCCAAGAGGAACAGCCGCGCGACGATCCGCAAGAGATCGTCCAGGTTGCGCTCCACCGCCCGTTTCCAGTCGAAATCCATGACCCTCTCCGTCGTCACGGAAAGAAGGGTACGGGAGGGCCGGATGCGGTGGACAAGTTTTCGCGGAAATGCCGGAATTCCGGGCAAGAGGGGCGCGATTCATCCAACGGGGGCAAGACAGGCCGCAGGTATCGCGCGGGCGTCACCGAAGCGGGCGCACGGCCCCGGCGATCAGCGCGCCTCGCTGTCGAGCCAGATCGTCACCGGCCCGTCATTGACCAGCTCGACCTTCATGTCCGCGCCGAAGATGCCGTTGGCAACGGCGACGCCATGTGCCCTCACCTGCTCCGAGAAATGCTCGTAGAGCCGCTTTCCCTCTTCCGGTGCGGCGGCGGTCGAGAAGCCGGGTCGGTTGCCCTTCGTCTCGGCGGCCAGCGTGAACTGGCTGACGACCAGCGCCGCGCCGCCCGTATCGAGAAGCGACCGGTTCATGCGGCCCTCCGTGTCGGGGAAGATGCGCAGATTGACGACCTTGCGCGCCAGCCATTCCGACTGGGCCTCTGCATCGCCCCGCATGGCGCAGACGAGGACCAGCAGGCCCTCGCCGATCTCCCCGGCCACCTCGCCATCGACCGTGACGCTGGCCCGCGAAACGCGTTGAACGAGCGCGCGCATGAACTTTCCCCTAGCCGTTCAGCGCTTCCCAGACCTTCTGCGGCGTCGCCGGCATGTCGATGTGGCCGACGCCCCTTGCGCGCCACAGCGCGTCGGTGACGGCATTCATGACCGCCGGCGTCGCGCCGATGGTTGCCGCCTCGCCGGCGCCCTTTATGCCCAGCGCGTTGGTTGTCGAGGGCACGTTCCGCGTCTCGAACTCGAAGAACGGGAAATAATCGGCGCGCGGCATGTTGTAGTCCATGAAGGTGGCGGTGAGAAGCTGGCCGGACTCGTCATAGACGGCGTTCTCGTAGAGCGCCTGGCCGATACCCTGCACCACGCCGCCATGCACCTGGCCGCCCAGCAGCAGCGGATTCACCGTCATGCCGTAGTCGTCCACGATGGAATAGCGCACCACCTCGGTGACGCCGGTCAGGGGATCGATCTCGACCTCGCAGATATGGCAGCCATTGGGATAGGTCGCCTCGTTCTGGGTGAACTCGCCCATCGCCTTCAGCTCGGCCGCGTCGGGCGCGTTCCTGGCAATGTCGGCAAAGGAGATCTTGCGGTCCGTTCCGGCGACCACCGCCTCGCCGTCGACAAGCTCGATGTCGTCGGCGGAAGCCTCCAGCTCGTCGGCGGCCAGTTTCCTGATCTTCTTCGCCAGTTCCTCGCCGGCATAGAAGGCCGAGACGCCGCCCAGCGGGATGGAGCGCGAACCGCCGGTGCCGCCGCCCGTCGGAATGCGGTCGGAATCGCCCTGGATGACGGTGACCTTGTCGATGTCGAGACCGAGCGTCTCGGCCACGAACTGGGCATAGGCCGTGGCATGGCCCTGCCCGTTGGACTGGGTGCCGATATCCATGGTGACGGTGCCGTCTTCGAGAAGCTGCACGTAAGCCGGCTCGGAACCGGCAAAGGCGCAGGCCTCGATATAGTAGGACATGCCGATGCCGCGGATCTTTCCCCTTGCCTTCGATTCCTCGAGCCGCTTCTCGAAACCGGCCCAGTCGGCCTTCTCCATGGCGCGCTCCATGCAGGCCTCGAACTCGCCGACATCGTAGGTGCGGCCGCCCTGGGTGGTGTAGGGCATCTGCTCCGGGCGGATGAAGTTGCGGCGGCGTATCTCCTCGCGCGGAAGGCCGAGATCGCGCGCGCAGGCATCCACCAGCTTCTCGATCAGGAAAGCCGCCTCGGGCCGGCCCGCGCCGCGATAGGCATCGACCGGCGCCGTGTTGGTAAAGACGCCGGTGAGATGGAAGTCGAGCACCGGAATGTCGTAGACGCCCGTCGCCATGGCCGCGCCGAACCACGGAATGGCGACGCCGAACTGGTGGGTATAGGCGCCCATGTCGGCAACCAGCCGGATGCGCAGGGCGAGGAACCGCCCCTCCCCGTCCATCGCCATCTCGGCATGAACGGTGTTGTCGCGTCCATGGGCATCGACAAGGAAGTGCTCGGTGCGGTCGCCGACCCAGCGAACCGGGCGGCCGAGGCGCTTCGCCGCCTCGAGCACGAGCGGATATTCGCGATAGACGAAGCTCTTCGGCCCGAAGCCGCCGCCGACATCCGGCGTGATGACATGCAGGTCGATCCCGCCGCCGAAGACGCCGTCGCGGATGATGTCGCGCTGGCCGTGCACGCCCTGCGAGCCGCAGGTGAGCGTGAAGCGGTTGGCCTCGGCATCATATTCGCCGATTGCCGCACGCGTCTCCATGTAGTTGGCGACGAGCCGGTTCTGGATGAAGTCGATCTTCGTCACGTGGGCCGCCGAGGCGAAAACCTCCTCCGCCTTTTCGGCGTCGCCGTGGGTGTTGACGAAGGCGACGTTGGAGCCGGCCTCGGGCCAGACCAGCGGCGCGCCCTCTTCAAGCGCGGCGGTCATGGAGGTGACGGCATCCTCGGAATCGTAGTCGATCCCGATCAGCTCGGCCGCGTCACGCGCCTGGTCCAGCGTCTCGGCCACCACGAACGCGACGGCATCGCCGACATGGCGCACACGGTCCTTCGCCAGGACGGGAATCGGCCGGTAGGGTGCCTTCTTCCCGTCGGGGCCCGGCCGCATGCCCATGGCGGTCAGGGTTCCGAGATGGGAAATGTCCTCGGCCGTCAGGACCAGATGGACGCCGGGGGCGGCCCTCGCCTCGTCGAGCGAGCCGATCCGGAACGTTCCGTTGGCCACGGGCGAGCGGACGACAAAGCCTTCCAGCATGCCCGGCTTGCGGATGTCGGAGGTGTAGCAGCCCTTGCCGCGCAGGAAGGCATCATCCTCCTTGCGGCGGAGCGAGGCCCCGACAAGCGACTTTGCACCGAATTTGGGGGGAGCGACATTCATCTTGATTTCAATCCCTTGATCCGCCATGTCGGTTGTTGTGCGGTTGCGAAACCGGTCGGCTTCGTCTCCGCGAACATATTGCATGCGGCCCCAATGTCGAGCGTCAAGGTCGCCATGCGTGCAATTTACGTCCCCCGGCGCCCGGGGATGCCCAGCCGAAAAGCAGGAAAGAGCCATGCGTACCGAAACCGGAACCGTCATTCGCCTCGAAGACTACCGGCCGAGCGATTACCTGATCGACACGACCGATCTCGCCTTCACGCTCGAGCCCGAAGCGACGACGGTACGCGCGAAGCTCTCGGTGCGCCGCCGCGCGGGCGTCGCCCCGGACACGCCGCTGGTGCTCGACGGCGACGAGCTGACGCTTGCCGGCCTCAAGGTAAACGGTGAAACGCCGGCGGAGAACGGCTACACCGCCTCTCCCGACCGGCTCGTCATCGGCGACGTGCCGGCCGACGAGACCTTCACCGTGGAGATCGAGACGCGGCTGAACCCGTCCGCCAACAAGCAGTTGATGGGGCTCTACCGCTCGAACGGCACCTATTGCACCCAGTGCGAGGCGGAAGGGTTCCGCCGCATCACCTACTTCCTCGACCGTCCGGACGTGCTGTCGGTCTACACGGTGCGCATCGAGGCACGCACCGAGGACGCGCCGCTGCTGCTCTCCAACGGCAACCGGACCGAATCCGGCAGGCTGGAAAACGGCTGGCACTATGCCGTGTGGCACGACCCCTTCCCCAAGCCGTCCTACCTGTTCGCGCTGGTTGCCGGCAATCTCGGCGTGGTGCGCGACACGTTCACCACGATGAGCGGCCGCGAGGTGGCGCTGGAGATCTATGTCGAGCACGGCAAGGAGCCGCGCGCGGCCTACGCGATGGACGCGCTGAAGCGCTCGATGAAATGGGACGAGGAGACGTTCGGCCGCGAATACGACCTCGACATCTTCATGATCGTCGCCGTGTCGGACTTCAACATGGGGGCCATGGAGAACAAGGGCCTCAACATCTTCAACGACAAGTACGTGCTGGCCGACGAGCGGACAGCGACCGATGCCGACTACGCCAATATCGAGGCGATCATCGCGCACGAGTATTTCCACAACTGGACAGGCAACAGAATCACTTGCCGCGACTGGTTCCAGCTGTGCCTGAAGGAAGGGCTGACGGTTTTCCGCGACCACGAGTTCTCCGCCGACATGCGTTCGCGCACCGTCAAGCGCATCGCCGAGGTGAAGCTGCTGAAGGCCCACCAGTTCCCCGAGGACGCAGGACCGCTGGCCCACCCGGTGCGGCCGCGGCGCTATTCCGAGATCAACAACTTCTACACAGCCACCGTCTACGAAAAGGGATCGGAGGTCGTGCGCATGATCCGCACGATCCTCGGCGAGGACGGGTTCCGCAAGGGCCTCGATCTCTATTTCGAGCGGCACGACGGCGAGGCCGCGACGATCGAGCAGTTCATCAAGGCCTTCGAGGACGCGACCGGCGCGGATCTCGCGCAATTCGCGCTGTGGTACGACCAGCCCGGCACGCCGAACCTGACCGTCTCCTCGCACCACGACGCCGGCCCGAAGCGCTTCACGATGACCATCGAGCAGCGGCTGACGCCGCCGATCGAGGGCGCGCCGCACGCGCCGATGCACATCCCCGTGAAATTCGGACTGGTCTCGGCCGGTTCCGGCGACATGGAATGGACGGCGGTCTCCGGCGCCGAGGTGACGGGCGACGTCATCCACCTGCGCGAGCCGAAGCACACCGTCGTCTTCGAGGGGATCAACGAACGCCCCGTCGCCTCGCTGCTGCGCGGCTTCTCCGCGCCGGTGACGCTGTTCCCCGAGGCGGAGGACGCCGACCTTGCCTTCCTCGCCCGCAACGATCCGGACGAATACGGCCGCTGGCAGGCCCTGTCGACGCTGGTGACGCGGCAGATGAAGCAGGCCGCCGCCCGGTCCGCGGACGAGCGCGGCGAGGTCTTCGACGAGGAAACCTGCGCGATCTTCATGGACATCGCCGCCGACGATTCCTACGAGCACGCATACCGGGCACTGTGCCTGACGATGCCGGGTGAGAACGACATCGCGCGCGAGATCGGCAACGATATCGACCCCGACACCATCCACGCGGTACACCGCGCCGCCTCGCGACAGCTCGGACGGTTCGGCGAGCGCATCTTCGCACGGCTGTTCCACGGGCTGGAGCCCGCCGGTTCCTACTCGCCCGACGCGGCAAGCGCCGGCCGCCGCGCCCTTCGCAACATCGCTCTGTCCTATCTCTGCCACGGCAGCCAGGACACCGCCCTCGCCGCGAAGGCCTTCGCGCAGGCCGACAACATGACCGACCGGGCGCACGCGCTCACCCTGCTGGTCCATCTCTCGCCGCGCACCGACGAGACAATCGACGCGCTGAAGGCGTTCCAGGACGAGTTCCGCAACGAGCCGATCGTCATGGACAAGTGGTTCACGATCCAGGCGACCGCGCCGGGCGCCGAAACCCTCGAGACCGTCAAGGCGCTGACCGGCCAGACCGGGTTCTCCTGGGACAACCCGAACCGGGTGCGGGCGCTGATCGGCGCCTTCTCGGCCGGCAACCCGACCGGCTTCAACCGGCCGGACGGCGAAGGCTACCAGTTCCTGTGCCAGGCGATCGGGCGGCTGGACGGCGCCAACCCGCAGGTGGCCGCGCGACTGATGACGGCGATGCGGTCGTGGAAGAATCTGGAACCGGGCCGCCGCGAAATGGCGCGCAAGGCGATGGAAGGGCTTTCCGCGCGGCCGCGGCTCTCGCGCGACGTGCGCGACATCCTCGACCGGACGCTGGCATGACCCCTCCCCGGCCCGCAAAACCGGGCCGTGGATGCCGTAATGGAAAATTTACCGGCGCGCGGGGTGGACAGCCCGAATCAGTTTTGATTCATTATGGGTGATTCGGGAGTGCGGTAGCCGGATCATGTTTCTTAATATTCGGTTTCAAGAAGGCCCTTCCAGGAGGGCCGGAGCGGACGCCGCGTGCGCCGGGGGAATGGATTTTGTCTGTTGCGGGGTTGGATAACGCCACATCTGTTGCCATGACGGGCCACGCCCGTTTCCTGGCCAGCCCCGCCTATTCCCGCCTCACCGCCATCGAGCCGTTCCTGAAGCGGTCCATCCCGGTCCTGATCACCGTGTTTCTCGCCGTGGTGTTCACGGCGCGCGCCATGGCGCTGATGACCGACCGGGTCGAGATCGAGCACAACGGCCGGCTGTTCCTCTCCCTGATCTCGGAAACCGCGAAGACCGCACTGGAGACGTCGCGGCGAACGGGCCTGGAACCGAAGAGCGGCGCGCAGTTCGAGCAGCTCCTGTTCCGCGCCCTGCCCGAGGAAGCCACCTATGGCGGGCGGTTCCTCGTCGTCACCGACGACAGCGGGCGGGTCATCGGACAGCGCGGCGCCCGGGGCGAACTGGTCGGCTCCAACCTCCAGGCGAAGCTGACGGGCGCGCAGGCGCTGTTCCTGTTCGGCTCCGGCGCGGGCGTGCAGCAGGTGACGCTGGACGGCGAACCGCACATGGCCGCCGCGGTGAAGACCGGCGACGGCAACGCCGTGATCGCGGTGCTGCAATCGCAGAGCGACATGTTCGCGCCCTGGCGCAAGCGGCTCTCGCTCAACGTGACCCTGTTCGTCGCCTCCTCCTCGCTGCTCATCATCCTGCTCTACGCCTATTTCGGCCAGGCGGCACGGGCGCAGGAAGCCGACGAGACCTATTGCGAGACGCAGAAGCGCGTCGATCTCGCCTTGACCCGCGGCCATTGCGGCCTGTGGGACTGGGACCTCGCCCGCGGACGCATCT